>NZ_VIWV01000001.1:7456211-7799317 GCF_007829875.1 Streptomyces capillispiralis | reverse complement strand
TGGAGACGGTGGGGACGCCGCTGGGCCGGTCGGGGTTCGTCTGCGTCCCGCTCTTCGCGGACGAACTCGGCGGGGAGCCCGGTCTGGTGGCCCACACCGCTCGTGCGGTGTCGCTGGCCGCTTCGCTGGGCGCTCGCTGTGTGTCCCTGGCGGGCATGATCCCGTCGCTGACCGGCTACGCCTTCGATGTGCTGCGGTTCCAGCGGTATCCGGCGACGGTGACGACGGGGCACGCGGCGACGGTGGTGTCGGTGGTCAGGACCGTGCACGCGGCGCTGGAGGCGACGGGCCGGGATCTGGCGGACCTCGAGGTGGCGTTCGCGGGGCTGGGTTCGATCGGCGCCTCCTCGCTCGAACTGCTGCTGTCGCTGGCGGCTCGCCCGCCGCGGCGGCTGCTGCTGTGCGACGTGCGCGGCAGCGGACCGCGGCTGACGGAACTCGGTCGCCGGCTGCGGGCGCGCGGCCTGGCCGGCGAGGTGGAGGTCGCCGAGGCCGGGGGGATGCTGCCGGACGGGGTGTACGGAGCGGATCTGCTGGTGACGGCGGTCAGTGGTGCGGCCGCCGTGCTCGACGTCGACCGGCTCCGTCCGGGTGCCGTCGTGGTCGACGACTCCTTCCCGCACTGCTTCGACACCGGGCGGGCCCTGGCCCGCATGCGCGAACGGCGCGACGTGCTGGTCCTGGGCGGTGGCCTGCTGGATGTCGGCCGCACCGACCGGGAAGTCGCCCCGGACCTCCCGGCCGTCGCGGCGGCCGGCCATCTCGCTCAGCCGTGGATCGAGGGGACCCTGGCCTCCTGCCGCACCGAGTCCCTGCTGCACGCCGCGGGCCACCGGCTGCCCGCGGTGCACGGTCCGGTGGACGCGGCGGCGGCGCGGGCCCACTGGGAGGCCATGGAGACGGCCGGCATCACGGCGGGCCCGCTGCACCTGCTCGGTCACACCGTCGACGCGACGGCGCTCACCGCCGCGCGGGAGGGGGCGTCAGATACCGAACTCCGTCGGTGAGAGTCCGAGGGCCGAGCAGGCGTCACGGATGGCGTACTGCTCGGCCGGCTCGAAGTGGCCGTCGGCGCCGGCCACGACCATGCCGGTCTGGACGACCGCCCGCGCCTCGGCCGGCTTCTTCGCCGCCTTGGCGATGTCCTCCAGCGCCCGCGCCTTGCCGAGCTCGAAGTTGGACGTGAGCCGGTCCACGTGCTCGTTGAACCGCTGGCGGAGCTGGTCCGCCGGGAAGTTCTGCAACACCTCGTTGGAGACGATCAGTTCCTCCACCCGCTGCCGCTCCGCCGGCTCGACGCGTCCGTCGGCGGCGGCGACCAGCGCGCACATCGCCATGCTGGCGTCCCGGTAGGCGCCGCTCTTGAGCTCGGCCTTGGCCGACGCGAGCTGCGACTTGAACAGCCCCATCAGCTGGGCCTTGGAGCCTCCACCGGAGGAGGAGCCGTGCCCATGTGCCTGCTGTGCGCCTCCCGCCCTCGCGCCCTGGGACTGCTGAAGAGTCCTGGCCTGGTCCTTGAGCCGGTCCCACATCGCCACTTGGTGCCACCTCGGCTTCTGTTGCTGCCCGTCCGGTCCTGCTGTCAGTCCCGGATCTTTCACGGTCCGTCCGGTCAACGGACGCGGCCGCGACCATGTTCCCGCAGGGCAAAAGAAAGGCAAAATCCGATCGGAAGGTCATCGAAACTTTCGTTCCACAGAGGGCGAATCTCCGATCTTGGAAGCGCCCATTCCGATCGCACCACAGGACTGCCGCACAGTAAAAGCGCTCTGACCACCACTTACATCGATCAAATTAGCCGTGGACATGGCAGAAGTTTTCGCCATCGATGTCGAAACCATTGACGAGCCCCACGGCCCAACCCAACACTGAGCGGCACCAAGAAACCCGGCTGCCCCGCCGGTTGACCCGAGGGAGCACGCATGCACGAGAACACCAGCCCGCAGATCGGCCGCAGGAGTGTGCTCGGCGGCGCCGGCGCGTTGGCGCTGGGCGCGGCGTCCGGGCTGCTGCTGCCCGGCACGGCGCACGCGGACACCACCATCACGACCAACCAGACCGGCACCAACAACGGCTTCTACTACTCGTTCTGGACCGACGGCGGCGGATCGGTGTCGATGACGCTGTCCTCCGGCGGCAGTTACAGCACCTCCTGGAGGAACTGCGGCAACTTCGTCTGCGGCAAGGGCTGGAGCAACGGCGGACGGCGCAGCGTGCGGTACTCGGGCAGCTTCAACCCGTCCGGCAACGGCTACCTGACCCTCTACGGGTGGACGTCCAACCCGCTCGTGGAGTACTACATCGTCGACAACTGGGGCACCTACCGGCCCACCGGCACCTACAAGGGCACCGTCACCAGCGACGGCGGCACGTACGACATCTACCAGACGACCCGGTACAACGCGCCGTCCGTCGAGGGCACCAAGACCTTCAACCAGTACTGGAGCGTCCGGCAGCAGAAGCGGACGGGCGGCACCATCACCACCGGGAACCACTTCGACGCCTGGTCGCGCGCGGGCATGCGGCTGGGCAGCTTCAGCTACTACATGATCCTCGCCACCGAGGGCTACCAGAGCAGCGGGAACTCCAGCCTCTCGGTCAGTGGCTGACCGGCCGCAGGTTTGACCACCCGCGGGACGGGTGAGGTGCCCGGGATGCCGTCGCCCCACGTCGCCGTCGCCGCGTCCACCCCGCACCCGCACGACGAGGCGCCCGCCACGACGGACCACGGGTCCGGGCGGGCGCCTCACCGTGACGCGTTCTTCGACAACGCCAAGTACCTGGCGATCGTGCTGGTGGCGATGGGGCACGCCTGGGAGCCGTTGCGCGACGGCAGCCGCGCCGTCAGCGCGCTGTACATGCTCGTCTACGCGTTCCACATGCCCGCGTTCGTCGTCGTCGCCGGGTACCACTCGCGCGGTTTCGACGGCAGCCCGAGGCGCGTCAAGCGCCTGGTCACCGGGGTGGTCCTGCCGTACGTGGTGTTCGAGACCGCGTACACCCTGTTCACCCGGTGGACGGACGGCGTGCCCGACCGGCCGGTCACGCTGCTGGAGCCGCTCTACCTGACCTGGTTCCTCGCGGCGCTGTTCATGTGGCGGCTCACCACACCGCTGTGGCGGATCGTGCGGTGGCCGGTCCCCGTCGCCCTCGTCGTCGCCATGCTCGCCACGCTGTCCCCGTCCCTCGGCGAGGACCTCGACATCCAGCGCACCCTCCAGTTCCTGCCGTACTTCGTGCTCGGTCTGTTCCTGCGGCCGGAGCACTTCCGCTGGGTGCGCCGCCGCCGGGTGCGCGTCCTGGCCGTGCCCGTCCTCGCCGGCGCGCTCGCCGTGGCGTACTGGGCCGTCCCCCGGGTGACGGCCGCCTGGCTCTACCACCGCGACAGCGCGCGGGAGCTGTCCGCTCCGGACTGGTACGGCCCCGTCATGACCCTCGCCCTGTTTAGCTGCTCGCTGCTCCTCGTCGCGTGCTTCCTCGCCTGGGTGCCGGGGCGGCGGACCTGGTTCACGACGCTGGGCTCGGCCACCCTGTACGGCTATCTGCTGCACGGGTTCGTCGCGCAGGGCAGCAAGTACTGGGGGTGGTACGACCCCCAGTGGCTGCACCGGCCGCTGGGCGCGGTCACCGTCACCCTGGCCGCCGCCGTCATCGTGACGGCCCTGTGCACGGCACCCGTGCGACGGGTGTTCCGCTGGGCGGTGGAACCGAGGCAGGACCGGGCGTTCCGGCGGTGAGCGGCACGCCGTCCTGACGCTCCGCCCCGACATCGCCGCCCCGGCGCGCAACCCTCCTTCCGCTGATCGTTCACGGCTGCTTCACCCGCGTTCATCTGCGCTGCCCAGGCTTCGCCATGGGCATGCCGCACAGCCTGTCGGCGTGCCCGTCATCTTGCGGCGATCAGGAAGGACGGCTGCTGATGCGTCCCACACAGCGGCGAAGACGGCCGGGCGGCGGGTCCGGGGCCCGGCGGCTCCTGGGGGTGGCGCTCACCGCGCTGCTCCTGGTGAGCGGAAACGTGACGGCGGCCCGCGCCGAGGCCGGCCCCGGGCAGCCGGCGCGGCCCGGCGCCCCGGCGGCGGAATCGAGCCTGCCCTCCCTGGTCCCCCGCGACGGGGCGTATCTGGAGGGAACCGAGCCGGTCGCGGCCACGCCGACGCTGGCGGGTGACTCCGTGACGGAACTGGCGGTCGACGGGAAGGCCGTCGACGCCGAGCGGACCACCGGGGTGTCCCGGCTCGGCTTCGACGTCGGGTCGAACTCGACGGAGGCCCGCTACGGCAACCACGTCGTGGTCAACGGCGAGTTCCGGGCCGACATCGGTGACCTCGCCAACAAGCGGGGCACCCTCGACATTCCCAACCGGCACCTGGTCAAGGGCGAGAACACGGTGGAGATCGTCGCCGGCGCCGTGGAGAGCTCCTGCGGCACCAACCACGACGACTTCGTGCTCTCGGACATCAGGCTGGAACTCCTCGGCGAGAGCGCCGACGGCGAGGAGAACGAGTACACCTACTCCTTCGGCGACGGCAGTTGCGGCACCAACCCCGCCCTGCTGACGAAGGCGACGCTCACCTTCTTCGTGCTGCGCGACCCGCAGGGCACCACCGGCCTGCGCGCCGACCTGGACACCACGCGGCTCGGCAACGGCACGCACGTCCTCAGCGCGACGACCGCGTCGGGCAAGACGGTCGAGAACACCGTGACGGTCAACAACGCCCCCGCGGGCGCGCCCCGGCTGCTGCCCGAGGACGGCACCGTGGTGTCCGGCCGGCAGACGGTGTCCGCGAGCCTCCCGGCGGGCGCCGACGGCGGCGTCACGTCGCTGACCGTGGACGGCGCGGCACCCGTCACCCGGGCGCACCTCGGCAGCGGCGCGGCCACCTTCTCCTTCGACGTCGGGGCCAACTCGATCGACGACCGGTACGACAACCACCTGCTCGTCAACGGCAAGCGGATCGACCTGGGCGGCACCTGGGTGAGCCAGCGGGCCGAGATCGCGATCCCGGCCCGTCATCTCGTGCCGGGCGACAACACCGTCGAAGTGGTCGCCGGCGCCTACCGGGACAGCTGCGGCGACAACCTCGACGACTTCGACATCTTTGGCCTCGGCCTCGCCCTCGACGGCGGCACCGTCACCGGGCGGGACATCGAGGACTCCTACGCCCTGGGCGACGGTTCCTGCGGCAGCAGTGACACACGCCTGCGGGAGATCGAGCTGCACTACACGATCGACGCGCCGGCCGTGCCCGTGGCCGACACCCTCGGCTCCGGCAGCGCCACCCTCGGCTTCACCGTGGGCGGCAACTCGATCGAGGCCCGCTACGGCAACCACGTCCTGGTCAACGGCCGCAAGCAGGTACTGGAGAGCGACGTCGCGAGCCGGCACGTCGACCTGTCCTTCCCCAACGAATGGCTCGAACCCGGCTGGAACACCGTCGACTTCGTCGCGGGCACGTTCACGACGTCCTGCGGGGCCAACCGTGACGACTTCGCCGTCTCCGGCATCACCCTCACCCCGGCGCGCGGCACCGCCACCGGACGGATGATCAAGGGCGCGTACAGCCTGGGCGACGGGAACTGCGGCGACAACGTCAACCCGCTCACCGAGATCGACCTCGAGTTCTACGTCGAGGGCCCGGCCCAGGGGCTGCGCGCCGACCTGGACACCGGGCGCATCGACGACGGCGGGCACACCCTGGCCGCGGTGTCCCGGTCCGGCGGGAAGGCCACCCGCCTGCTGGTCACCGACAACTCCGCCCCCCGGATCGCGGCCAGTGTCCCGGCCGCCGGACAGCGGATCACCGCGTCGGTCGCGCTGGACGTACGGCTGGACGACGCCTCCGGTGTGGTGGACGGCCCGGAGGTGAAGCTCGACGGCAGACCGGTCGAGGTCGGCACGGACATCGGCCCGGGTCTGTCCGCGGGCGAGCACACCCTGTCGGTGTCCGGCACCGACGGACTCGGCAACTCCGGTACCCGTGAGGTGACGTTCACCTCGGCCGGCGTCCCGGACACTCCGTCCGCGCTCAGCCCGGAGGCGGGCACGACCGACGTGGGCCGCAGCGTGCGGCTGTCGGCCGAGGTGGCGGAGCCCGACGGGGGCACGGTGAGCGCCACGTTCTCCGAGGCCGAGATCCTCACGCCGCGGCAGGTGTACGAGGGCACCGCCGCCTCCGTACCCACGACGCTGCGCGTGCCGGGCGAGCGCGGGGTGAAGGCCACCGGCCTCACCCCCGGCGACGGCAGGACCCTGGACGCACCCACCGCGCGGGACGTCACCTACCAGCGGTTCGACGTCCGGGTGCGGGGGCACGCCGACGCGCCGGTACTGCGCTGGGAGGGCGTCGTCGACCCCGAACGGCTCGTCTCGCTGCGCGTGTGGAACACCGCCGCCGCCCGCTGGGACGTCCTGACCAGCGCCCGGGGCGCCGCCGACGGCGACACCGTCCTGACGGCCGTCGTCGACCGCGCGTACGTCGACGGGCAGCAGGTGCACGTGATGGTGACGGGCGAGGACCCGTTCGCCGACGACATCGACGCCGGTGACCCCGACCGGTTCGCCGACCCCGGCGCATACGACTTCTCCCTCGTCCACTTCACCGACACCCAGTACCTCTCCGAGGGCGCGGTGGAGCAAGAGACGGCCGCGGAGCGCGCGGTGTGGGAGAAGGCGTACGGGGATGTGACGCGCTGGATCGCCGCCAACAAGGACGAGCGGAAGATCGCCTATGTCGCCCACACCGGCGACATCATCGAGAACAACATCCGCAAGCCCGCCGACGAGGCCACCGAGCGGCAGGTCGTGGGCGAGATGGAGGTGTCCTCGAAGCAGCAGCGGATCCTCGACGACGCCGGTGTCCCCAACGGGGTGATCGCGGGCAACCACGACAACCGGTCGGGTACCGACACCGGCCCGGGCTCCCTCTACAACCGGTACTACGGGCCCGACCGCTACCAGGCGCTGTCCAAGGGCTGGCGGCACGCCGAGTACGGCGGCCCGTGGCGGGAGGGCGACAACCAGAACCACTACGACCTGTTCTCCGCCGGCGGGGTCGACTTCGTGGTGGTCGGGCTGTCGTACGGCGTCACGAAGGAGGAGGCGGCCTGGGCGGACTCCGTGTTCGAGCGCTACCCGGACCGCAACGGCATCCTGCTGTCGCACGACTACCTCGCCCCGAGCGGCAGCCCCGACGGACGCGGCGCCCCGTTCGCGGCGCCCGACGGGTCGATGCTGTACAGGACGGTGGTCCAGGAGAACCCGAACGTGTTCCTGATCCTCGCCGGTCACGAGCACGGGGTGGGCACCAATGTGAAGCCGAAGGTCGGCGAGGTCGCCCACGGCGTCGTCGAACTCCTCGCGGACTACCAGTTCTACACGGTCTCCGCCGACCGGCTCGGACTCACCGGGATCGGCGGCTACCGGCCCGACGAGCAGCTGCGGTTCGGCGCGAGCTTCTTCCGGATGCTCCAGTTCGACGTCGACCGCGCCGAGCTGACCGTGGACACCTACTCGCCGCTGCTGGACGAGTTCGGCGCCACCGAGTACGACGCGGACCACCGCTACGACGGCACCGAGGACAACATGGTGCTGCCGGTGGACCTCACCACCCGCACCACGTCCTTCAGGACGGACTCGCTGGCGCTGTACAACCCCGTGCGCGTCATCGGCAGGGACAAGGCCGGCTCCGGTGAGACCGCCTCGGTGACCTGGAACCGGCTCACGCCCGGAACGGCCCACGCGTGGTTCGTCACGGCCCGGTCGGCCGGCGGCGGCGTGACCGCGTCCGAGCCGACCGTCTTCGTGACCAGGAAGGCCGACGGCCGGCCCGGGACCTGGGGACCGGACGTACCCGCCTACCCCTGGTACGCCTCCACCGCGGCCCGCCGGTGACGGGCCGGACCACGAGACGGTGACCCCGCCGCCCCGGACCCGACGGTCCGGGGCGGCGGCGCGCTCACCTCGTGGCCCGCGCCGTCCCGCAGGCCCGGGTGTCCCTTCCGTACGGCGGCCCGAGTGAGGTCACGCCGTGCTGCTGCCCCAGGACCTCCGGTGCGCGCAGCCGGCGTCGTGCTCGGTCGCGCACGACGTCCACCAGCGTTCGCAGCAGGCGGCCTCCACCTCGGCCTGGGCGAGCGCCGCGGCCGCCGCGTCCCGCCACGCCGCCCGGCGGCCCTCCCGTTCGCGCAGGACGGCGACGGCACGCCGTTCGTCGGCGATGACGGTCTCGCGGACGACACCCACGACGGGGGCGAGGGCGGCAACCACCATGGCGAGGCTGCTCCAGACGGGGACCGTGCCCCAGGTGCGTACGGTGCAGAAGGAGAGCCAGAGGGCGACGGCGGCGTACAGGACGGTGAGCGTGCGGCTGCCCCTGCTCATGGCTGCTTCTCCTTCGCGTGCCGTCACGGCGTACCGGCGGCCGGTCGCCGCCGGCGCCCCGCTGACGCCTCATGGACTGCTGATGCCCCGGATGGGCGGCGGCATGACTCGTCGTCCGCGGCGGGACCCATCTGCCGCCGCTCACGGCCGAGTTGCCGGCCGGGAACCGTGCCGGACGGCGGGGCGCCAGGTCAGGGGGCCGAACGGGTGCGCTACATTTTGCTCGCCCTTGACCGCGATCATTCACGATCTCTCACGCTACGGAGCCGGCAACCTCATGAGCGACATCGTCAACGGACTGGGCCGGGCCACCGCCTACGGCGCACTCGGGCTGGTCCTGCTGGTTCTCGGCATCGTGCTGGTCGACGTGCTGACGCCGGGGAAGCTCGGCCGGCAGATCTGGCAGGAGCGCAACCGCAACGCCGCCGTGGTGCTCAGCTCCTCGCTGCTCGGCATCGGCGGCATCGTGTTCACGTCGATCTGGACGACGTACCAGGACTTCGGCAAGGGGCTGGTGTCCACCGCGGCGTTCGGCGTGCTGGGGCTGGTGATGATGGCCGTGGCGTTCCTGGTGGTGGACCTCATCACGCCGGGCCGCCTGGGTGCCACGCTGGTCGATCCCGCACCGCACCCGGCGGTCTGGGTGACCGCGTCCTGCAACCTCGCGGTGTCCGCGATCGTTTCGGCGTCCATCGCCTGACCGGGCCGAGCCGTGGCCGTCCGCGCCCCGGGCCGGGGCGCGGACGGCCGGCCGGCGGTTCAGGGGCGGGCACAGGTGAGCGTGTGCGGTGCCGCCGAGGAGCTGTCGGTGGCGGTGAACTCGAAGGAGGCCGAACCGCCCGGTGCCACGGTTCCGTCCCACTCGGTGTTGCGCACCCCGACCGTCCCGCCGATCCCGGAGCGGGAGCACGCCCCCAGGCCGGAGACCTTTCAGGGGCATGACAACAGCAGGGAGGCGGTCGCTTCGGAGGGGCTTTTTCGATGCCCTGCCGATAGCCCGAAATCCTTCGCTGTCTGCGCCGGTCACCTGCCCCCTCACCGACAAGGCCCTGTGGGAGGAGAGGCACAGGGCCGAATGTGTCGCCGCGCTCGCGAGAGGCTCCGGCCCGCATCCAGGAGCAGGGTACGGACCCGGTCAGGCCACGCGCGCCCGCTGCCGCACGGGGCGCACCGGCTCGGCCGGAGGGCACGCGACCGAGGGCGCGCGCGTGACCGTCTGGGCGCGAGCGGCGGGACGGACGCGGTACGTCGTCCGGTTCGGGTCCACGACCGGCTCGCCCAGCGTGATCCGTCCGGCCGCGTGCAGCTCGTCGCACGCGGCGGTGGGCAGGGCCGCGTAGCAGCCGCCGGTACCGGTGGCGGAGTCGAGCGGACGCCAGTAGCTGTATCTGCGGCGGCCGCCCGCGTACACGGTGACGTACGTGGGGCTGCGGGGGTCGGCGATGATGCGCAGCACGTCGGCGTGGGTGGTGTCGGCCGGGGTGCGCGACCGGGAGCGGCCCTCCCGGAGCCCGGCCGTCGCCGGTCCTCCACGGCGTACGGTCGGCAGGACGGCGAGGGCCTTCGTGCGGTTGACGGTCGAGAGCATGAGCGGGACCTTTCCGGGGCCGGGACATGAGACCGTCTACCCAGCGCGGCGCCGGAGTTGATCTCCTTTTAAGATCATTGTGCAACCTCACACCGACAACGCGAGCGCAATACACGCCGATCCGGTCGGCGTGTCCTCGACATCCCCGCCGTCACACCCCTTGTAGCGCCTCTTCCGGCGTCCCTAGGATCACTGAAGAGCGCGAATGAAACGTTTCAAGCATCGTCGGTGAGGAACGAGCAAGGGACGCATCATGGCTGAAGGCTGGAAGCGAAGAGTCTTCCTACAGGGAACCGTGGCCGCCGGAGCGGGCCTCGGCGGGTTCGCCGCCGCGCCGCCGGCGGCGGCCGCCCCGTCGTCCGGCCCGGGGGCGAGCGGGCCGCGCATCGTGCGCACCACTGTGGAGTACGCCGAGACACTGCTCGGCACGGACGTCGAACGCCCACGACTCTCCTGGGAATTGGAGGCGCCGGGACAGGGCGCCCGGCAGGGCGCGTACCGGATCCAGGTGGTGCGCGACCACGACCGCTGGGACGGCCGGCCGGTGTGGGACTCCGGGAAGGTCGCCTCGGACCGGACGGTCGGTGTCGCCTACGGCGGCCCCGAACTCCTCCCCCGCACCCGCTACTTCTGGCGTGTGCGGGTGTGGGACGCACGGGGCCGGGCGTCCCGCTGGAGCGAGCCGCGGTGGTGGGAGACAACGTTGTCCGATTCTGACTGGCGGGCGCGTTGGATCGGCGCCGACGCCCCGCCGCGGCCGCCGTCGTTCGAGGGCGCCTCGTGGATCTGGTCGCCGGGCGCCACCTCCTCCGACGCTCCCGAGGGCCCCCGGTGGTTCCGGGCACGAACGGCGCCGCCCGCGGGCGCGACGGTCCGGCGGGCGGTGCTGGTCGCCACCGCCGACGACGACTTCACGCTGTACGCGTGCGGGGAGCGGGTGCTGCACGCGCCGCAGCAGCAGGACGGCTGGCGCACCGGACACGTCGCGGACATCACGGAACTCGTCCGTGCCGCCGGGCAGGAGTCCGGCGGCGGGGCGGTCGTCCTGGCCGCGCTCGCCACCAACCGGGGCGGGGCCACGGTCAATCCGGGCGGCCTGCTGGTCCGTCTGGTCGTGGACACCACCGACGGACGGAGCCACGAACTCGTCACCGGCCCGGCCTGGCTCACCTCGCAGACGGAGCAACAGGGCTGGGAACGGCCGGATTTCGACGACTCCGGCTGGGCGCGGGCGGCCGTCCTCGCGCCGTACGGCCAGGGGCCGTGGGGCTCGGGGGTGTCGGTGGCGGTACCGGACCGGCCCGCGCCGCTGCTGCGCAGGGCCTTCACCGTGCGCAAGGAGGTCTCGGCGGCCCGCCTCCACATCAGCGGACTGGCCTACTACGAGGCGCACCTCAACGGCCGCCGGGTCGGACGGCAGGTCCTCGACCCTGGTTTCACCGACTACGACGAGACCGTGCTGTACGCCGTGCACGACGTGACCGCTCTGCTGGAACGCGGCGAGAACGCCCTCGGTGTCACCCTGGGACGCGGCTTCTTCGGCATGACCACCCCGAACGTGTGGAACTGGCACCGCGCGCCCTGGCACGGCGAGCCGTGCCTGCTCGCCCAGCTGGAGATCGACCACCCGGACGGCTCCCGCACCACCGTCGTCTCGGACGGCGACTGGCGCCTCGCCGACGGCCCGACCCGCTCCGACTCCCTGTACGCCGGGGAGACCTTCGACGCCCGTCTGCTCCCGGCCGGCTGGACCCGGCCCGGTTTCGACGACAGCGCGTGGCGCCCGGCCGGGGTGCGGCAGGCGCCGGCCGGGACCCTGCGGGCGCAGCCGCACGACCCGATCGAGATCGTCGAGACGGTGCGGCCCACGGGGATCACCGAGCTGCGCCCCGGCGTGTACGTGGTCGACATGGGCCGCACCATGGCCGGCTGGACCCGGCTCACCGTGCGGGACGCCACCCCAGGGACGGTGGTGCGGCTGGTGCACGGCGAGAAGCTGAAGGAAGACGGCAGCGTGCACGCCGAGACGGGTCATGTGCCGGGCCGCTTCCAGACGGACGAGTACGTGTGCGCCGGGGGCGCCGAGGAGGTGTGGGAGCCCTCGTTCTCGTACAAGGGCTTCCGCTATGTGCAGATCGGCGGGCTGCCGGCGCGGCCCTCCGCCGAGCAGGTGCTCGGCCGGGTGGTGCACACCCGGGTGGAGGAGGTCAGCGACTTCTCCTGCTCCGAGCCGTTCTACGAGTGGCTGGACGGGGCCATGCGCCGGACCGTGCTGAACAACCTGCACGGCATCCCCACCGACACACCGATGTACGAGAAGAACGGCTGGACCGGCGACGCCCAGCTCGGCGCCCCCGTCATGGCGTACGCCTTCGGGGTGCACCGGCTGCTGTCCAAGTGGCTGGGCGACCTGGCGGACAGTCAGACGGCGGCGGGGCAGCTGCCGGTGATCGTGCCGAGCGGCGGCTGGGGCTACGGCGATCTGGGACCCTCGCCCGAGTGGACCACGGTGTACCCGTTCGTGGTGCGCGAGATGTACCGCGTGTACGGCGACGAGCGGGTGGCCCGGGAGCACTGGGCTCCGCTGGTGCGCTACCTGGACTGGGAGCTGTCCCGGCTGCGGGACGGGCTGGCGGTCACCGCGCTGGGCGACTACCTGCCGCCGGGCTACGGCGGCAATCCGCCCGAGGACACCCGGCTGACGGCGACGGCGTATCTGCACCGCGCCCTGCTGCACACCGCGGAGACGGGCGACCTGCTGGGCGAGCGGGAGACCGCGGCCCGTTACCGGGCGGCCGCCGGGAGGCTGCGGGACGCCTTCAACGCGGCCTTCCTCGGCCCGGAGGGGCACTACCGCACGGCCAAGGACCCCGGTTACCGGCAGACGTCCAACGCCGTGCCGCTGGCCTTCGGCCTGGTGCCGCCGGGAGCCCGCGCCTCCGTCGTCGACAGCCTGGTGCGGGACATCGAGGAGCGCGGCAACCATCTCGACACGGGCGCGCTGGGCACCAGCGTGCTGCTGCGGGTGCTGTGCGCCCACGGCCACCCGGACGTGGCGCACGCGGTGGCCACCCAGCGGACGTACCCGGGCTGGGGGCACTGGCACGAGCACGGCGCCGACACCATGTGGGAGATGTGGCCCCTGGACTCCCGCTCCCGCGACCACTACTTCCAGGGCACGGTCGTGCAGTGGCTCTACGAGAACGTGGCCGGTCTGCGGCCCGGCGACGCCGGTTACCGCACCTTCGTGGTGCGGCCCGACGCCCGTACGGGGGTGGACTGGGCGCGCACCTCCCTGCGCACGGTGCGCGGGCCGGCCGCGGTGTCCTGGGCGCGGATCGACGGCCGGCTGCGGCTGGCGGTGCGCGTCCCCGTGGGCGCGACCGCCGACGTCCACGTGCCCGGGGACGGCCGCGCCGGGGTCACCGCGCCGCGGGGCGCACGGTTCCTGCGCGCGGAGCCGGGCTTCGTGGTCTACGAAGTGCCGCACGGACAGTGGGAGTTCACCGGGCGGGCGTAGGGTCTGTCGTTTGGGTCATACCGGCGTCGGGGGGGGCCGGGTGGGCCGTGCCGGTGAGCGTGTGTGCCGCTCGCACGGGTCCGCCCGGCCCCCGCCCCGGCTACGGCAGGTCCACGAAGGGGGACAGGAAGGAACGCGCCCCCGCCGTGTCCAGCCGGTAGGTGACGTTGGTGGCGTAGCACGGGCTGTCGCCGGTGATGGTCGTCGCCGCGAGGATCCGCTTGCCGCCGAGGACGGCGAAGTTGGGGCCGCCCGAGTCGCCGTAGCAGGCCCCGCCGTTGCCCTGCGGGGCGGTCATCGCCAGGCGCACCCACGCGTCGTTGAGGGCGTCGAAGGTCACCGGCGCCTTCATGCGGACGCCGCCGCCGGGGTGGGTCTGGCCGCCGGGGCCGTTCAGCGCCTCCTGGGTGCCGTAGCCGGCGACGGCCCAGTCGGTGGAGTTCAGCTTCCGCGGGCCGAGCGCGCCGAGCTGGTCGGCGGTGGGCAGGGCGGCGGGGGTGAAGGACCAGCGCGCCTTCGTCTGCGCGGCGGGCAGTTCGACGACCGCGATGTCGCGGGTGTCGGCGGCGGGGCCCGGGTAGCCGGGGTGGCTGTGGGCCGTGCCCGGGACGGCGACGGCGTTCGCCTGGGCGGCGGGGTCGCCGGGGTGCTTCTTCGCGGCGGCGTCCAGGGCGGCCTGCACGTCCTGCTCCAGCGAGACGTGGAACCGTACGTTGTCCGGCCAGTCGGTGGTGCAGTGGGCCGCCGTGAGGAAGGTGTCCGCGTCGATCATGGTGCCGGAGCAGACCCAGTCGACCCGGTCCGGGGTCGCCGGATCGCCGTCGTTGTCCCAGGTGGCCACGAGGGCGCCGACCTCGGTGCGTTCGGGGGCGGGGGTGGCGTTGTACGAGTTGATCGCCGACGAGGGCAGGGCGGTGGCGAGCACGGTGGCGCAGGCCGCGGCCGTGACGGCGGTGACGCGTAGGGCGGTCAAGAAGAACCCCTTTGCTGGGTGTGGGTCGGGTGTTCCTCCTGTGGGGGATGAGGTGCATTGAAGCGTGAGTGATCGGCTGCGGCAAGGCCCCCGTGGGCATGGAACGGGGCCGGCCGTGCCGGGGCGCGTGGCGCAGGACACGTCCGGTCGCCGATTACCCGGCCGCGGTGGAAGGGAAGTGATCGGGCGCCCGTGACCGCCGTGAAGGGAGCACCCCCATGACGCTCGCAGCTCCTCCCCCCATACCCAGGGCCTCCGGATCCCTTCCGGTCCTGGGGCACGCGTTACAGCTGGTCCGTGACAACCTCGGCTTCATCGCCTCGCTCCGCGCCGACCACGGTCCGCTCGTGGAGATCGGCCTGCCGGGGAACCGGACGATCGTCGTCCAGGACCCGGCCCTGATCCGCGCCATGCTCGTCGACCTCGGCCCGAGCCTCGACAAGGGCCGCTTCTTCGAGAAGATGGGCCAGTTGCTGGGCGACTCGGTCGTCACCGCCGCGGGCCGGCGCCACGTCAGCAAACGCCGCCAGCTGCAACCGGCGTTCACCCACTCCGAGATCGCCCGGTACGTCGCGATCATGCGCCGGGAGGCGGACACCGCCCTGGCCGGCTGGCGCCCGGGGCAGACCCTCGACGTGCGCGAGGCGATGGTGAGACTGTCCCTGGACATGCTCGCCAAGACCGTGTTCTCCGGCAGTCTGGACGAGCGGACCTTCCGCCGGCTGCGCCGCGACCTGTCGGTGGTGATGAACGGGGTCGGGGCCCGCATCATGCTGCCCGACTGGGTCGAACGCCTCCCGCTCCCGGCCAACCGGCGCTTCGACCGCGCGCGCGACGCCGTGCGCGCCACCATCGACCGCGCGGTCACCGACCTCCAGGCGTCGGGACACGACACCGGGGACATGCTCTCCCTGCTGCTGCGCGCCCGGGACGAGGAGACGGGGCGGCCGCTGACCGGTTATCAGATCTGCTCGGAGATCCTGACCCTGGCCGTGGCCGGTACGGAGACCACGGCGTCGGTGCTGTCCTGGGTGCTGTACGAACTCGCCCGCCACCCCGGCATCGAGGCACGGGTGCTGGAGGAACTCGACGAGGTCCTGGGCGGCGAGCCGGTGACCTTCGACCACCTGACCCGGCTGCCCTACCTCAACCGCGTCATCACCGAGACGCTGCGGCTGCACCACACCGGCTGGCTGGTGACCCGCCGTACCGTCACCGAGACCCGCCTGGGCGCGTGGACGCTGCCGCCGGGCACCGAACTGGCCTACTGCCAGCACGCCCTGCACCGAGACCCCGACCTCTTCCCCGATCCGCTGGCATTCGACCCGGACCGCCACCAGGACGGCTCGCCGCCCGCCGCCTTCCTGCCGTTCGGCGCGGGCAGGCACAAGTGCATCGGGGACCGCTTCGCACTGACCGAGCTGGCCACCGCCCTGGCGACGATCCTGCCCGCGGTCCGGCTCACCCTCGCCCCCGGCCGGACCGTCACCCCCGTGGCCCGGGCCACCGTGCGCCCCCGCCGGCTGCTGATGACGGTGCGGCCCCGCACGGGCTGACCGCGTCCGGGGCCGCGGCCCGGCCGTTCCGCGGCGGCGGCCCGCCGGGCTCCGGCACCTGCCGGGAGGCGGGCCGCGGCCTCAGTCGTCGAGGGGGTCGTGGCCCCAGTTCATCAGGGAGTGGCGCCAGCGGGTGTCGCGCACGTCGCCCGAGGGGCGCTGGGCGAGGTGGCGGCGGATGTAGCCGACGACCTTGCGCATGTGCGCGTAGTCCTCGTCGGAGAGGTCCCGGCGTCCGGCGCGGAGGATGTCCACGATGCGCCGGCCGGAGGCGTGCCCGGTCGACTCGCCTCCGTCCTTGTGCTGGCCCGCGCTGCGGGACTCCTCCGTCCCCAGCCACTGCTCGAGGTCGGCGGGCTTCATGTTGACCAGCTCGCGGAACTCCTCCCACGTCTCGTCCCGGCGTTCCCCGTCCACGGCGCTCACTTCTTCTTCCGCTTGAGCGCGGAGGGCTTGTGGACGGCGGACCTGCCCGACTTGTCGCTGCGCACCTCGTACTGCGGCTCCTCCTCCGAGGCGGCGACCGTGCGCCCGGCCGCCTCGGTGCGCTCGGTGATCCTCTTCTCGACCTTGCCCGTCGTCTCGCTGCCGTGGCTGCTCCAGGCGACCTCGTCGCCCTTGTGCAGCTTCTTCCCGCGGTCGCTGCCCTTGCCCATCCCGGACGCCTCCTTCGGATGACGATCGACTCGCTTCCACCCTGATGGGCGGGCGGCGGACCCGCATCTCGGGGCGGGAGACACGTCCGGGCCGGCCCCTGCGGGCCGGCCCGGACGGTGTGCGGCAGCGGTGCGGAAGGATCAGACCAGGTCGAACCGGTCGAGGTTCATGACCTTGTCCCACGCCTTGACGAAGTCCCGCACGAACTTCTCCTTGGCGTCGTCGCTCGCGTAGACCTCGGCGAGGGCGCGCAGCTCGGAGTTGGAGCCGAAGACGAGGTCGGCGCGCGTGCCGGTCCACTTGACCGCGCCGGAGGCGTCACGGCCCTCGAACGTGGTCTGGTCCTCGGAAGTGGACTTCCAGGTCGTGCCCAGGTCGAGCAGGTTGACGAAGAAGTCGTTGGTGAGCCTGCCCGGCGTCTCGGTGAGCACGCCGTGCCGGGAGCCGTTGTGGTTGGCGTCCAGCACCCGCAGGCCGCCGACCAGGACGGTCATCTCGGGGGCGCTCAGCGTGAGCAGGTTGGCGCGGTCCAGCAGCAGGTACTCGGCCGGCAGGCGGTTGCCCTTGCCCACGTAGTTGCGGAAGCCGTCGTAGGTCGGCTCCAGCGCCGCGAACGACTCGGCGTCGGTGTGCTCCTCCGTCGCGTCGACCCGGCCCGGGGTGAAGGGCACCTCGACCTCGACACCGGCGTCCTGGGCGGCCTTCTCCACGGCGGCCACGCCGCCGAGGACGATCAGGTCGGCCAGGGAGACCTTCTTGGCGCCGGTGTTGAACTCGGCCTGGATGGTCTCCAGGGTGCGCAGGACCTGCGCGAGCTGGTCGGGGTTGTTGACCTCCCAGCCGCTCTGCGGCTGCAGGCGGACGCGGGCGCCGTTGGCGCCGCCGCGCTTGTCGCTGCCGCGGAAGGTGGCGGCGGACGCCCAGGCGGCGCCGACCAGCTGCGGGACGGTCAGACCGGAGGCGAGGATCTTCGCCTTGAGGGCCGTGACGTCGGCGGCGTCGACGGTCTCGCCCTCGGCCTCCGGCAGCGGGTCCTGCCACAGCAGGGTCTCCTCCGGGACCTCCGGGCCGAGGTACAGCGACTTCGGGCCCATGTCGCGGTGGGTCAGCTTGTACCAGGCGCGGGCGAAGGCGTCGGCGAACTCCTGCGGGTTCTCGTAGAACCGGCGGGAGATCTGCTCGTAGACCGGGTCGAAGCGCAGCGACAGGTCGGTGGTGAGCATCGTCGGGCGGTGCTTCTTCGACGGGTCGTGCGCGTCGGGGATGATCTCCGGGGCGTCCTTCGCCACCCACTGGTGGGCGCCGGCCGGGCTCTTGGTGAGCTCGTACTCGAACTCGAAGAGGTTCTTGAAGAAGCCGTTGCTCCACCGGGTCGGGGTGCTGGTCCAGGTGACCTCGAGGCCGCTGGTGATGGCGTCCTTGCCCTTGCCGGTGCCGTGGGTGCTCTGCCAGCCGAGGCCCATCTGCTCCATCGGCGCGGCCTCGGGGGCGTCGCCGACGGCGTCCGCCGGGCCCGCGCCGTGGGTCTTGCCGAAGGTGTGGCCGCCGGCGATGAGGGCGACGGTCTCCTCGTCGTTCATCGCCATGCGGCGGAAGGTCTCACGGATGTCGCGGGCCGCGGCGACCGGGTCCGGGTTGCCGTTCGGGCCCTCCGGGTTGACGTAGATGAGGCCCATCTGGACGGCGCCGAGCGGGTTCTCCAGCTCGCGGTCGCCGGAGTAGCGCCGGTCGTCCAGCCAGGTGGTCTCGGGGCCCCAGTAGACGTCCTCCTCGGCCTCCCAGACGTCCTCGCGGCCGCCGCCGAAGCCGAAGGTCTCGAAGCCCATCTGCTCCAGGGCGACGTTGCCGGTGAGGATCATCAGGTCGGCCCAGGAGATGCTCTGGCCGTACTTCTTCTTGACCGGCCACAGCAGTCGGCGGGCCTTGTCGAGGTTGCCGTTGTCCGGCCAGCTGTTGAGCGGGGCGAAGCGCTGCTGGCCGGCGCCGGCGCCGCCGCGGCCGTCGCTGATGCGGTAGGTGCCCGCGCTGTGCCAGGCCATACGGATCATCAGCGGGCCGTAGTGGCCGAAGTCGGCGGGCCACCAGTCCTGCGAGGTGCCCAGCACCTCGGCGATGTCCCGCTTCACGGCGTCGAGGTCGAGGGCCTGGAACGCCTTCGCGTAGTCGAACTCCTCGCCGAGCGGGTTCGCCACGGCGGGGTTCTTGGCGAGGATCTTCAGGTTGAGGCGTTCCGGCCACCACTGACGGTTGCCGCCGCCCTGCGTGGGGTGCGCGGCGCGATCGTGTGCGACGGGGCAGCCACCGGTGCCCTCCGTCTTCGCGTCGGTGACGATCGCATCGGGGTTCTCAGTCATGGGAAACCTTCCGGAACTAGGTGGATCGCAGTGCTCGGGCACTGGGGGGCGTGGAGCAGTCGGGGCACAGGCCCCAGTAGATGACCTCGGCCTCGTCGACGGTGAAGCCGTGGTGGTGGGACGCGGTCAGGCAGGGGGCCTCGCCGGCGGCGCAGTCGACGTCGGCGACGCGAGCGCACGAGCGGCACACGACGTGGTGGTGGTTGTCGCCGACGCGCCCCTCGAACCGGGCCGGGCCGCCCGCCGGTTCGATACGGCGCACGAGTCCCGCCGCGGTGAGGGCGTGCAGGCCCTCGTACACGGCTTGCAGGGAGACGTGACCCACGCGGTCGCGCACCCCGCCGGCGATGGCCTCGACACCGAGGTGGTCACCGGCCCGGACGGTTTCCAGCAGCGCGGCCCGCGCGGCAGTGACGCGCAGGCCGGCCGCGCGCAGCTCCTCGGCGGCGGTGGGAACCCGGGGTCCGGTCATGGGACGAACCTACAACCCCAGACACGAATAATTCCAGAGAACGAACCGGTCCAGTCTTGGGTCGTGTCCGATAACAGCGGGTGACTCCCGGGTTGCGGTCCGCCGCTACGGGGCCGCCGCCGTGTCGTCGTAGACGATCAGCCCGTCGTCGCGCAGGCGGGCGCCCGGCGTGGGGCGGTGCGGTGTGTGGCGTCCGTCGTGCATCAGATGGCGTACGGGCACGCCGCGGGCCAGGACGGCGAAGTCGGCGATCAGCCGCCGGTGGCACCGCCACCAGACCGCTTCGCCGCACATCACGGCGGTCGGCTCCCGGGCCGCCCGGTCCAGCAGGAGGTCCATCGCGGCGACGAACTCGGGGGTGCGGGTGTGCGCGGCGTAGCCGCGGAAGGAGGCGTTGCGCCAGACCGTGTCCGGCGAGTCGGGCGGCGGCCTGCGGAAGCCGCCCAGGTCGCGTTCCCACCGGTAGGCGATGCCCTCCTCGGGCAGCCAGGCGGCCAGTCGGAGCCGCGCCAGGTCGGGGTCACGGCGGCTGCCCGGGGCGGTCCTGACGTCCACGACGGCGGCGATCCCGGCGTCGCGCAGCAGTGCGGTCAGCGCGCCCCGGCCCGCCGTGCCGTGGCCGAAGGTCGACAGTGCGGGCGGGGTCATGGGGCGCCTCCGGGCAGCCGGTTCAGGCGGCCGGGTCCAGACGGACGCAGCAGCGGCCCGGTTCGGGGGCGAGGCGTGCCTCGAGTCCGCCCGCGTCGAGCCCTTCGAGCAGGCCGCGCATCAGGTGGAGGTTCATGCCGCACACCGTCTGCGTGTGCGCGCGGGCCAGCGCGTGGAAGGGGCAGTTGCCCAGGACGACGGAGCCGTCCTCGGGCCGCGGCTCGAAGCCGTGCCGCTCCAGCAGGCCCAGGGGCTCCTTCTCCTCGCTCTCCTCGCCCAGCCGTACGCCCAGTTCCCGCGCCCGGTGGTGCAGTACCTCGCGCACGGGCCGCCCGGTGGTGTCGGACTCCTCCACGGCCTGGGCGAGCAGCCGTCCGGCGAGTTCGTAACGGCGGTCCGGGAGGCTGACGGCGATCTGCGCCGCCGAGCGCCGGTAGAGCTTGGCGGGCCGGCCCGCGCCCGGTCCGGTGCGCCCGCTGCGGCGCACGTGGAGCACGTCGAGCAGGTTCTCCGCGGCCAGCCGGTCCAGGTGGAAGGCCGCGGTCTGCCGCGCCAGTCCCAGGGCCTCGGCCGCCTCGTCGCGGCCGACGGGGTGCCGTCGGCCCACCACGTACTCGTACAGCCTGCGGCGGGTGGGCTCGCCGAGCGCGGCGATGGCGGAGATGTCCTTGTCGCGTACGTCTTCCGTGTCGTCCACGAACACCAGTGTAAAAGCAACAGGCATTGACTAAAGAGGGAAACGGAGCTTCTATCGTTAATGGAAGTTGTCGATAGAAGACTCAGACTCGGCACACGTCAGCGGACGTAAGGGGAAGGCCATGACCTCCACCTCCACCACCACCGGCGGCACCTCGGCGCCTCCTCGGCGTGCCTCGCTCACCGATCCGGGCTACCAGGCGTTCGCCATCCTGCGCACGGGCTTCACCGTCGCGCCGATCCTGTTCGGACTGGACAAGTTCGCCCATCTCCTCGTCGACTGGCCCGCCTATCTCGCGCCGTGGATCGACGACCTCGTCCCGGGCAGCGCCCAGGCGGCCATGTACGCGGTGGGCGTGATCGAGATCGTGGCCGGTGTCGTCGTGGGCATCGCGCCGCGCTTCGGGGGCTGGCTGGTGGCCGGCTGGCTCGCGGGCATCATCGTCAACCTGCTCACGATCCCCGGCCACTACGACATCGCGCTGCGCGACTTCGGGCTGCTGCTCGGCGCGGTGGCGCTCGCCAGGCTGGCCCGGCACTACCACGGCGCACGGTCCCGCCGGACGGTGTGACGGGCGGCCGGCGCGGTCAGTGGAGCACGGTCAGGGCCCCGGGCAGGACCCTGGCCGTCAGGGGGAGGGCGGCCTCGACCTCGCCGTCGGCGCCGTAGGGGACGTCGCGGTCGGCCGAGACGCACACCTCGCGGCCGCGCAGGATCCGCACCTGGGGCCGGTGGACGTGGGCGCCGGTCCTGAGCTCGTTCATCAGCGTGAAGAACAGCCGCCGGGGTGCCGCCCGGATCAGGACGACGTCCAGCAGGCCGTCGTCCACGCGGGCGTCCGGGGCGATCACGCGGCCCGAACCGTAGTGGCCGGAATTGGCGACGACCACCGTGTACCCGGTGTGCGGGTGTTCCTCGCCGTCGACGGTGACCCGGTAGCGGGCCGGCCGCCAGGTGGTGACGGCCCGCAGGCCGCCCGCGTAGTAGGCCGCGGAGCCCTTCAGCAGCCGGGACCGGTTGGCGTGGCGGTTGGCCAGGGCGTCCACGCCCGCGTACACGCTGCCGAGGACCGCGGTGCGGTCGTGGACGGCGGAGCGGACCTCGATGGTGTCGACCGGCCGGGGCTCGCCGTGGAGCAGGACGCGGGCCAGGGCGGCGGGGTCCTCGGGCAGCCCGAGGGCGCGGGCGAAGTCGTTGCCCCGGCCGGCCGGGACGAGCCCGAGGGTGGCGCCGGTACCGCTGAGGGCGCCGCCGACGGCGCCCGTGATGCCGTCGCCCCCGACGGCGAGGACGACGCGTCCCCGCCGCCCGGCCTCGCGGGCCAGTTCCCGGGCGTGGGCCAGGCTCCGGCTGTACTCGGTGCGCAGGTCGGCCCCCTCCTGGCGGAGGTGCCGGGCCAGGGCGAGCAACGCGGCCGCCGCGGTGGCCGCGCCGGCGGTGGGGTTGACGACGGCGGTGAACTGTCGCATCGGGGTGCCTCCGGGACGGCCGACGGGATGGGGAGGAGCGGGTGCCTGACGGGGTGCGGGGTGGACCGGCGGGCCGGGCAGCATCTGGGGTCGACCCACGGGCCACCGGGGCATCGAGGTTCCGCGTGCCGGTCAGTCGGCCGGCAGGAGGACGCCGGGGCTGAGCACTCCCGACGGGTCCAGGTGCCGCTTCACCGCGCGCAGGGCGCCGATGCCCAGGGAGCCGGCCTCGCGCACGTACCAGTCGCGGTGGTCGGTGCCGACCCCGTGGTGGTGGGTGATCGTGCCGCCGGCGGCGAGGATCGCCTCGTTGGCGGCGTGCTTGGCGCGCGCCCAGTGCGCCAGGGGGTCCTCGCCCCGGGCCGAGACGACGGTGAAGTACAGCGAGGCGCCGTTCTCGTAGACGTGGGAGATGTGGCACATGACCAGGGGCGGGGTGCCGACCCCGGTCAGGGTGGCGGTGAGCGCGTCGCGGACCGCGGCGTACAGCCCGGGGACGCGGGACCAGAACGCCGCCGTCTCCAGGGTCTCGGCGAAGGCCCCGGCGTCGAGCAGCGCGTCACGCAGGTACGGGGCCGCGTAGCGGCCGTGGGCCCAGCGCCGGCCGGGCTCCTCCCCCAGCGGCGTTCCGCCGCACGCGCGCAGCACGTGGGCGGCCCGTTCCCTGCGGTACGCGGTGTCCTCGTCCGTGCCCTCGTAGCCGGCGACGGCCGTACAGCCGGCCTGGTGCGGGGCGCCGGAGCCGATCGCGTCGGGCTGTGCGAGGCCGACCAGCGTCTCGGTCTCGTCGGACAGCCTCAGCACGGTCGGACGCGGACCGTCCTGCGCGAGCCGGCGCAGTGCGGTGGTCCCCTCCTCGAACGAGGGGAAGTGCCAGCCCTCGTACACGCGGGTCCGCGGGACGGGGCGGACGCGGACCGTCACCGACGTGATGACGCCGAACGCGCCCTCCGAACCGAGGACGAGCTGGCGCAGGTCGGGCCCGGCGGCCGAGCGGGGGGCGCGTCCGGTGTCGAGGGTGCCCTCGGGCGTGGCCAGCGTGAGGGACAGCACCATCTCGTCGAAGCGGCCGTGGCCCGCGGACGCCTGGCCGCTGGAGCGGGTGGCGGCGAAACCGCCGATGGTGGCCCACTCGTAGGACTGGGGGAAGTGGCCGAGGGTGAAGCCGTGTTCCGCGAGCAGCGCCTCGGCCCGCGGGGCGCGCAGGCCGGGCTGGAAGGTGGCGGTGCGGGACACCGGGTCGAGGTCGAGCAGGCCGTCCATGCGGCGCAGGTCCAGGGCGACGAAGGTGGCGCGCCGGGCGGGCGCGAGGCCGCCGACGACGGAGGTGCCGCCGCCGAACGGCACCAGGGACAGGCCGTGTTCGGCGCACGCCCGCAGCACGGCGAGCACCTCGTCGTGCCCGGCGGGCAGCAGCACGGCCGCGGGAACGTCGGCGAGGTCGCCCTCGCGGATGCGCAGCAGGTCGGGGGTGGACTTGCCGCGGGTGTGCCGGACGCGGGTCTCCGCGTCGGTGCGCACCCGGTCCTCCCCGCCCAGGGCCTCGGTCAGGGCACGGTGCGCGGCGGGCGTCAGCGGGCTGTCGGGGACGTCCAGGTCCTCCAGGGCCAGCGGTGCGGTCCGGCGCGGCTCGACGCCGAGCAGATCGCGCAGCAGCCCGGTCACCGTGTCCGGCAGCGGCGTCGCCCTGGCCGGGTCGCCCCAGCCGCTCCACAGCATGTCCATGGCTGTCGTCCTCACCGGTTCGGAAACGAGCGATGCCGTCGACCGACGGCCTCACATGGCGTTACACTGTGACACATGACGCCCATTCGTCACAACGGTTCCTCCGCCGGTTCCTCCGCCGGTTCCTCCGCCGGTTCCTCCGCCGCCTCCTCCGCGGGCTCGGACAACGACGCGGTGCTCGACGCGGTGCGGGACTGCGTCCTGGCCGTCGGGGTCCGCCGCACCACGCTCACCGACGTGGCCCGTCGCGCCGGGCTCTCCCGGATGACGCTGTACCGGCGCTGGCCCGATGTCCGGTCCCTGGTCGGGGACCTGATGACCCGGGAGTGGATCGCCGTGGCCACCGGCGCCGTCCCCGAGCGCCGGCCGGGGACGACCGGCCGGGAGGTGATCACCGAAGGGCTGGTGGCGGCGGTCCGCGCCTTCGGCGCCCATCCGCTCTTCCGCAAGATCCTCGACGTGGACCCCGAACTGCTCCTCCCCTACGTCCTGGACCGGCGCGGAGCCAGCCAGGACGCCCTGCTGGAGATGCTGGCCGGCATCCTGCGCGAGGGGCACGCCGACGGCTCGGTGCGGGCCGGCCACCCCGAACGGCAGGCCCGCTCCGTACTGCTGGTCGTGCAGTCCTTCACCCTGTCCCTGCGGACCATGACCGACGAGGACGATCCCGAGCTGGCCGCCGAGGCCTTCCTCGGGGAGCTGCGCCACATCCTGGAGAGGACCCTCACGCCATGACCCCCCTCAGCGGCCCGGCCCCCGGCTCCTCCCTGTCCGCCGCCCGGCGAGCCCGTGAACTGACCGCCTCGGTGAACGGCGACGTCGTCGACGTCCTGGTCGTCGGTCTCGGCGCCACGGGGGCCGGGGCGGCGCTGGACGCCGCCGCGCGCGGGCTGAGCGTGGTCGCCGTCGACGCCCACGACCTGGCGTTCGGCACCTCCCGCTTCAGCAGCAAGCTCATCCACGGCGGGCTGCGCTACCTCGCCTCCGGACAGCTCGGCGTCGCCCACGAGAGCGCCGTGGAGCGCGGGGTGCTGATGGAGCGCACCGCGCCGCACCTCGTACGGGCCCAGCCGTTCGTGCTCCCCCTGACTCCGCTGGTCTCGCGCGGCCGGGCCGCCCTGGCCCGGGCCGGGTTCGGCGCCGGGGACACGCTGCGCCTGGCCGCCGGCACCGCCCGCGCCACCCTGCCCCCGCCGCGCCGGCTCTCCGCGGTCGAGACGCACCGCCTCGCCCCCGCCCTGCGCGACGACGGCCTGCGGGGCGGACTGCTGTCCTGGGACGGCCGGCTCACCGACGACGCCCGCCTGGTGACCGCCCTGGCCCGTACGGCCGCCGGGCGCGGGGCACGCGTCCTGACCCGGGTCCGGGCCCTGCGCCTCGGCTCCACGGGCGCCCTGGTCCGCGACGAACTCACCGGCGAGGAGGGCGAGATCCGCGCCCGTGCGGTGATCAACGCGTCCGGCGTCTGGGCGGGCGGCCTCGTCGACGGCGTCCGGATACGCCCCTCCCGCGGCACCCACCTCGTCCTGCGCCCCGAGAGCCTCGGCCCGCCGACCGCGGGACTGCACATCCCGGTCCCCGGGGAGAGCAACCGGTTCGTGCTCGTCCTCCCCCAGGACGACGGCCGGATCTACGTCGGCCTCACCGACGAACCCGTGGACGGCGACATCCCCGACGTTGCGGAGGCACCGGAGACGGACGTCGGCTTCCTCCTCGACGTCCTCTGCTCCGTCCTGCACGTCCCGGTCCGCCGCGCCGACGTGGTCGGCGCCTTCGCCGGACTGCGCCCCCTGCTCGACACGGCACCGGCGCGCTCCGGTACGGCGCCGAGGACCGCCGACCTGTCGCGGCGTCACGCCGTCCTGACCTCCTCGGAGGGCGTCGTCACCGTCGTCGGGGGCAAACTGACCACCTACCGCCGCATGGCCGAGGACGCCGTCGACACCGCCGTACGCGTCCGCCGCCTGCCGGCCGGCCCGTCCCCCACCGCCTCGCTCCCCCTCGTCGGGGCCGCGCCGCCGCGCGTCCTCGCCGGCCTGTCCGCGCCGCGCCGCCTGGTCGGCCGCTACGGCACGGAGGCACCGGCCGTGCGGGCGCTCGGGGAGCGCGACCCCCGGCTCGGCGAGCCGGTGCTGCCGGGACATCCCGTCACCGGCGCCGAACTGCTGTGGTCCCTGCGCCACGAGGGCGCGCTCGACGAGGCGGACGTGCTCGACCGCCGCACCCGCATCGGCCTCGTCCCCGCCGACCGCGCCAGGGCCCTGGACGCGGTCCGTGAACTCGTGGACAGGGCACTGCCGTCGGGCGGTTGAGCCGCCCGGGGGCGTGCGGGGCTACCGTTCGCCGCCGGCCTCGTAGTGCAGGGAGAGGGAGCGCAGGACGTCGGCGGAGGAGACGTCGGTGCGGCCCTCGTCGTGGATCTCGGCGAGCTGGACGAAGGCGTGGGTGAACGCGGAGGCGATCTGCACGATGGCGGGGCCCAGCTTCGCGGTGACGATGTCCGCCACCTCGCGCACGCTCGCGTCGGCCGGGAGCTGGATGTGCGGCAGCATCTCCTCCAGGAGCCCGGCGACCGCCCCGTTGCGGGTCACGTCGGCGTCCGGATCCTCCCGGAGCCGCCGCCGCATCTCGAGGGCCTCGGTGAGGATGCCGACGCTCCGCTGCATGATCTCCCGCTGCTCCATGCGGACAGCCTAGACGCCCGCGGGCACCCCGGACGGGTGCGCGCGTGAGGCGCGCACCGTCCCGGCACCCCCGGTCCGTGACTGGCCCGGCCATCCCCTGTCTGACTATCATCCTTTGCATATATGAATGAGCGTTTTGTCCCCGAGGGCGCCGAGGGCGGCCATCCCGCGTGCGCGTCCTCGCCCGAGTGAGTGATCCATGTCCCGTACCGGCTCCACGGACAACGGCGACGAGCTTCTGATCAGGCTCGGGACGCTGACGGCCCAGGCGCGTGCCCAGGCGGAGGTGCAACGCTCCCGGGTCGAACTGGCCATCGCCCTGCAGCGCGGCATGCTGCCGAGGGGACTGCCGGCCGGCGACGGGGTGCGGCTGGCCGTGCGGTACGCGCCCGCGTATCAGGGACTCAACGTGGGCGGTGACTGGTACGACGCGTTCACCATGCCCGACGGCCGCATCGGTCTGTCCATCGGCGACGTGCAGGGGCACAACATCGAGGCGGCCGCCTTCATGGGGCAGGTCCGGGTCGGGCTCCGGGCGCTCGCCTCCGTGGACAGCGAACCGGGTGAGCTGCTCGCCCGGACCAACGAACTGCTGCTGTCGCTCAGCTCGGACCTCTTCGCCACCTGCACCTTCCTGCGGCTCGACCCGGCCACCCGGCTGATGGAGAGCGCACGGGCCGGGCATCTGCCGTGCGTCTGGGCCACCGCGGACGGCCGGTCCGGGGTGACCGAGGACGAGGGGGGTCCTCCGCTCGGGATCCAGCCCGGGGCGGTGTACCCCGTCACCCGCTACCGCCTCGACACGGGCGGGGTGTTCGTGATGCTCACCGACGGGGTCGTGGAGGGGCCGTCCATGCCGCTCGACGACGGGCTGGACCAGGTGGTGCGGCTCGCCGGGGTCGCGGCGGTCGCACGGATGGACACCGACGCGCTCGCCGCCGCGGTGATCAAGGTGGCGGAGCGGGTGGGGCACGAGGACGACGCGGCCGTCCTGGTGATCGGCCACGACGGACCGCACACTCAGCCATAGGGCCGCAGGTCCGCCCGCCCCGCCTCGCCTGTGCGGCGGCCCCGGTGTCTGATGGCCTGTGTGGTGGCCGGCCAGCATCTGCGCACACCAGTCGTCTTCACGCTCGAGACGCTGGTGGTCGCCGCCTGCTACTACGCGGGCGGCCGGCTCGGGCTGCTGCGTGACCTGACCGTCGGCGGGGCCGTGGTCTCGCCCATCTGGCCGCCCACGGGGGTGGCGGTCGCCTGTCTGCTGATCCGCGGACTGCGCTGCTGGGCGGGGATCGCGCTGGGCGCCCTGCTCGTCCTCATGCACCTCACCACGCTGCGGCCGTCCTCGCTGGGCGTCCTCGCGGGCAACACCGCCGCGCCCGTGTGCGGGTACCTCCTGTTGCGCGGGGTGGGCTTCCGCACCGATCTCACCCGCTTACGGGACTGCCTCGCCCTGGTCTTCCTCGCCGCCTTCGGCGCCATGCTGATCAGCTCGTCCGTCGGGGTGGGCCTGCTCGTCGCCACGGGCGACCTCCCGGGGGAGGGCTTCTGGGGGGTGTGGCTGGCCTGGTGGGTGGGCGACGCGATGGGTGTCCTGCTCGTCACCCCGCTGCTGCTCGTGCTCCGCGGCCTGCGTGCCCCGGTGCGCTGGTCGCGGTGGAAGGAGGCGGCGGGGCTGACGCTGATCACGGGCGGTCTCGTGCCCCTGGCGACGCACAGCCCGGCCAGTGTGCTGTTCTCCGTCTATCCGCTGCTGATCTGGGCCGCCCTGCGGTTCCAGCTCGCCGGCAGCATGATGTGCGCCCTGTACGCCTCCGTCCTGGCCACCCTTGCGGCGACCGACCGGGCCGGGCCGTTCGAGGCCCTGTCCGAGGTGGAGATCATGATCAACCTCCAGGCCTTCAACGGGGCGATGGCGCTGACCGCCCTGCTGCTGTCCGCCGTGATCGCCGAGCAGCGCAACACCCGGCGCTCCATCGAGCGCGCCTGCCAGGAACTCGTCGAGGTGCTGGAGCATCTGACGGCGGGGGAATCCGCGGCGGGCCGCCTGCCTCGCGAGGAGGGCGGCCGGCGCCGGGAGGCGGACGACGGGTGAGGTGACCGTCCGGGGCGACGGGACGTCCGGGCCCGGCCCCGCGGCGTCCGCGGGGCGCCGGCCCGCTGCTGCGCCGCCGGGCCCCCTGTCCATCCGGATCCCCGAGCATCCGAGGCCCCCTCGACGTCCGCGGCCTCGCGGCTCAGGCCCGTCGGGACGCCGAGCGCCCGGTCGACGTCCCACGGCCGCGGAACCCGCAGGATGCCCTCCAGCAGGCAGGGGTCCGCGTACGGCAGCGAGGGCTCGGTCCCGTCCTCGGCCGGCCGAACAGTATGAACGCAACCGCCGTCCCCATGGCCCTCGGCGCCGGCCCTTCCTAGCATCCCGGCCCATGCGCAGGAATGCGCCACGAACCAGGAGCCGCGCCTTGAACAGATCCCGTCATGTCCCCCGCGTTCCCCGATCGTCGCGTGCCCGGCGAGGCCGGTGGCGGGCGGTCGCCCTGTGTCTGGCCGCCGCCGTCGCCGGCTCCCTCACCCAGGCGCCGGCCGTAGGCGCCGAGAGCGCGGGACCGGCCCCCGTCGCCTGCCCGTCCGGCCTCGACGGCAAGGCCACCTGCTACACCGGCCGGGACACCAACGGCGCGTACTACACCATCGCCATCCCCGACGACTGGAACAGGTCGCTCGTCGTCCACGCCCACGGCGGCCCCGACCTCGGTGACGCGTCGGACCCCGAGCGCAGCACCGGTGACCTGGAGCGGTGGCAGGTCATGGTGGACCAGGGATACGCCTGGGCCGGCTCGTCGTACCGCCGGGGCGGCTACGGCACCCGGATGGCCGCGGCCGACACCGAGAACCTGCGCCGCCTGTTCACCGAGGAGTTCGGCGGGCCGCGGCGGACGTACGTCCACGGCCAGTCCTGGGGCGGCAACGTGGCCGCCAAGGTCGTGGAGACGTACGGCGGGGCGGACGGCCCCTACGACGGCGCCCTGCTCACCAACGGGGTCCTCGGCGGCGGCTCCCGGGGCTACGACTACCGGGTCGACCTGCGCGTCGTCTACCAGTACTACTGCCGGAACCTGCCGCGCCCCACCGAGCCGCAGTACCCGCTGTGGCAGGGCCTGCGGCCCAGCTCGACGCTGACCACGGCCGGGCTGCGCGCCCGGCTCCAGGAGTGCACGGGACACGCCTCGCCCCCCGAGGAGCGCACCGCGTCGCAGCAGCGCAACCTGGACGACATCCTCGCCGTCACCCGCATCCCCGAGCGCACGCTGGAGTCGCACCTGCGCTTCTCGGTCTTCACGTTCCGCGACATCGTGCACAAGCGGCTGGGCGACCGCAATCCGTTCACCAACGAGGGCGTGCGGTACTCCGGTTCGCACGACGACGAGGCGCTGAACGCGGGGGTGGAGCGGTTCACCGCCGATCCGACGGCCGTGCGCGACCTGTCCTACGACAGTGACCTCACCGGCAAGGTGAAGATCCCGGTCCTGACGCTGCACGCCATCGACGACCCCACCGCCTTCGTCGAGCACGAGGCCGCCTACCGCGACGCGCTGGCGGGCGCACACCGGGACCGCAACCTGGTGCAGACGTTCACCGACGAGCACGAGCACAGCGCGCTGAGCGACGCGGAGTACGCGGGCTCCCTCGCTGCACTGGACCGCTGGGTGCGCACCGGTGACCGGCCGACACCGCGGTCGGTCGCGGCGGCTTGCGCCGTCTTCGACCGCGCCTACGCCACCGGATGCTTCTACGACCCGGACTACCGGCCGTCCTCGTACGCCTCACGCGTCGCGCCGCGTCCGGGCGGTACCACGTGGCCGGCCATGACGGCGGCGCAGGAGAAGTCCTGGAGCCGTGTCGAGGGGGTCGGGATCGCCCCCTGACCCGCGGCCTCCCGCCCCGCCGGGGCCGCTCGGCATGCATATGCCCGGGCGGGGCACAAGGAGTGACCGGACGTGGGGAGGAACTCGATGGCCATGACGACACAAGCGGCGGAGCGGTCCGGTCCAGGACGGTCCCGCCCGGGGCCGGACGACGACGACCGGGAATCCCCGGAGACGCCGCGGGAACGCGTGAACCGCAGGTGGAACGAGATCATGCAGGAGACGCGGGTCGCGCAGACCGGTGTGCAGATCCTCTTCGGTTTCCTGCTGAGCGTGGCCTTCACGCAGCACTTCAGGGACCTCGGCACCTTCGCCCATGTCGTCTACGTCATCACCGTGGTGCTCGGGGCGTTGGCCACCGCGTCCCTGATAGCGCCGGTGTCCCTCCACCGCTTCCTCTCCGGTCAGCGGATGAAGGACGAGATGGTGGAGGTCGCACACCGGCTCATGATGTGCGGCATGGTGCTGATGGCGCTGACGATCGGCTGCACGCTCCTGCTCATCCTGCACGTCGTCGTCCCCGGCCTGCTGTCCGAACTGCTCGCCGGTGCGGTCATGCTGTGGTTCGCGCTGTCCTGGTACGCCCTCCCCCTGTGGCTGCGCCGGCGTGCCGCCCGGCGCCCGGACGGTGAGGACGCCGCATGACCACCGCGAACAGGGCGGACCTGCGTGAGCAGCGGCTGCGAAGACGCCTGGAGCGGCTGCTCGGCATCGCCGCCACCGAAGGCAACGAAATCGTGCCGCTGCGCAACGGCGACGCGATCTTCCCCGCGATGCTCGAGGCGATCCGCGGGGCGGAACACACCGTCGACATGATGACGTTCGTCTACTGGAAGGGCGCCATCGCGCAGGAGTTCGCGCGGGCCCTGGCCGACCGGGCCCGCGCCGGACTGCGGGTGCGTCTGCTGCTCGACGGGTTCGGCGCGATGGAGATAGAGCAGGACCTGCTCGACGCCATGGACGCCGCCGGCGTGCAGATCGCCTGGTTCCGCAAACCGCTGCACCTGTCGCCGTTCAAGCAGAACCACCGCTGCCACCGCAAGGCCCTGGTCGTCGACGAACGCACCGCGTTCACCGGCGGGGTGGGCATCGCCGAGGAGTGGTGCGGCGACGCCCGCACCCCGGGTGAATGGCGTGACACGCACGTACGGGTGCGCGGTCCGGCCGTGGACGGCATCGCCGCCGCGTTCGCGCAGAACTGGGCGGAGTGCCACGACACCCTGTACGACGAGCGCGACCGGTTCACCGAGCACGAGCAGCCCGGGCGGGCCACCGTGCAGGTGGTGCGCGGCTCGGCGGGTTTCGGCTGGCAGGACATGCAGACGCTGATGCGCATCGTGCTGACCTCGGCGGAGGAGCGCTTCCGCCTGTCCACCGCCTACTTCGCCCCCGACGCGTACTTCGTCGGGCTGCTCGCGGACACCGCCCGCCGGGGCGTGCGCGTGGAGATCCTGCTGCCCGGGCCGCACACCGACCAGAGGGTGTGCAGGATCGCCGGACAGCGGCACTACGGCACCCTGCTCGACGCGGGCGTCGAGATACGCGAGTACCAGCCGACCATGCTCCACACGAAGATCGTCACGGTCGACGGCGTGGCCTCGCTGATCGGCTCCACCAACTTCAACCGGCGGTCGATGGAGCACGACGAGGAGGTCATGCTGGCCGTGCTCGACGCCGAGTTCACGGCCGCCCTCGACCGTGACTTCGACGAGGACCGCCGCGCGGGTGAGCCCGTCGACCCCGCGCGCTGGCGGCGGCGCCCGGTGACCCGGCGGCTGCGCGAGGCGGCGGTCGTGCCGCTGCGCCGGTTCCTGTGACGGTCCGGGAATCCGGGGGCCGTTCACAGGCGGAGTGACGCGGCGTCCCCCATCACGATCACCGGGTGCAGGTCGGGATCCAGGGTGCGCAGGAGTTCCCTCATGTGGTGCTTGTCGAGGCTCACACAGCCCTGGGTCGGCCCCTGGTGGTCGACGTGCAGCCAGATGCCGCCGCCCCGGCCGGCGCCGAGGGGGCGGGTGAGGTCCAGCGGTGAGGTGCCCGGCACGCGGTTGTAGTCGATGGCGACGACGTAGTCGAAGGACCCGGCCAGCGGCTCCCCCGCGAACCCGGTGCCGCCGACGGCGAAGCCGTCGGACCGGTCGTACGGCAGCTCGGTGCCGGGATCGGGCAGCAGGCCCCCGGCGTCGCCGAGGGTGAACACGCCGACGGGCGAGCGCAGATCGCCGGCCCGGTGGTCGTCGGTCCAGCCCTTGAGGGCGTTGCGGGCTGGCCACACCGGGCCCGCCCGCCATCCGGATCCGGTGTCCTGGTGGAGGACGGCCTCGGAGCGGTTGGCGTCCCGGCCCCGGCCCGTGACGACGAGGACCTGACGGGCGTTCTCGGGGATCCACGCCAGCGTCCGGGGACCGAGGCCGGCGATCCGGGCGGGCGTCCGGGTCTCCGCCCCGGCGCCCACGCGGCCCTGCGCGGTCTGTCCGGTGCCGGACGCACCGGCCGTCGGCGCGGTGCCGGACGCGCCTGTGCCCGGCGCGGAGTACGCGGTGCCCGGCGGGCCCGCCGCCGGCGCGGTGGCCGCCGGGACGTCCCGCGCCGTGGTGCCGGTGACCGCCCCGCAGCCGGTCAGGACGGCAAGGACGACGAGGACGGCGGCCGGCGCCGCCGCGCGGAGGAGGGCGCCGGCCCGTCGGCCGGCCCGGGACGGAGCGCGGTGCCGCGAGCGGAGCGGGCGGGGGATCGATGAAGCCATGCACTCAGCCTGGCTTCGACTTCCGCGAAACGCCTCGGCTCCCCGCGCGAGTCCGGGGAAGTCCCCCGTCTGCGCGCGCCCGGCGCACGGTCCCCCGTCACCCGGACGCCCGCGCCGGGCGCCCGTCCGGGTGACGGACCCGCACCCCGGGTGGAGTACGGGCCCGCCGGACGGAGTACCGCGCGAGGACGGCGCTACCGGTTGATCACGAACTGCGAACCGGGTTCGATCACCACGTCCCCTTCGGCCGAACCGGTGATGGTGACGTCCGTCAGGGTGGCGCTGCCGCGGGCCCCGCCCATGGCGAGGATGCCCGACCCGTTGGTGGACTCGCCGATGGTGACGCCGGTGATCCGGGCGTCCGGGACCGCGCCGCCGCCCGACTTGAACTGGATGCCGTCGTAGGTCGAGTCGTGGATGTCGGTGTCGCGGATCACCACTCCCGGGATGTCGGGGCCCTGGGCGAACAGGGTGATGGCCCCGAACTCCTGGTCCTCGTTCCAGAAGGCGCCGCCGGTGCGGTACAGGCCGTTGTCGGCGACGAGCGTCTGCCCGGAGAAGGGCAGCGGGTCGTGGTCGGTCGCCAGCATGATGCCCGGGTAGTTCATGGTGTCGTGGATCAGGTTGCTCTCGATGGTGTTGCCGTGGCCGCCGTAGACGGCGATGCCGTTGGCCCGCCAGGGCAGTTGGACGGTGTTGTTGCGGAAGTGGTTGTCGTGGCCGATGTCGACGGCGGGGTCCTTGACGTACTTGCTCGCCCATACCGCGAGCGCGTCGTCACCGGTGTTGCGCAGCGAGGAGTTCTCCACCACGGAGTTGCGTGTTCCGTTGGCGAAGTTGACGCCGTCCGCGTAGGTGTCGCGGATGCGCATGCCGCTGAACCGCAGTCCGTCGGCGGGGCCCCAGAGTTCGGGGATGTCGCTGTAGTCGCGGCCGACCCAGACGCCGACGTTGGCGTGTTCGATCCACACGTTGCTGATCACGGTGTTCTTGCCGAACCGGCCGTTGAGGCCGACGCCGCCCTCGGCTCCTCCGTCGCCGCCGCGGATGGTGCCCGAGCCGAAGATCGCGATGTCGGAGATCCTGGTGTTGTCGTCGATGTCGAAGCCGAAGTTGCCCTCGTGCGGGTGGTTGATGCCGCCCGCCTGGTGCGGTGGTGTCAGCGTGTGGAACTGCGAGTGCCACATGCCGGCGCCGCGGACGGTGACGTCGCGGATGCCGACCTGGTTGTACGGGCCGCGGTTCTGCGGGTCGTCGGTGAGGATCTTCTGCTCCTGGCGCCACTGGCCCGGCGGGACCCACACGCAGTCGATGCGTCCGTTCTGGTCGTCGGTCACGGCGCGCTGGAGGGCGTCGGTGTCGTCGATGCCGTCGTTGGGGACGGCCCCGTACTCGGTGAGGGAGACGCATCCGGCCGGCTTGGCGGCGGGCGGGGCCACCTGTTCCAGGTCGATCAGGTCGACGACGTAGAACGCGGCGGTGTCGTCGGTGTCGCGCTGCAGCCGGAAGACGGTGCCCGCGGGGAAGGACCTGCCGAGCAGCGCGTGGGACTCGTCGAAGAGCCGGCGGGCGTCCGCCTGCGGGGTGTTGGTGAGTCCCTCGGGGGCGTCGGTGGTGCCGTACAGCCAGCTGTGCTTGGAGCTGAGGCCGATCTTCTGCACGAACCGGCCGTCGGCGTACAGGCTGAGCGTGGCCTCGGTGCCGCCGCCGGCCGGGGCGTCCGGGACGGAGTTGCGCACGACGACGGAGTTGGTGGGGCCGGCCGAGGTGAACTGCACGTACTGGCCGGTGCTGTCGAGCCGGACCGACCGGCGTCCGGAGGACTCGGTGGCGAAGTTGGTGTGCCCGAAGGTCCGTTTGGCGTCGGCGGTCAGCAGCGTGCCCCGGTAGGTGCCGTCCTCCGCCTCGTACTCGGTGTACGGCACGGCGGCGCCGCGGCCGACGACGATCGAGCGGGTGAGGACGTTGTTGTCCTCGTTGGTCTCCCCGACGGTGTCCGTGGCGTCCGCCGTCGCGGTGAGGACGGCCGGGCCGGCGGTGGCGGTCCAGGTGCCGCTGACGGAGACCTCCGCGGTGGCGCCCGCGGCGAGCGCGCCGGTCGCTCCGTCGAGCGTCGTGTCGCCGACCGCGAGCCGGGTGACGGAACCGGCGGCGGGTGAGGTGCCCCGGTTGTGCACGGAGACGGTGAAGGACACCGGGGCGCCCGCGGCGGGGTGCGCCGGGCTGGTGCCGATGGCGCGGACCTCGAGGTCCGGGCCGGGGCTCCGGGCGACGGTCAGCTTGTCGGCCCCGGTGCGGCTGTTGTTGGTGTCGTCCTGTTCGGGGACGGTGTCGGTCGGGTCGACCACGGCGGACACGGTGTAACTGCCCTCGGCGCGCCGGCCGGCCTCCACGGCGACGGTCTGCGAGGCCCCCGCGGCGAGCGCGCCGACGGGGGCGCTGCCCGCGACGGTGCCCTCCAGGCTGACGTCGACGGTGGCGGCGGCGGACGCGGCGGTCCCCGCGTTGCGCACGGTCGCGCGGACGGTGACGGCATCCGACTCGGTGGGGGACGCGGGCGTCCAGGTGAGGTCGGAGACGATCAGGTCGGGGTGCGGGGCCGCGGTTCCGGTCACCCGCATCTCGGCGACCTGGGCGCCGTATCCGCTGGAGTTGTGGGTGAACCGCAGGCGCACCTCGGCGTGGCGGCCGGTGACCGGGATGGTGACCTCGTTGCCCCGGGAGCCGGGGGTGAAGGTGTAGTCGGCGAGTGCCTTGAGCGAGGTGAAGGCGGAGCTGGTCCGGTCGCGGCCGAGGACCTCGATGCCCTGGGTCCGCTCGGCCCAGGCGGAGTCCGGGTTCAGTGCGACGACCACACCGGTGAGGTCGGCCTCGGCGCCCAGGTCGACGGTGAGGGTGGCGGGGTGGCCGTGGGACTCCCAGTAGGTGTCCGTCCTCCCGTCATTGGCGTGGGCCGCCACGAACGAGTGAATTGTGGACGAGGCCTCGATCGGTTTGCCGAGCGACAGGTTGCTCCCGTCGGCCGGTGGCTGCTGCGGGGTGCCGCCGTCATCGCCGTAGACCTCGATCTCGGACAACTGGGCCGCGTTCCAGCCGGTGTTGGCGCTCACCCGGACCTGGATGTGACGTATCCGGCGGGTGGTGAAGCCGACGGTGACGGTGTTGCCGTCGGCGGGGTCGAAGCGGTGGGCGGCGGAGCCCGACAACGCGGTGAACGCGGAGCCGTCGGTGCTGCCCTCCACGGTGAGGGTCTGGGTGCGGGCCTCCCAGCCGGTCGGCAGCTTCAGGACGACCCGGTCGGCCGCCACGGCGGCGCCGAGGTCGACCCGGATCCACTGCGGGAACGACCCGGCGGGGCCTTCCCAGTAGCTGAGCTGGCTCCCGTCGGTCGCATGGGTGGCGGGGTGGCCGGCGTGGGAGCCGCCGGCGGTGGCGCTCCTGCCGAGTGCCAGGTTGGGGCCGGGTGCCGCTGGTGCTGCGGCACCGGCCGTGCCGGAGGGGAGACCGACGGCGACCAGGCCGGCCAGGAGCAGGCCGGTGATCGTTCGCAGGCCGCATCGCTTCCGTCTCATGAAGTCCTCGTTCCACGGCGGGTGCTGGGGCGTGGTGGGGCGGTGCGCGGGAGGTACGGCGGAGCAGGAAGGAGCCCTCGTGGGTACGCGTCGGGGTGGCCGGGCCGTGGCAGCCGACGGAGCGTCTGCCACGGAATGCCATGTACCAGTACGGCTTTTGCGTCGCCTCGTTTGTTTCTTGCGGCTCCTGCACTGAAGCTTCCGGCTCACGCCTCTCTTGTCAATGGCGGGCACACAACGCGCACGAGGCGTCGCCGGCTCTCCGGCGTCGCACGGGAACGTCAACCGGGGGGCGTTCAGAAGAAACGGTCAACCGCGCCCGGCCGTACCATGGCTGGCCACCAGGGGAACCACGAGGAGAGAAGGGGGCACTGCCGTGTCCGAGAACTCGACCGCCACCACCGACCTGACGTCGCAGTACACGGCTCAGGTCGCGAACGACCTGGAGCGCAACGTCAAGGAGCAGGAGCGCGTCACCGCGGAAATCGCCGCGCTGCAGGAGCAGTTGACCGTGCTGCGGCACGACCACGCCCTGCTGGTGAACATGCGCCAGGCGCTCGGCCTCGCCGCGGCGCCCGCCGAGGCCATGAGGGCACCCGAGCCCGTGGGTACACCCGAGCCCGTGGGCACGTCCCAGGCCGTGAGCACATCCGAACCGGTGGGCACCCCCGAGGCAGGGAGCACGCCCGAACCCGCGACGGCGCCCGAGCCCCGCACGGCGCCGGACCGGGCGAGCGTCCCCGCGCCGCGCCGGCGGAGCAGCGCCAAGTCGGGGGCGGACAAGCTGAAGCGGGCGAAGAAGACGGGCCCGCGCACCACGCCCGGGAAGCCGGCCCGCACCACGGCGGGCAAGCCGGCACGCAGGCCGGCCGCGGAGACGGAGCGGCCCGGGGCGCGGGGCGCCAAGGCGGACGGGCCCAAGCTGGTGGAACTCGTCCGCCGTCACCTGGGCGAGCAGAGCGAGCCGCGCTCGGCGGCGGAGGTCGCCGGTGCCCTCGGACAGGCCCACCCCGAGCGCACCATCAGGACCACGGTCGTGCGCAGCACCCTGGAGGGCCTGGTCGCCCGCAACCAGGCCCAGCGCAGCAAGCAGGGCTCGTCGGTCTTCTACACGGCGCCCGACGCCGCCGGGCGGAAAGCGGCGGGTGGCGGCGAGGCGCAGTCCTGACGCCGCCTCACCCGCTCACCGCCGCGTGTGGCGCACCTCCACCGGGTCGAAGGCGATCCGGGTGCGGGTGGTGCCGTCGGCCCAGGTGACCTCGATCGTGGCGCCGTCCACCCGCACCTCCTCGACGACGTCCGGCAGGGGCGCGGCGTCGGATTCCGCGGTGAGGGACGCCAGGGCGAGGTGCACGGAGGTGCCCGCGCACCCGCCGGTGAGGCGCGGCAGCCGCGCCCACCGGGTCCAGGCGGTGCCCTGCGGGGCGCGGACGAGGTCCGGGGCGGGGTCGTCCCAGCCGTGCAGGCCGTACAGGGCGGAGGTCAGGGGCTCCTCGGGGCCGGTGGCCCAGCCGGTGAGGGTGAGACGGGATCCCGCCGGTGCCCCCACGACCCGGTGCGCCCGCAGCTCGTACCGGCCGTGCGCCACGGTGACGCTCTCCACCCGCAGTCCCGGCACCATCGGCGGGCCGTCGGCGAAGACGGGACGGTGCCAGGAGGCCGCCCAGCCCCAGCCGTCCCCGTGGCCCGCGCCCAGGGGGTGGACGCGGCGGCGCAGGCTGGGCCGGCCGCCGGTCACCACCGACAGGTGGTTGTCCGGGACGTTGCCGGAGGCCGTGGGGCCGGTGCGCGTCGAGTACGCCTGGCGTCCGTAGTGCGGGTCGTCCCCGGCCGCCGTCTCGCCCTCGTGCGGGCGCACGTGGTCGCTGCCGTGGTTGTGCAGCCGTACGATCCCGTCCGCGCGGGTGGACTGGACGAGCAGTCCCAGCGCGGGCAGCGCCCGCACCTGGTCGTCCTCCTCCACCGGTGCCGGCTCCTCGGGGGCGGTCCACAGGGGGTGGCCGGCGGGGGCGAGCAGGGCGACGAAGGCCTTGGACGCCCAGTACGGCGACGCCGGGCCCGAGTAGCTCTGCAGACTCGCCTCGTGCGGGCCGTACCAGCCCAGGGAGAGCAGTCCGTCGGCGTCGAGCGCGCCCCGGTCCAGGAAGTGGCGCAGGCTGCCGCTGGCGACGCGGCGCGAGGCGCCGGCGGTGAGCGGGGTGTGGCCGGTGAGCGCGCCCAGGCCGACGGCCGCCGAGGCGGCGAAGCGGTAGGTCAGCGAGCGGCCGAAGTGCAGTGGCGCGCCGTCCGCGCCGAACATCAGGGAGTAGCCCTCCAGATGGGCGCGCAGCCGTGCGCCGTGGTGCGCCAGCGCCTCCCCGTCGCCCGCGAGGTGGGCGTCGAGCACCGGGTACAGGTGCAGGGCCCAGCCGTTGTAGTGGTCGAAGGCGCGCCCGTCGCCGTCGGCGTACCAGCCGTCGCCGCGGTACCAGCTCTCCAGCAGGTCCAGTGCCCGCTGCCGGGCCGCCGCCGTCTCGGCGTCGCCGCGGCCGACGGACTCCAGGAACCCGGCGACCGTGTAGGGGAAGAGGTACCAGTTGTTGGGTGCGGGGGTGTGGCGCAGCGCGCCCCGCAGCCACTCCTCCGCGCGGTCCCGCACACCGGCGTCGAGGTGCTTCCACAGCCAGGGGGCGGTCAGCCGCAGGCCGAGGGCGACGGACGCCGACTCGACCATGGGCTGGCCCTGTACGTCGTGGTCGAGGATCAGTGGCCAGGACTCGGTGTCGTCGCGGCCGGGGGTGCGGGTGCCGGCGGCCAGTCCGCTCGCGTACCGCTCCAGCATGCCGTGCGGGTCGTCGCCGTCCGCGCCGGCGATCCGGAAGGCGGCGGCGAGGAACGTGCGGGCGTAGCCTTCGAGTCCGTCGGAGCGCACGCCCGAGCGGGAGGGGCGGCCCGGCAGGTCGAGCAGGGCGCAGCCGGGGGTGCTCCAGCGCCAGGCGGCCGTGAGGAGTCCGTCGGCGACGGCCTCCCAGTGGGCCCGGGTGTAGCCGGTGGACGGGCTCAGGTCGTGGTCGTCGGCGGGCAGTTCGAACGGGATGCTCATGCCAGGAAGGCCAGCCTTTCGCGTCGTACGGGGTGGAGGAAGCCCTCGCCGGAGGCCCAGCGCCCGGTCTCGGCGACGGCGAGATCGGCCAGCCTGCGCCACTCGTTGCCCTGGGATCCGGCCAGGTGAGGGGTGAGGAGAACGTTGTCGCAGCTCCACAACGGGTGGTCGGGCGGCAGGACTTCGGGGTCGGTCACGTCGAGCACGGCGCGGATGCGGCCGGCCAGCGCGGCGTCGGTGAGCGCGTCCTGGTCGACGACCGCGCCGCGTGCCGTGTTGATCAGTACGGCGTCGGGGCGCATGGAGTCGATCAGCGTGCGGCCGACGAGTCCGCGGGTCCCGGGCAGCAGCGGGGTGTGCACGCTCACGGTGTCCCCGCGCCGGAAGAGCTCGGCCAGTCCGACGAGCTCCACGCCGAGTTCCTTCGCCTCCGTGTCGTCGACGTACGGGTCGTGCAGCAGCACGTCGACGTCGTGGGGGCGCAGCAGGTCGATGACGCGGCGGCCGATGAGGGAGGCCGACAGGATGCCGACGGTGCGGCGGTGGTTGCCGACCGAGCGGGGGGTGCGCAGCCAGTCCGGCCGGGTGCGGGCGGCGCGGTAGTCGCGTGCGGACTCCAGGGCCCGCTTGCCGGTGAGCAGGATCATGGCGAGGGTGTACTCGGCGACGGGCAGGGCGTTGGCCGCGGCGGCGGAGGAGACCTCGACGCCGCGGTCCCAGCAGGCGTCGGTGACGTGGCCGCGTACGCTGCCCGCGGTGTGCACGACGGCCCGCAGCCGCGGGGCCGACCGCAGCACGTCCTCGTCCAGGGGCGGGCAGCCCCAGCCGGTGACCAGCAGGTCGACGTCGGCGAGCACGGCGCGGGCGCGGGGCGTGGTCAGGTCGTCGAGCACCGGGAGGGGCGCCAGGTCGCACAGGGCGGCCAGTGCCGCGAGCGACTCGGGGTCGAGGACGGCCGAGGCGACGTCCGGGGACATGGCCAGTGCGGCGCGGGGGCGGGAGCCGGGGCCGGGCGTGGGCTCGGTCATGGTGGTGGGGGAACTCCTTGTGCGGACGGGGTCACTTCACGGCGCCGGCGGTCAGACCGCTCCGCCAGAAGCGCTGGAGCAGGGCGAAGGCGAGGATGAGGGGGAGGACGGCGAGCAGTGATCCCATGATGACCACGGGGTAGTACTCCGGCGAGACGGACGCGGAGCTGTTCCACGTGTACAAGCCGAGGCTGACCGGGTAGAGGTCCTGGTCGGACAGCATCACCATGGGCAGGAAGAAGTTGTTCCAGATGGCGGTGAGCTGGAACAGGAAGACGGTGACCAGGCCGGGGCCGAGCATCCGCAGCGCCACCCGGACGTAGGCGGCCAGTTCGCCGGCGCCGTCGATGCGCGCGGCCTCCAGCACCTCGTCGGGTACGTAGCCCTGGCTGAAGACGCGGCCGAGGTAGACGCCGAAGGGGTTGAACAGGACGGGGACGAACACGGCCCAGAAGGTGTTGACGACCCCGGCCTCGGAGGCCATCAGGTACAGCGGCAGGGCGAGGACGGTCTGCGGCACCATGACGGCGGCGAGGACCAGCCCGAACAGCTTCTCCTTGTGGCGGAAGCGGTACTTGTCGAAGGCGTAGCCGCAGGCGACGCTCACCAGCGAGCCGACGGCGGCGCCGAGCACGGCGTACAGCAGGCTGTTGGCGTACCAGCGTCCGTACTGGCCGCCGTCCATGGCGAACAGGTCGCCGAGGTTGGTGAGGAAGGAGAAGCCGTCCAGGGACAGCAGGTCGCTGCCGAACAGCGCGTCCCGGTTCTTGGCGGCGGCGAGGACCAGCCAGAGCACGGGCAGCAGCGTGTAGAGGACGGAGATCGCGACGACGGCGTTGACGGTGGCTCGGCCCAGCGTCCGGGGACGTGGCAGGGTGCTGTCGGTGGCGCTCATCGGGCCTCCTCGGCGGCGGCGTTGCGGCTGGTGAAGCGGGTGACGCCGTAGGACAGGGCGATGGTGAACAACAGCAGGACGACCGAGGCGGCCGCGGCCAGGCTGTAGTTGTTGCGGGTGAAGGCCGCGTCGTAGATGTACATGCTGGGCGAGAATCGGGAGTTGATCATCGGTGAGGACTGGCTGAGCAGCATCGGCTCGGTGAACAGTTGCAGCGCCCAGATCAGGGTGAACATCGCGACCATCACGATCGAGGCCCGCACCAGCGGGGTCTTGACCCGCAGGGCGGTGCGCACCGGTCCGGCGCCGTCGACGACGGCGGCCTCGATCACCTCGCGGGGCACGGCCTGGAGGGCGGCGTAGAAGACCACCATGTTGTAGCCGAGGTTGCTCCACAGGGCGATGTTGACGATGGACGGCAGGACGGTGTGGACGCCCAGGAAGTCGAGGGTGATGTCGGCGCGGGCGAACAGGTCGATGACGGGGCTGATGCCGGGGGTGTAGAGGTACAGCCAGATGAGGGCGGCGATGATGCCGGGCACCGCGTGCGGCAGGAACAGCCCGAGCTGGGCCCAGGCGCGCAGCCGGACGACTCCGGAGTCCAGCAGCAGGGCGAGGACGAGCGCGCCGGCGACCATGAGCGGGATGTAGATCAGGCAGTACAGGGCGACGGTGCCGAGTCCGCCGAGGAAGGTGGGGTCGGTCAGCACGGCGGCGTAGCTGCGCAGTCCGACGAAGACGGTGCGTTCGGGGCCGAAGCCGAGGCCGGGCTGGTCGTCGCTGAAGAAGCTGAGGTACGTGGCCGTGCCGACGGGGATCAGGAAGACGGTGGTCAGCAGGAGGAAGAAGGGCGCCATCAGCACACCGCAGGCGCCCAGTCGGCGGCGCCGGGCGGTCCTGCGGGCGCGGTCGGCGGGGACGGCGGCGCGCGGTGCGCGGGCCTGCACGGGCTGCTCGGTGGTCACGGTCATGCGGGGGTGTCACCTGCCTTTCGGGCGGCTCAGGTGGTGTGCCGGGTGGTCGACAGGCCGAGGGCCTTGAGGTCGGGCATGGTGCCGTCCTGGGCGGCGCGCATCGACTCGACGAGCGAGCCGCGGCCGGCGCCGACGCGGGCGAAGGAGTCCTGCATGACCTTGCCGGTGGCGGTCATCCTCGGTCCCCAGACCCAGCCGTCGCGGATCTTCTCCGCCTCCTGCCGGAACAGGGTGTAGATGTCCTGGCCGCCGTAGTACGACCGGTCGAAGGCGTCCCGGCCGACGGCGACGAGTGCGGAGGCCGCCGGGTACTGGCTGCTGGTGCCGCTGGAGAGGCGGGCGCGCAGGGCGTCGGGGTGGGAGACCTGCCAGGCGATGAACTCCATCGCGGCCTCGGGGTGACGGCTGTCCTTGGTGACGGCGAACGTGGAGCCGCCGTGGGTGCCGACGGCGGGCCGGCCGGTGTCCCACTGCGGCAGCGGGGCGATGCGCCACTGGTTCCGCTGTCCGGGGCGGGCGTTCATCTGGGCGCCCGCGTCCCAGGCGCCGCTGAGCCGGGTGAGGACCAGTCCCCCGCCGATCTGCGCGTCGGAGTGCCTGCTCTCGACGGCGTTGATGAAGACGTCGTCGCGGTCGATGAGGTCCTGCCAGTACGCCGCCACGCGCCGGGTCGGCGCGTCGGCGAGGGAGACGTTCCAGGCGCCGTCGCGGGTGTCGAACCACTGGGCGCCCGCCTGCCAGGAGTAGGCGGCGAACTGGGTGGCCCCGTCGGTGGGGAACAGCACGAGCCGCCGGTCGGGTGCCGTGCGGCGCACGGTGGCGGCAAGGGCGGCGAACTCCTCCCAGGTGCGCGGTACGTCGAGCCCGTACCGCTGGAAGAGGTCGGTGCGGTAGTGCATGACCATGGGCTCGACGTCGAGGGGGACGCTGAAGGTGCGGCCCTGGAAGGTGGTCAGGCCGAAGGCCTGGGGCAGCAGTCCGGCCCTCAGGGAGTCGCTGATGAGGTCCGTGATGTCGAGGGCGACGCCGTCGATGGCGAAGCCGGGCACCTGCGGGTACTCGATCGTGGCGACGTCGGGGGCATTGCCGGCCCGGGCGGCGTTGCTGAGTTTGGCGTAGCCGCCCTGGCCGCCGGAGGGGATCTGCTGGAAGTCGACCTGGATGCGGTCGTGCGTGCGGTTGAAGGCGTCGACCACCTCCTGGCTGCCGCGCAGGGCGGACCAGAAGGTGATGCGTGTGGCCTTGCTGGCTCGTGTCGTGCTGCGTGATGGGGTGTCCGCGCCCCCGCTGCAGGCGCCCAGGGCTCCTGTCAGCGGCGCGGCGGCCATCGCGGCGAGCACGGATCGACGGGGGTGTCGACCGGGCATGGCGCCTCCCGCGGCTCCTGCGTGTCGGGGACACGGCTGTTCGGGACACGGGAATACTCATCGCCGGAGCCGTAAACGGTCAAGAGACCGATCAGAAGAAAATAAAACGTTCAAACGCTCACTTCGGTCGGTCCGCGTCGTCGTCCCACCGCCGGGTGGACCCGCGCACGCTCAGCGCGGGCAGCAGTTCGACCCGCCGCACGGCTCCCCCACCGCCGCGCGGCGCGTCCAGCCGCTGGAGCAGCAGTTCCGCCGCGGCCCGGCCGACCTCCCCCTTGGGCGGGGCGACGGCCGTCAGCGGCGTGGTCCCGAGCCCGGCCACCACGTCGTCGTAGGCCACGACCGAGCAGTCCTGCGGCACTCGCACCCCGTTGTCCGCCAGCTGCTGGACCAGCATCAGCGCGTCCACGTCGCCGTGCAGCACCGCCGCCGTGGCCCCCAGCTCGCGCAGCACCGCGGACAGCTCCGCCGTCTCGTGCTCCGCGTAGGGCCCGTCCTGTCCGGCCTCCGGGGCGCTCAGCATCCACGCCCACTTCTCCACCAGCGGATGCCCGTCCGCGATCCGCGCGAAGGCGGAGCGCAGGGTGCGGGCGGTGGGGCTGTCGTCGCGGGTGGCGAACACGATCCGCCGGTGCCCCAGCTCCACCAGGTGCCGCACGGCCAGGTGGGCGCCGTAGGCGTGGTCGGAGCAGACCGAGTCCATCGCGTGCAGCGCGCTGCCCCGCGGGGGCCGCCGTTCCATCAGCACCGCGGGCACGTCCAGCGCGGCGAGCCAGCCGTGGTCGCCCTCCTCGTCGGCCCGGGTGCGCCAGCGCGGGGCCAGCAGAAGCCCCGCGGCGCCGTCCGCGAGGGCCCGCTCCACCAGCGGCCGCTCGGCGCCCGCCACCTGCGGCGCGATGTGCAGCGCGATGCGCTTGCCGGCGGCTTCGAGCACCGAGCGGGCACCGTGCAGGGACTCGTACAGGTAGGTGTGCCGCTCCGGGACGACGACGGCCACCGCGTCCCCCTCGGGCGGCGGGGTCACGGGCAGGTCCTGCGCGGCGAGCGTGGAGCGCACGACGCCGTGCCCGCGCCGCAGCCGGCCCTCGCGGGCCAGCTCCTCCACGTCCCGCCGCACCGTCACCACCGACACCTGGAGCTCGTCGGCGAGGTCACTGACCCGCGCCGACCCCCGGGCCGCGACGGCGGCCAGGATCCGCTGCCTCCTGAGCTCGACCGGCTCCCGCATGAGGCCCCCTACCCGCGCCTGGATGTTCGTTTGAACGATACGGGCTCATCATAACGATCGTTCGAGACCCGGGACGGACCCCCGCCGGGCGTCACGGGCCGCGGGGGCCGCGGCGGCCGCAGGGGTCGCCGCCGTTCAGCGCAGGGCGTCCACCTCGACGGCCAGGTCGTTGTCGACCGTGAAGTAGGGCCGGAGCGCCGCCCCCTCGGCGGTGACCCGCGGGTACACGAACACGTGCTTGCGGTCGGCCACGTCGTCGAGGATGCGGCCGATCCTGATCAGCGGTGCGCCGGCGGCGGGGCGGACGAAGGCGTCCCAGAAGCGGGGGCCCGCGGCCTCGACCGCGAGGTCCGCCCAGGCGACGGCGCGGGAGACGGCGCGGCCGCTCGACGGCTCGACCGGGAAGCTGCGCACGGTGCCCTTGTCGCCCCTCAGCCGCAGGACGACCGCGGCCCCCTCGGACAGTTCGGCACCGTGGAGGCGGGCCCGGACCGTCATCGCGGTCCCGGTGACGTCGAGGGGACCGGCCTCCGCGTGGGCGGTGCGCAGCCAGGTCCGTACGGCCAGGAAGCCGTCCTTGGTGGCGTAGGGCACCCGGACGGCGACCGGTGACGTCCGGTCCCGCTCGGCGCCGTCCACGAGCGCGCGCAGGTCCCGCAGGCCGGGGCGCAGCCGCTCCCGTGCGGCGTCGGGGTCGCGCAGCAGGTAGGCGTCCCAGCGGCCCTCGGCGAGCCGGGGCGCCGGTGCCAGCACGGCGCGGAACTCCCCTGCGTCGCCCCAGGGTTCGAGGTCGAGGGTGTGGCTCTTCTCCTCGGGCCGGCCCTGCTTGGGGCGCAGCGCCAGCACCAGCCGGGGCCGGGCGGCCGACGGTGGCCGCAGGCGGAAGGTGATCCGGCCCTCGCTGTCGGCGGTGCAGTCGGCGCGGAGCCCCGCGGTGCGTCCGGTGCTCATCGGCGTCCCTTCCGTACGGTGCGCAACGCGCCCGCGGCGACGGTGTGGGCGAGATCGCGGGCGGCGTGGCCCCGGGCGCTCAGGGAGTGGTGCGTTCCGTCGGCGCGGGAGGTACGGCGCGGGCCGCCGTCCCTGGCCTCGATCGCCTCCGTGAACAGGCGTTCGGCCTGGGCGACGACCGGGCCGGGGGCGAACCGGCGGGCGTTGTCGAGTGCCGCCCTCCCCATGCGGCGGCGCCGCTCGTCGTCACGGACCAGGTCCAGCAGGGCCTCGCCGAAGGCCCGTTCGTCACCGACCGGCACCAGGCGGCCGTCCTCGCCGTCCCTGATGATCTCGCCGGGCCCGTAGGGGCAGTCGGTGCTCACGACGGGCAGCCCGCAGCGCATAGCCTCGACGATGGTCATGCCGAACGGCTCGAAGTTGGACGCGGCCGCGCCGATCGACCCCTTGACCCATTCGGCCTCCATGGGGGTCGCCGCGCCCATCAGGAAGACGTTGTTCCACAGGCCGAGCGTCTCGATCCGCGCCCGCAGCCGGTCGTGTTCCTCGCCCTTGCCGTAGATGCGCAGCCGCCAGTCGGGGAACTCGGCGACGACCCGGGCGAACGCCTCGATGATCAGGTCGTACCGCTTGACCGGGACGAGCCGGCCCGCCGCGACCACGGTCCTGGCGTTGCCGTCGGCGCCGGGCAGCACGGGGTCGGGGACGCTGTTGGGCAGCGCCTCCACCCGCACCCCGGGCAGCCGCATCTTGCGCCGGTAGCAGGCGGCGTCCGCCTCCGTGACCGTGGTGAGCACGTCGAGCCGGCGGTAGGCCCGGCGCAGGGCGGTGCGCAGCGCCGGGGTGTGGTTGTCGAGGGTGAGGTGTTCCTGGCCGACGCGTATGACGTGCCGGGGCGCCTGGAGGGCGAGGTGCACGTTGAGCCCGGGCCGGGTGCCGATGACGACGTCGGCGTCGATGGCCTCCAGGCACGCGGCGATCCGCTGGTCCGTCAGTTCGCTGTACTGGTGGTGGCGGTACTCGGCGGAGGGGAACACCTTCGCCGGTCTGCCGTGCAGGGGGTGGTCCTTCTCCCGCCGCAGGTCCACCAGCGCCCGCAGCCGCACCCCGGGCTGCGGGGTGAGGTTGGGGTGCTCCCGGTGCCGTAACACCGAGACGATCTCCACGTCGTGCCGCTCGGCCAGCGCGCCCGCCAGGTTGAACGTGGTGGTGATGGTGCCTCCGATCCCATAGGCGTTGTGGAGGAGAAAAGAGATCTTCATGGCGGACTAGACAGCGTCAACTCTTCACCCGTTGTTCACCGTTACCACATTGTGGCCGTGCCCGGTCCGGGGTGCGCGGCGGCTCTCCCGGTGTCAGTCCCCGGGCCCCGCCGCCCCGTCCCGGCGCTGGATGCGCATGCCGGGGCGGCGGCGGTGGACGGTGAGGTAGGTCATGCCCTCCGGGCCGGCGGCGAGGCTCCGGGTGGAGCCGTGCGGGAGCCAGGTCAGGGTGCCCGCGGGGAGGGAGTGGGGGCCGTCGGCGCCGGTGAGGATGCCCGTGCCGCCGAGGACGAGCAGCAGCACGTCGAGGTCGGGCTCGCGGTGGGTGTCGACGCGCTGCCCGGCCGGCAGGTGCACGACGTTGGCGTCGAGTTGCCGGCCGGGTTCGGCGAGCCGCCACAGGGCACCCGCGGACGGGCCGCCGGGGGCGGCCGGCGCGGCCGTGTCGTACAGGATCCGCGGGAGGGGGACGTCACCGCCGGGCGGGTCGCTGCCTTCTGGCGTCATGAGGTGTCACCGTCCCCTGTGCGTGGACGCGCCGGTCGTCCGCGGCCGCCCTTCGAAGGGGGAACCTAACATGCCGTTTCGGGCAGGGAGCCGAGCCAGTCCGTCAGGATGCGGTTGGTCTGCGCGGGGCGTTCCTGCTGGAGCCAGTGGCCGCAGCCGTCGAGGACGTGGGAGGACGACAGGCCCGGGAGGGTGGTGGGGAAGGCGTCGATCGCGTCGGCCATCCAGGTGGTGGACGCGTCCAGACCGCCGCCGATGAACAGGGACGGCTGGGTGAGGGGGGCGCCGTCGTGGTCGGCGAGGTCCTCCCAGTCCCGGTCCATGTTCCGGTAGCGGGCCAGCGCCCCGCTCAGTCCCGTGCGTTCGAACTCCCCGGCGTACACGTCGAGATCCTCCTCGCTCAGCCAGCCGGGCAGCCGGCCGGCGGGGAAGCGGTCGCGGAGGGTTCCGCCCGGGCCGACGAAGTGGGGGTCGGGTGCGCCGGGCGCGGGCATGGTGTCGGCGGACAGGGCCGCGTAGAAACCGGCGAGCCAGCCGCGTACGTCGGGCTCGATCTCGGCCTCGGCGCGGCCCGGTTCCTGGAAGTAGGAGACGTAGAACTCCTGGTCGCCGCCCATCGAGGCGAACACCGTGCTCGGCCGCGGGCCGCCGCGCGGGGCGTACGGGACGCTGAGCAGGGCCACCGCGCGGAAGACGTCCGGCCGGATGAGGGCGGAGTTCGCGGCGATCGTCGATCCCCAGTCGTGGCCGACGACGACGGCGGTCCGTTCACCCAGGGCCTCCACCACCGCGACGTTGTCCGCCACCAGTTCCCGCATGCGGTAGGCGTCCGTGGCGGCCGGCCGGGACGAACGCCCGTAGCCGCGGACGTCGACGGCCGCCGCGCGGTAGCCGGCCGCGGCCAGGGCCGGCATCTGGTGGCGCCAGGAGTACCAGGACTCCGGGAAGCCGTGGACGAGCAGCACCAAGGGGCCGCTGCCCTGCTCCACCACGTGGAGCCGGCCCGCGGGCGAGGGGATGAGCCGGTGCGTGAGCTCGTTCACCGGGTGCTGTGACATGGCGTTCTCCTGGGTCGTACGGGATCGTCGGGGCTCCGGATGGCGGGCGGCCGGGGAGGGCCGCACGGTGCCGGGGACCGTGCGTCGAGCATGGCCGGGGCGATTCGGGAGGGACGAGGCTTGTTGCCGGTTCGGCAAATGCGCGGGGTGACGGAGGCCGGGCGGGCGGGCGGCCGGGCGTGCGCGGGGGCCAGGAGCGGGCATGGTCGCGGGCGGGGCAGGGGTGTGTCCGAGCCGGGTGCGGGCAGGCCAGCAGCCGGCCAGCAGGCATGAACCGGGCGGAACGGGGACGCCTCCGGCCCCGGCACGAGCCGGCACCCGGCGCACCCGGCGCACCGAACCGGGCCCACGAGGCCCGGCGACGGCCCGTTTCGCGCGCGGGTGGCCGGGGTGGTCACCCGTCGTGGGTGCCCGTGCCGGTTCCGTCCACCGCCCAGCCGAGCGGGTGCGGCTCCGGGTCGTCGGCCAGGGGCTCGCCGCCGGCCTCGTTGAACGCGGTGAGGGCCGTGACCAGGGCGGCCCGCTGCCGCGGGGCCAGCCGCTCCACGATCGCGGCGATCTCGGCGCGACGCCGCGCGGTGACGTCCTCGACCGTGCGCCGGCCCTCCTCGGTGAGCCGCAGCAGCGTCTCGCGCCGGTTGGCGGGGTTGGTCTGCCGGTCGGCGAGCCCGGCCGCGATCAGCCGGTCGACCATGCGCATCGCCGTGGACGGGGCGACGTGGAGCAGGTCGGCGAGCGCGACGAGCTTGGTGGCGCCACGGGTGGAGAGCACCACCAGCATGCGGAACTGCGGCAGCGTCACCCGGTCCTCGACCGCGGCGAGGGAACGGGCGGAGACCGCCACCAGCAGCCGCGAGGCGGTCAGTACCGCGCGGGTGACCGCCTCGACGTCGTCCCTGGCCCCGAGGGGGCTCTCACGCTCCGGCATGCGTCCTTTGTACCCCGCCGGCGGCTCCGCCCACTCACCCGGTGGGCGCGGCCCCGTCCCGGTGCCGGTGGTAGCGGAGCAGGAGCATCGCGGCGTCGTCGCCGGGCGGCCCTCCGGCATGCCGGACCAGGTCCTCGCGCAGCGCCTCCAGGGCGCGGTGTGCGTCGGGTTCGTCCAGCAGGCGCGTGCGCTCGCCCAGCGGGTAGAAGCGCCCTTCCCGGTCGCGGGCCTCGGTGACGCCGTCGGTGTAGAGCAGCAGTTGCTCACCGGGTGCGAACGGGACGCGGAAGGGCTGCGGGCCGTCGCTCCCGTGCGCGGACAGGCCCAGCGGCAGCGCGTACGACGGCGGTGCGGGGAAGTCCGCCTTGCCGTCGCGGCGTACCAGCATCGGTGCGGGATGGCCGTAGTTGAGGAGGACGACCTCCCGGTCGGCGCGGATCTCCGCGAGGATCGCGGTGACGAACCGTTCGTCCTCCAGCTCCCGGGCCACGCTGCGCTCCACCCGCTCGCCCAGCCCGACGAGTTCCGGCTCGTCGTGGGCGGCCTCCCGGAACGCGCCCAGCACCACGGCGGCCGTCTCGACCGCGGCCAGGCCCTTGCCCTGCACATCGCCCACGATGACCCGTACTCCGTGCGGCGACGCCACCACCTCGTAGAGGTCTCCGCCGATGCGGGCCTCGGCGACGGCGGACGTGTAGGACACCGCGGCCTGGACGGGGCCGGCGGTCAGCGGCACCGGCCGCAGCAGCACGCGCTGGGCGACCTCCGCGATCGAGCGCACGCTGGCCAGTTCCGCCTCCCGGCGCGAGCGGGCCACGGCGGCCGCGATGCCGACGCCGGTGACTCCGGCCACCGACGCCATGGCGGTGTAGCCGCGGGGCTTCACGAACAGCCCGTTGTAGACGCCCAGGCCGACGCAGAGCAGCAGCGCCAGTGCGCCGATCATCGCGGTACGGCGCCAGCCGCCGACCAGGCCGGCGAAGGCGGGCCCCAGCGACACCAGGGGCAGCAGTCCGATGCGGGGGCCGGCCATGACGTCGACGACCGCGATCACCGCCATCACCACGATCGGCATCCAGGCCAGCGCGCCCTGGCGCGTGGGCGGTTTCTCGTCGGTCATGGCCTGCTCCAGCGGTGTCGAGGGCCGTTGAGGGCCGCCCCTTTCCTCCGTAGACGCGCCCCTCCCCCACCTTTAGCCTATGCAACGGTCGGCGGATCGCCGCGCCCCGCGCAGCGGACCTTTATCCAATCGAGTCCGACGTCCCGTCCGGATCCGGCGGCGGGGCCGCGTGCCCGTGCGGGCGGGCACGGCCCCGTGTCCTTCCGGTTTTGCGCTGTGCAATGATCCTGGCGGGATCCGGCCGCCGGTGCGCGCAGAAGCCGTCGGCGGGCTCCCGCGCACGAGAGGACGGAACGGACGTGACCGCGCAGGGGCCGGACGACGGCGGAACGCCAGAGGAGCGGGACGGTACGCCGTCGCTGCCCGAGGACGTCTGGCAGCGCTTCCTCACCGACACCGAGCACGCCATCCGGGCCACCGCCCCCAGGGAGCCCTCCGCACGCCGGCGCGTGCCGGGGGCCTGGCCACCGCCGCCGCACACCGGCGGCACCGGCCCGGGCCCGGACACCGGGAGCGAGCCGGTGGGCGAACTGTGGCGTCCGGACGACCCCTGGGACGGTCCGTCCTGGCGGGACCTGGACGGCCGGGCCAGACTGCGCCGCGCCGGACGCGTGGTGGGGACGGCCGCCGCCGTCGCCCTGGCTCTGGCGGCGTGGTCCCAGCTGTCCACCGGTCCCGGCACACCCGCCGAGGGGCCCGGCGACACCGTCCTGCAGCAGTCGGAGGAGGCTCCCGCGGAGCTGCCCACGGCCACGTCGCTGCCGCCCGGGCTCGCTTCCCCGTCCCCGTCCGTCCCCGGCGTCCGGGCGGGCTGACACCCCGGCCGCCGGTAAGGGGCGACCGAGGTGCACCGGGAGCGGGACGCGGCTCAGCCGCCCAGGGCCGCGAGGACCACTGACTTGGCCTCCTCCTGGACCCGGCGGAGATGGCCGGGCCCCTGGAAGGACTCGGCGTAGATCTTGTAGACGTCCTCCGTGCCGGAGGGGCGGGCGGCGAACCACGCGCTGTCCGTGGTCACCTTGATGCCCCCGATGGACGCGCCGTTGCCAGGTGCCTCGGTGAGGACGGCGGTGACCGGCTCGCCGGCGAGGGTGTCCGCGGTGACCTGGGCCGGGGAGAGCTTGGCGAGGCGGGCCTTCTCCTCACGGGTCGCGGGCGCGTCGATCCGCTCGTAGGCGGGCTCGCCGAAACGGGCGGTGAGCGCGGCGTAGTGCTCGGAGGGCGTCTTCCCGGTGACCGCCGTGATCTCGGAGGCGAGCAGCGCCAGGATGATGCCGTCCTTGTCGGTGGTCCACACCGAGCCGTCCCGGCGCAGGAAGGAGGCACCGGCCGACTCCTCGCCGCCGAAGCCGAGGCTGCCGTCCACGAGCCCGTCCACGAACCACTTGAACCCGACGGGCACCTCGACCAGTTCGCGCTTCAGGTCGGCGGCGACCCGGTCGATCATCGCGGAGGACACCAGCGTCTTGCCTACGCCGGCCGCGGACGGCCACTGCTCGCGGTGCGCGTAGAGGTAGCCGATGGCCGTGGCCAGGTAGTGGTTGGGGTTCATCAGGCCGGCGTCCGGGGTGACGATGCCGTGCCGGTCGGCGTCGGCGTCGTTCCCGGTGGCGATGTCGAAACGGTCCCGCTGCCCGATCAGCGACGCCATGGCGTACGGCGACGAGCAGTCCATGCGGATCTTCCCGTCCCAGTCCAGCGTCATGAACCGCCAGGTGGGGTCGGTGAGCGGGTTGACCACGGTGAGGTCGAGGCGGTGCTGTTCGGCGATCCGGCCCCAGTAGGCGACGGACGCCCCGCCCAGCGGGTCGGCGCCGATCCGGACGCCGGCCGCGCGGATCGCGTCCAGGTCCAGCACGCTCGGCAGGTCGGCGACGTAGGTGCCGAGGAAGTCGTAGCGGCCGGTTCCGGGTGCGGCGAGGGCGCGGGCGTGGGGGATGCGGCGGACGTCCTTCAGGCCGCCGCGGATGAGGTCGTTGGCCCGGTCCTGGATCCAGCCGGTCGCGTCCGAACCCGCCGGGCCGCCGCTCGGCGGGTTGTACTTGAAGCCGCCGTCGGCCGGCGGGTTGTGCGAGGGGGTGACCACCACGCCGTCGGCGAGGCCCGTGCCGCGCCCCTTGTTGTGGGTGAGGACGGCGTGGGAGACCGCCGGGGTCGGGGTGTAGCCGTCGGCGCTGTCGATGAGCACCGTGACCCCGTTGGCCGCGAACACCTCCAGGGCGGTGACCCGGGCGGGCTCGGACAGCGCGTGGGTGTCGGCGCCGAGGAAGAGGGGGCCGTCGGTGCCCTGGCTCTCGCGGTACTCGCAGATGGCCTGGCTGGTGGCGGCGATGTGGTCCTCGTTGAAGGCGGCCGCCAGGGACGAGCCGCGGTGTCCGGACGTCCCGAAGGCGACGCGCTGCGCCGGGTCGTCGGGGTCGGGGTGCAGCGCGTAGTACGCCGTGACCAGCCGAGCGACGTCGACGAGATCCTCGGGGCCGGCCGGGCCGCCCGCTCGCTCGTGCTGCATGTGCCCACTCCTTGGGATGGGTTGATTCTTCGCTTGCGGACACATCTTTCCTCTTCGGGGCGGTGCCGCGCGAGTGGGCCCGGGCCCGCGCGGCCACCCCGGCGTCAGATCCGGCCGCCGGTCATACGGGTGAGGGGGCCGTGGGTGTGGCGCTCCGCTCGGCGGCCCACCGCGTAGGAGGCGGCGGTCAGCGCGGTCAGGCCCGCGGCGGCCCCGGCGGCGGCGAGCCGGCGGTTCGCGATGACCGTCCAGGCGGTCTTGGCGGTGGCCGCGACCTGCCCCGAGGTGGCGACGACGGCGCGGCGGCCCGCCTCGACGCCCTTGGCCGCGCTCCGCACGGCGCCGTTCGCCGCCGTGGCCGCGCGCTCGGCGCCCGACGCGGCGGCTGACGCCGCGTCACCCGCCGTGTCGGCGGCGCGGCCGGCCGCCCGCTCGGTCGCCTTGCCGGCCGTCTCCTGGGCCTTGGACGCGGTGGACCGGGTGGACGTGGTCTTCCGATGCGTGCTCTTGTTCTGTTCGCTCATGGACTCCGACTTGCCGCTGGCTCCGGCGGCAAACACGCCCGCCTACGCGAGCGGGGCCGGTATGCGCTCCAGCACGCCGCCCGCGAACACGTCGTACAGCGGCAGCGTCTCGAGGTGGACGTAGCCGATGTGGCAGTCGCAGGTGGTGAGGGGGCAGGGGCGCGGGCGCAGGGCCTGCCGGTAGCTGCCGTCGTAGAGGTTGCCGAGTTCCGCGCGGACGAAGTGGCAGCGGCGCACCGTGCCCTCGCCGTCGACCGAGATCACGGACTCCCCCGTGCGGCAGGGCAGGCCGGCGCTGGCGTGGGGGCGGCGGCTGTAGGGGAAGAGGGGGTCCAGCGCGGTCCATACCGCGGCCTCGGCGTCGTCGTAGGTGTGGCCCTCCGCGGCGTTGACCCACAGGTACACCCGGTCGGGCAGGTCGGCGCGGAGCCGGCGGGCCGCGTCGAGGTGGCCGGGCAGGCCGACGATGCCGACGCTGAACCGGGTGCCGAGGCGGTCGAGTTCGCGGCACTTGGCCAGGAAGCGGTCGTAGGGGGTCTGGTCCGGGTGGTAGGTGCACCACAGGGCGAGGGTGTCCGGGTCGGCGTCGGCGATCCAGTCGGTGCGGCAGCTGAGGTTGGTCTGGATGGCGACGCGGCGGATGTGCGGCTGGTGGGACAGGTGGGTCAGGGTGCGGCGGTACCAGGAGCGGACCAGGCCCTCGCCCCAGGGGGTGAACAGCAGGGAGAGCCGGTCGTCGGTCTGCCCGGTGGCCCAGTCGGCGAACCTCTCCAGGCCGGCGCGGTCCGCCCGGAGCTGCTCGCGGCTGTCGCGGCGCTTGGCGAAGGGGCAGTACGGGCAGTCGTAGTCGCAGGAGGCCAGCGGGCCGCGGTAGAGCAGGGTCAGGTCCATGGGGCGGTGCTCACTTCCGCTCGTAGGCGGCCATGGCGGCCCGGACGGCCGGGGAGAACAGCTCCGGGCCGATGGCGTCGGAGTGGGCCAGGCCCTCGGGGGTCAGGCGCAGGACCGTGGCGTCCGGGCCGTCGTCCGCCAGCCAGCCGCGGGCGGCGAAGCGGGACAGCTCGGCCGCGAAGTCGTCGTGCGGCGTGCGGCCGCCGAACCGGGCGCGGTAGTCGGCGAGTCCGAGTCCGTCCGCCTGGAGCAGGGACTGCAACAGGTGCCGGCGGCGGGACTCGTCGGTGTCCATGCTGCGGCCGTACTCGGCGTGGGCGAAGTCGGCGGCCGGGCGGGAGACGTAGTCGTCGATGATGCCGCGGATCTCGTGCATGCCGACGGCGTAGTCGAAGGAGTAGTGCAGTCCGGCGGTGTACGAGCGGGCACCGCAGCCGAGTCCGATCATGCCGTCGGTCTGGCAGGCGTAGTCGTCCGCGCCCTGCGGCGGGGCGTCCGCGCGGCGGAACATCCGCATGGACCGCTGCTCGTAGCCGTGGGCGAGGAGGTGGTCGCGGCCCAGGCGGTACAGGCGCAGCCGCTGTTCGTCCCAGGCCGGGTCCGTGCCGGCGCGGCGGCCGAGGCCGGTGAGGGGGCGTATGTAGAGGGGGTAGAGGTAGAGCTCCTCGGGGTGCCAGGCGAGGGCCGCGTCCAGGGAGCGCAGCCAGGTCCGTTCGGTCTGGCCGTCGATGCCGTAGATGAGGTCGATGTTGAGGACGGGGATCCGGGCGTCGCGGACACGGCCGAGGGCCGCCTCGACGTCGGCGCGGCGCTGGGGCCGTACGGCGGCCCGGGCCTCGGTGTCGTCGAAGCTCTGCACGCCCAGGCTGAGGCGGGTGGTGCCGCGCGCGGCCAGCACCCGGAGCCGGTCGGCGGTGGCCGTGGCGGGCGAGGCCTCCACGGACAGCGGGACCGCGCGCAGGTCGGCGCCCATGCGGTGTTCGGCGATGTCGCAGAGCCGGTCCAGTTCGGCGGCGGTGAGGAAGGTGGGGGTGCCGCCGCCGAAGGCCGCGGTGGCGAACCGTACCGGTGCCCGCTCCCCCAGCGCGTCCCGCACGGCGGTCGCCTGCCGGTCGAGGGCGTCCAGGTAGGCGCCGGTCAGGCCGTCGGGGGCGCCGATCCGCGTGAACAGGTTGCAGAAGCCGCAGCGGACCTCGCAGAACGGGATGTGCAGGTAGAGGGAGAGGGCTTCCTTGGGTTCGGTGGCCCAGAGCGCGTCGAGGCGGGGGCGGTCGGGGAGCGCGCGGTAGGCGGTCTTGTGCGGGTAGGCGTAGACGTAGCTCTGGTACGGGCTCGACGGGACGTCGGTGCCCGTCGGCGCGGGGGCGGTGAGGGTCATCGGGCGGCCTCGGCGGGGGTGTGGTCCAGGGTGAAGTGCGCGTAGGGGACGGTCCACACGGACTCGTGACCGAGGCGGTGGCCGGTGTAGCCGTCGTCCCCGTAGGCGGTGCCGTGGTCGGAGCAGACGATGGCGAAGCAGCGGCGCCGGCTGCTCACGGCGGCGAACAGCCGGCCGATGTGCCGGTCCACGTACTCCAGGGCGGCGGCGTGGGTGGCGCGGGTGTCGCCGTCCTCGCGGGTCGCGCCGGGCCGGTGGAACCAGTTGGGCTGGTGCAGTGCGGCCACGTTGACGAAGAGGAACAGCCGTTGTTCGTGCGGCAGTTCGCGCACGACCTGTTCCGCCCGGGTGACCTGGGACTCGAAGGAGGTGGGCGAGGTGACGCCGAACTCCGGTTCCCAGTGGGACTCCTGGAAGAGGCCGGGCAGGACCGATCCGAGCGGGCCCCGCTTGGTGAAGAAGCCGACCCCGCCGACGCACACCGTGCGGTAGCCCTCGCGGGCGAGGCCGGACACCAGGTCGGGGGTGTCGTAGACGAAGGTGCGCTCGGCCGTCGTCTCGCTTCCGGCGAAACGGGCCGCGAACAGGCGCGGGTGCGGGCCCGGTGCGGCCGGTGTCGGCAGGAAGCCGGCGAAGATCGCCTGGTGGGAGGCGTAGGTGAAGCTGCCCGGGGCGTGCCGCTTCTCCCAGCGGCCGCCGGGCAGATGACGGGCCAGGTGCGGGATGCGGCCGGCGGCGGCGAGTTCGGCGGCGACGTCGTGGCGCAGGGTGTCGAGGGTGAGGAGCAGGATGTCGTGGCTGCCGACGATCTCGTTCATGTCCGGGTGCCCCACTGCCGCGGCTGTGCGCGGGGGGTCTGCCGGGGGCGTGGGTGCCGGGTCAGGCGCTGACATGGGTGGTTCCCGTTCTGTGCTGGTGGTGCCCGTCGTCCCGGTGCTGCCGGTGGCCGGGTCCGGTGTGTGCGCGGGCGCGGCGCAGGACGGCCGCGACCTGGGCCGCGTAGGTGTCGAGGCCCTCCGCTCCGCCGCCGGGCAGTCCCGTGAGGCGGGGCAGGAGGTCGCCGAAGGCGTTGACCTCGCCGACCGCGAACCGGCGCCAGCCGACGGCCGGGAGCAGGTCGACGCCCACGCAGAGGGTGCGCGGGAAGCAGGCGGCCGCGCGCTCGCACACGGCGAGGACGTCCGCCCAGCGCCCGCCGGCCGCTTCGACGCCGTCGCGGACCGCGTCGAGGTCGCCGCGGCTCCCGCCGAGGTGGAGGTTGGTCAGCGGGGAGGTGCTGGTGCGCACCACCGCGTGGGTGGCGCGGCCGGCCACCACCACGACCCGCAGGTCGGCGGCGCGGCCCCGCTGGGAGGCCTTGGGCAGCCAGCGCTCCAGGTGGAGGCCGTCCGGGGCGAGCGCGTCCACGATGGCGGCGATGTCCCGCTCCCGTTCGTAGCGGCGCACCTTCAGGGAGTTGAACAGCCGTCCGTCCGCGGCGAGTTCCACGGAGGTGGTGGCTCGGATGCGGCCCTGGGCCGACGACTCGACGGCGAGCACCCCGGAGGCCGAGGAGCCGTGGGCGAGCTTGACGAAGAGCCTCGGCATGCGGTGGTCGCGCATGGCGGCGCGTACGTCGTCCCAGCCGGTCACCGGGGCGGCGTCCGGGCCGGAGGTGGGTGACCGGGGCACGGGCACGTCGGCGGCGGCGAGGACGGCGTGGCAGCGCCGCTTGTCGAACAGGACGGCCAGTTCGTCGGTGTCGTCGAGCCGGATGCCGCCGCGCAGGCCGCGTGCGGCCCGGACGAACCGCCGGTACCAGAGGGCCGAGCCCTCCACCCGGGTCGGGTCCTGGGCGCCCCGCAGCAGACGGTCGACCTCCTGGTCCTCACCGGGTGAGTCGAGCCGGACGGTCTCGTCGGCGGCGAACTCGGCTCCGCCGGAGCGCAGGACGCGCTCCCACGGCACCATGCGCGGGGCGGGCAGCCCGGCCGCGCGGACGGCGTCGGCGAAGAGGGCCGCCCTGCGGTTCTCCGGGTTGCCCACGACGGCGAAGCGCACGGCTACTCCGGCCGGTCCCGGATCATTCGCCGACCGCGACATAGCGGGCCTCCGGGCGGTGGGTGCTGCGCGGGGCGGGCGTGAGGCCGAGGTCCGCGATGTGCGGTCCCAGTGTGCCGCGCACCCGCCGGGTCATCGGTTCGCTCATGTAGTGGTGGCCGAGGTCGAACGCCCGCAGGTGGGTCAGCGGCTGCCCGGAGAGCAGTGCGGCCGCCCCCTCGTCGCCGAGCGTGCCCATGCTCAGGTCGAGGGAGTCCAGGCCCGCGACGACGGGTGCCGCGGCCACCGCGGCGGCGATCTCGTCCTGGATGTCGCTGTTGCACAGGCCCAGGTGGCGCAGTCCGGGGCAGCGGCCGAGCGCTGCCAGGAGCGCCCGGACGTCCTCGGGGGCGCAGTCGCCGCCGTACCAGCTGGTGCCCAGCCACAGCTCCAGGTGGTGCAGGGCGGGGAGGTCGCAGGCGGCCAGGGCGCGCACCGGCTCGGGCGGCAGCCCGCCGCATTCGATGCGCAGCCTCCGCAGCGACTCGTGCCGCAGCGGCTCGATCACCAGGTCGTCGGCGCCGCGCAGACCCAGTTCGTACAGACCGGGCCAGGCGCGCGGCACCCGGCTGACGTCTCCCTGTTTGATCCAGGAGATCTCCGTCTCCTCCGACTCGACGTCCGCGAGGAACACCGCGCGCAGCCGCGGGAAGCGGTGCGCCTCGGCCGTGAGCAGGTCGAGGCAGGAGTCGATGCCGTCCTCGTCCCACTCCTGCCACCAGGCGCCGATGACCAGGGCCGCGACCTCTTCCGTGCACACCTCGTCCAGGAAGGCGCCCCACCGCTTCTCGAACGGGACTTCCCAGTCGGCCGCGAGCCGCCAGGCGACCGAGGCGGGGGCGGGGAGGTCCCGGCCGGGGCGCTCCTGGTCCTCCCCGCCGTCGAAGTGGTGCACGGGCAGCCCGTGGAAGCGCGTCAGGTGTGAGGGGTAGTAGCGCACGCCGGGTTCACTCCCCCACCGCGACGTAGCGGTGGATGGTGCCGTCGTCGTCCTGGTCCCAGTCGGCGTCGTCCTTGTCGAGGTCCAGCTCGACGCCGGCCGGTTCGAGCGTCGCGCGCAGGCGCTGCCGCAGGGGCTCGCTCAGGTAGTTGTGGTGCAGGTCGAGCTTCTTGAGGTGGGTCAGCGGCTGCCCGCCGAGGAGGGCGGTGGCGCCCTCGTCGCCGAGGGTGCCCATGGACAGGTCGAGCACCTCGAGCCGGTCGACGACGGGGGCGGACGCCACGGCGGCGGCTATCTCGTCCTGGATCTCGCTGTTGCGCAGGGCCAGGTGCCGCAGCCGGGGCAGCCGGGCGCCGGAGAGGATCGGCGCGAGGTCGCCGGCCTCGCTGTCGGCGCCGTACCAGGAGGTGCCGAGCCACAGGTCGAGGTGCTCCAGTGCGGGCAGTTCGCTGGCCGCGATGCCGCGGACGACGCCCACCGGGAGACCTCCGGTCTCCACGACCAGCTTGCGCAGCGCGTCGTGGCGCACGGCGGGGAACTCCAGGCCCTGGCCGCCGCGCACGCCGAATTCCTCCAGCGCGGGGAAGCCGGCCAGCAGGGGGGTGACGTCGGCCTGGTTGATCCAGGAGATCTCGCACTCCTCGCTCTCGATGTCCCCGAGGAACACCGCCCGCAGAGCGGGCAGCCGGTCGCGCGCGGCCACCAGCGCCTCGATGACGTCGGTGGGACCGGAGTCGTACGCGTCCTCCCAGGCCCCGACGATCAGGGCGCGGACCCGTGTGGTGTCCACCTCGGAGCAGAAGCGCTCGAAGGTCTCCACCCACCCCTCCTCGCCGTCGTACGTCCGGGCGGCTATCCCCCAGGCCACGGCGTCCGGTTCGGGCAGCTCCGTCGACTCGTCGCGCCCGGGAAAGACGAAGGCGGGGAGGCCGTACAGCTCCTCGAGGTGGCTTCCGCTGGTCATCGGCGCTGCTCCTGTCGTGCGACACGGGAAAAAGGGAGGTGGTGCGGGGCGTGGGCCGTCACGGAGCACCGGGTGCGAACCGTTCGGCGGCGCGTGCAGCAGTTCTACCAACAGGGACTGACAACGCCCGGCGGCGGGGCCGGTGACGGTCCGTTGTCAGTGGCCGCCCCTACTGTCTGCGCATGGACTCCGGAGCGCCGTGCGCCGGAGCGGAGGGGAGAGCCATGTACCGGCAGGGAGACGTGCTGATCGTGCCCGTCGCGGACGAGGCGGTGCCGTCGCACGTCCCGGACGCGCCCAAGGAGCCGCGCGACGCGAAGGGCAGGCTCGTCCTGGCGCTGGGGGAGGTCACCGGGCACGCGCACGCGGTGCTCGGCCGGGGCGAACTCGTCCGCGAGCCGGGCCCGTACGGCCCGTTCCTGCTGCATCTGCCCGAGGGCGGCCGGGTGGTGCACGAGGAGCACGCCGCGATCGCGCTGCCGAAGGGCTGGTTCCGGGTGATCCGGCAGCGGGAGTACGTCCCCGGCTCGGTGCGGCTGGTGGCCGACTGACGGACGCCGCGACCCGACGAGAGACCACCACCGAGCAGGGAACAGGGGACGTTGACGATGACGATCACGCAGGAGAACGGGACGGCGGCCGTGGCCGGGGGCCCCGAGGACGCGGCGGGCGGGGACCGCGCGGAGGAGACGGCGCGCTGGCGCGCGTCGGCCGTGGCCGCCGTGCCCGCCGACCGTGCCGCGGCGGAGGAAGGCATCCGGCTGGCGTACCGGAGCGCCGGACTGGCCGGACCCGAGCGCGTGGTCTGGGCCGGATCGCCCCGCGAGGGCGTGACGCTGATACGGCGGGGGACGGACTTCGGGGCGAGCGTGCGCGAGGCGGTGCGCACGGCGCCGTGGGCGGCCGAACGGCGGCGTCTGCACGAGGAGTTGGGTGCGGCCGGCTGGTCCCGGCGCTGGGCGGAGACGGGCGGCGCCCTGTGGGACGCGACGCAGGCGCTGGTCGACCGGATCCGCGCCGGAGTCCTCGACGACCTCGCCGAGGACGATCCGGCCGCCCGCACGGAGATCGGGCTGGTCCTGCTGGACGCGCTGCTCGGGCAGCACGACGCGCCGTGGCTGGCCGCGTTGGACACCGACGGTTCGCCGCTCGCCGGGCCGGCCCTGGTGTGCCGCAGCGCCGGCTGGTGGTGGCCGTTCGAGAAGGTGGCGGTGGTGTGCGAGCGGCCGGTCGCGCTGCACCGGGACGAGGCCGGCCGGCTCGACCACGGCGACGGGCCCGCGCTGGAGTTCCCCGACGGCTTCGCCCTGTGCGCCTGGCGCGGCATGCCGGTGACGCGCGCCTTCCTGGACGAGCTGCGCACCCTCACACCGGAGCGCATCCGGCAGGAGGACAACGCGGAGCTGCGACGGGTCATGCTCGAGTACTACGGGTACGACCGCTACTTGTCCGACTCCGGGGCGCAGCCGCTGCACCGGGACGGGACGGGCACGCTCTGGCGGATCGCCCTGCCCGACGACGAGCCGGTCGTCATGGTCGAGGTCCTCAACTCCACCCCCGAACCGGACGGCACCCACCGCACGTACTGGCTGCGGGTGCCCCCGGCGACCCGGACGGCGCGGGAGGGGGTGGCGTGGACGTTCGGTCTGGACGCGGAGGTGTACGAGCCGCTGAAGGAGACGTGAGCCCGCCCCCGCGCCGGTGGCTGAGTCCGCCCGTAGGGGGTATGCGGTGTGGTGTCAAGGACGCGAGCGGACACCAGGAAAGGAGCCGCGTCATGCCGAGCATGATCGAGCGCATCAAGCAGTTCGCGAGGAGCCCTCAGGGACGGCGTACGGCCGAGCAGGTGCGGCGGGCCGCCGCCGACCCCCGGCGCCGGGCCCAGGCACAGCGTCTGCTGGGCAGGCTCCGCGGTGGCCACCGCTGACTCCCTCCGCTTCCGTCTCCGCGCGGTCCGGCACCGTACGCCCGGGCCGCGCGGACATGACCGGGAAGGACCATCGTGAACGAATCGTCGGTCCGGGCCGTGGGCTGGGCACGCTCACTGCCGATGGACCGTGGGGTGAAGGCGGCCCGCGACTGGGCACGCGAGCACCTCGACGTCCTGGGCTGGACCACCACCGCCCCCGACACGGCGAACGCCGTGCTGCTGACCGTCTCGGAGCTGGTCACCAACGCCCACGTCCACGCCCGCAGCAACGCGCAGCTGACCATGACGTGGGACGACCGCTGTCTGCACATCTCGGTGCACGACAGCTCCGCCACCCTTCCGGCGCCCCGGGAACCGAGCACCGAACGCGTCGGCGGACGCGGCATGTTCCTGGTCGACGCGCTGGCCGACTCGTGGGAGGCCCGGCCGTGCCCCCACGGCAAGACCGTCACCGCCTGTTTCCGGGGTCCAGGGGCGCGGGACACCTGACCGGTGATCCGCGGGAGGCCGGCCGCCGGACGCGTGGCGCGGGCCACGGTCGGGGGGCGCGGCCATGGACGCTCCCGGCACCCGGCGGACCTGCGGACACCGGGGAAGGTTGCTTCACGGACACGAATGGGGGACGGTTGTTCGCCGACCCTGTTTCTCTGGCAGAGAGGGGGTGGGGTGCGCACGGCGCGTCCCTCCACTCGTGATTCCTTCCCCCGCCCCGTCCGCCGACCCGTACGACAGGAAGGTCCCCTCCGCCCCCGCCTGGGACGACGCGCCGTGCCCGGCGCTGGTGCTCGACTCGCACGGCACCGTCGTGGCACGCAACCGGGCCGCCCGGACGCTGCTGGACCCGTCCGGCGACGGTGCGCCGCGCAACGGCGTGCCGCCGGCCTGGCTGGCGGAGGCGCACCGGTGTCACGTCGACGGGACCCCCGGCGTGCCCGCGGGGCCGCCGACCGGGCCGATCGGTGACCGTTTCTACGAGGCCCGCCCCACCCCGGCCGCCGCCGGGGGCGCGGTGTGGTGGCTGGTCGACGACACCGGCCGCCGCCGGGCCGAAGCGGAACTGCACCGCGCCCAGGAGCGGGCGGACACCCTCACCGCGCTGTTCAGCACCCTGCTGTCCTCGCTGAACGTGCCGCGCTGCGCCGAGGTCGCCGCGCGGATGGCCGCGGAGCACCTCGCCGACGCCGCCGTGCTCATCACCCCGCCCGTCGGCCGCCGTTACGCCGTCACCCATGCCCGGCGCGGCGGGCCGGTGGTCCAGGAGACGTACCAGGTCGATCCGCACGGCGTCCCGGGGCTGGCCGAGGCCCTGCGCGGCTTCCCGCCGGTGCCGGCCCGCTGGATCGATCCCCGCGCCCTCCCCGACTGGGTGGTCCCGGCCGGCTTCGCCGGGCCGGTCGGATCCGTCATCGTCACCCCCCTTCCCGGCCACGGGGTGCCGGCCGGGGCACTGATCCTGCTGCGGTCCGGCACGGAGCAGGCGTTCACCCCCGACGAGGAGATGTTCGCCCGGCTCTTCGCCGCACGCGCGGGCACCGCGCTGTCGGCCGCCCGTCTGTACAGCGAGCAGACCGCGATCACCGCCACCCTGATGCGGGAACTGCTGCCGCCGACCCTGACCAGCGTGGACGGGGTGGAGTACGCGGGCCGCTACCGCACCGCCCTGGACCACGAACGGGTCGGCGGGGACTTCTACGACGTCCATCCCGGCGCCGACGCCTCCCAGGAGACGTTCGTCGTGCTGGGCGACGTGGCCGGCAAGGGCCTGGACGCGGCGGTCCTCACCGGCAAGATCCGCAACACGCTGCACGCGCTGCTGCCGCTGGCCTCCGACCACCAGCGGGTCCTCGGTCTGCTCAACGGGGCCCTGCTCACCTCGCCGCACACCCGGTTCGCCACCATGGTGCTGGCCTCCGTCAGGCGCCGGGGCGACGAGGTGCGTCTGCGGCTGACCAGCGCCGGGCACATGCCGCCGCTCGTCGTCCGTACGGACGGCAGCGTGGAGGAGGTGGACACCCACGGCACCCTCGTCGGTGCCCTGCCCACCGTGACGGTGCGGACGGCCGAGACGGTGCTCGCCCCCGGGGAGACGTGCCTGCTCTACACCGACGGCATCACCGAGGCGCGCGGCGGACCGCTGGGCGACGAGATGTTCGGTGAGGACCGGCTCCGCCAGGCACTGACGGAGTGCGCGGGGATGCCGGGTGAGGCGATCGTCGAGCGGGTGCAGATGCTGGCGGCGCAGTGGCTGGGCGACGGCGGGCACGACGACATGGCCGCCGTCGCCATCGGCGCGCCCAGGACGGCCCCGCAGGCCCGCGCCGGTGCGCGTGCCGGCGCACACGCCGGTGGACAGGGCGGTGGACACGGCGGCGAGGACGGGCGTCCGGAGCGGGACGGCGGACACTCGGGGAGTGACGGGTGAACGGTACCCGTGCGCCGGCGGCCGCCCTGCGCGACCGGCTCTGGCAGGCGGTGCTCGAAGGCAGCGAGTACGACGCCGTCGACGTGGTCCGCGACGGTCTGGGGACCGGGTGGGACGAGGAGGGCCTGCTGCTCGACGTCGTCGCGGCCGTGCAGGAGAAGATCGGTGCCGAGTGGGCCGCCAACCGCATCGGCGTCGCCCAGGAGCACGCCGCGACGGCGATCAACGAGCGGGTGATCACGGCCCTGGTCCACGGTCCGGCGTCGGGCCGGCCCTCTCCGCCCGCCCGCGGGCGGGTGACGGTCGCCTGCGTCGCGGGCGAATGGCATGCCTTCCCGGCCCGCCTCGTCGCCGAGGTCCTGCGGCTGCGCGGCTGGCGGGTCGACTATCTGGGCGCCCAGACGCCCACGCCCCATCTGGTCGCCCATCAGCACCAGACCTACTCCGACGCCGTCCTGCTCTCCGGTTCGATCCCCACCCACCTGCCGGCGGCGCACACGGCCATCACCGCCTGCCAGGCCGTCGGGGTGCCGGTGCTGGCCGGGGGCAGCGCCTTCGGGGAGGACGGCCGGTTCGCACGGCTCCTCGGCGCGGACGCGTGGGCGGCGGACGCCCGCGGCGCGGCCGCCGTGCTGGAGGCCGGGCTGCCGCGGCCGACGGCGGTCAGGCAGGCGGTCGACGATCTGCCGCACCTGGTGGACCAGGAGTACACCATGGTGGTCCAGTCGCGCAGCCGGCTGGTCAGGGAGGTGCTGACGGGACTGGAGAGCCGCTTCCCGGCCACGCGGGGCTACAGCGACGCGCAGCGGGAGCGGACGGCGGAGGACCTCGTCCACATCGTCGACTTCCTGGCCACCGCCCTGTACCTGGACGACGCGGAGCTGTTCACCGGTTTCCTGGCCTGGACGGCCGGGGTGCTGTCGGCCCGCGGTGTCCCGGAGCGTTCCCTGGTGGCCGGACTGGACGTGCTGGCCGAGCGGCTGCACGACTTCCCCCGCGGTCTGCGTCTGGTCCGTGAGGGCAGGGCGCACCTGGAGGACCGGTCCGTCCGGCCGGCCGTCGGTCCGTCCGCGTCCGCGTAGGACACGCTCGCGCGGAGCGTCACGCGCGGGCGTCGTTCGGCCGGGCGGTCACCGTGCGCGTTCCGCTCCCTGGAGGGGGCGCCGGGCGGTGAAGGTGTGGGTGATGCCCGTCTGCCAGCCGGGCAGGGGCAGCACGCGGACCCGGTCGAACCCGGCGGCGCGCAGACGGTCCGCGAAACGGTCGGCGGTGTCGAACGCGACGACGCTGCGCCACAGGTGCCGGTACAGCTCGCCGTCCCCCAGCACGGTGGCCGCGGGCCGCACGATGCCCCGGCAGACGAGGCTCCACACCGCGCGGTCCACGCGGCGTCCGCCGAGGGCGTACTCGTGCACACCGAGGCGCCCGCCGGGTGCCAGCAGTCCGTGCACCGTGGTGAGCACGGCATCCGGGTCGGTGACGTTGCGCAGGAGGTAGGCGGCGAACACCGCGTCGTACGGGCCGCGCACGCCGGCCTGCGCGAGCCGTTCCACCGGCGCCCGGGTGAAGGTGACGCCGGACGGCCAGGGTTTGGCGGCGGCCCGCTCCAGCATGCCCGCCGAGGCGTCGACCGCGGTGATCCGCGCGCCCGGCAGTACGGCGGTGAGCGCGGCGGTCGAGGCGCCGGTGCCGCAGCCGAGGTCGAGCACGCGCAGCCCCTCGCCGGCGCGGGGCAGTCCGAGGCGGCGGACGGAGCGGCGCAGGTGGGCGTGGTAGCCGGGGTTGGCGGCGGTCAGCGCGTCGTAACGGCGGGCGGCATGGTCGAAGGCGGCGGCGAGCCGCTCGTCGCGCAGGAGGGTCATGGGGGCTCCGGAGGGCGTGGGGACCGGTGGGCGGGTCGAGGGAGGGGCGGCACGGCCGTAGACGTACGACCCGACGAGCCCGGTCGGCGAAGCGGGGCGGCACGCCCGGGAACGGGCGGCACACGCGCCACGATCCGCCCGGCGCCCGCGGACGTGAGTGGCCAGTACTCCCCCGGCGCCCGGACCCGAGAACGTGGGGGGCCGCTCTGCACCCGGCACCCGGACCCGAGACCGCGCGGGGCCGGTCGCAGCCCGGCACCCGGCGCCATGGGTACCCGTCATCGCCCGGCGCCCAAGGATGCGGATGCGGATGCGGATGCCCGATTGGCGCCCGGAGCCCGATAACGCGGGGGGCCGCTCGGCGCCCGGCACCCGGACGTGAGGGCGCGGGTGGCCGGTCGTCGCCCGGCGCCCGAAGCCGTGAGGGGCCGCTCGGCCTTGGCCCCAGGACGCGCGTGCCCAGTCCCGCGCGGCGCCCGGCGCCCGCCCGAGGACGCAGGTGATCGGTCGTCGAGCGGCGCCCGGCCCGAGGACGTGACGACGAGGGCGTCACCCCGTGCTCACCGGCCCGGCAAGTCGTCCGGCCCCCGCCGGGCCGGCTCACCGGCGGGTTCGGGTGGTGAGCAGGTCGGCCGTGCCGCCGTCGCCGAGGGGGCCGGTGTGCCGCAGGGGGTCCTCGGCCTCCAGCCGGGCCAGCTCGCGGCGGGCCACGCGCAGCACCACCGGCGGCAGTCCGGCGCGCGCGATCTGTGCCAGGCGCAGCCAGCGGGGCAGGTAGACGGCCGTGCTGCGGCGCTCCACGGCCGTCGCGAGGCGGTCGCCGGCCAGGGCCGCCGGGTACACGCGCCGGGCCGGCGGCGGCATGTGGCCCCGCAGTTCGCGCAGGACGGGGTAGCGGTCCGCGTCGCGGATCATGTCGGTGTCGATCCAGTTGAGGTAGCCGATGCCGACGGCGACGCCGTGGTGCGCCACTTCGGCGCGCAGGGAGTGGGCGAAGGCCTCCACGCCCGCTTTGGAGGCACAGTAGGCGCTCATCATCGGTGCGGCGCCGATCGAGGCCAGCGAGGCGACCTGGAGGAAGTAGCCCTTGGTCGCCAGCAGGTCGGGCAGGAAGGCGCGGGCCGTGGCCGCGCTGCCGGTCAGGTTGACGTCGATCACGCGCCGCCAGCGTGCGGGGTCGGAGCCGGCGAACGGGCCGCCCTCGGCGATGCCCGCGTTGGCCACCACGGCGGAGGGGGTACCGAGGTGTGCCCTGATCCGCTCCGCGGCGTCGTCCAGGGCCGCCTCGTCGGTGATGTCGACCTCGTGGACCAGCGCCTGCGTCGGCAGGCCGGCGGCGACCGCTTCCAGCTCCGCCTTCTCGTGGCCGAGCAGCGCCGGCCGGGCACCGCGCCGGGCCAGCTCACGGGCCAGGGCCGCGCCGACCCCACGTGCGGCGCCCGTGATCACGACGGTGCGGTCGCGCAGGGGTTGGGCGTGCATCGGAGGTTCCCTTCGTGGGCTCAGTCCCCGCCCCGGCCGGTGCGCGGGGCGGTGCCGGGGCGGGCGGTGTGGTCGGGGTGACCGACGGTGCGGCGGGCCTCCTTCATCTCGGCCTCGTACAGGTGGTCCCGGCCCTCGGCCAGTTCCTCGACGGCGGCCTGTTCGAGTTCCCTGAACGGCTGGTAGTAGGTGGCGTCGTAGGCCTCGACGATCTGGAACGTCCAGTGGCCGGGGATGACGTTGCGGCCCAGCACCTGGGTGCGCACCGTCTCGGCCCAGTCCGGGTGCCCGGCCTTGTGCAGCAGGTCGACCGCCCGGTCCAGTTCGAGGTCGGCGGTGCCGGTGAGCTGGTGGAAGCTGTAGAGGTGGCCCCGGGCGCGCTCGGTCGTCTCCAGTGCCTTCGACAGCGATCCGAGGGCCTCCACGATCTCGTCGCTGACGCCTTCGGGGCGCCGGTGGGCGCGGTCGGGGCCGTCGTCGTGTGCGGTCATCGTCTCGCCTCCGCCGGTGGCCGATGGTGGTGCCGGGCCCCGCCGCCACCGGGGCGGGGGCGGCCGGTCGGGTGTGCGCCGGTCATCCGCCGCCGGTCCCGCGGCCCGTGTCCGGCTGCCTGCGGCCGGTGCGGTCCCGGTGGGTCAGCAGCCGCTGGGCCCGGGCCAGGCCGGGGGCCAGCGGCCGGCGCAGCGCGGCGCGTGCGGCGTTGGCGCCCGGCGCGCCGTGCACGCCGCCGCCCGGGTGGGCGCCCGCGGACGCCAGGTACAGGCCCTTGACGGGTGTCTCGGGACGCCCGGTGCCGGGCGCCGGGCGGAAGAACAGCTGCTGGTGCAGGGCCGCGGTGCCGCCGTTGATGGCGCCGCCGTGCAGGTTCCGGTCGAGGGACTGAAGGGTGGGCGGGGCGAGGATGCGGCGGGAGCGGACGGCGGCCCGGAAGCCGGGCGCGAAGCGCTCCACCTGCCGTTCGACGCGGTCGGCCATGATCTCCTGCTCCCTGGCGTCCCAGACGCCGGTGAGGGACTCCTCCCCCGCGTCGCCGGAGATGTCGTGCGGGACGTGCGTGTAGGCCCAGGCGGACTCGGTGCCCCGGGGGGAGCGGGAGGGGTCGGAGGTCGTCATCTGGCCGAAGAGGCAGAAGGGGCGGTCGGGGACGGTGCCGGTGGCGAGCTGGGCGGCGAAGCGGGTCAGCTCGTCGAGGCCGTCCGCGAGGTGGACGGTTCCGGCGCCCGCCGCCCGCTCGCACCGCCAGGGCACCGGGCCGTCGAGCGCCCAGTCGACCTTGAAGGTGGCGAAGTCCCACTGGAAGCGCCGCAGGTCGGACAGGAGCTGGGCGGGGACGTGCGCGGGGTCGAGGAGTTCGCCGTACAGGGCGGGCACGGCCACGTCGGCGAGGACGGCGCGGGCGGCCCGGACGGTCTCGCCGCCGGCCGTGCGCACGCCGGCCGCCCGGCCGCCGCGGACGATGATCCGGTCGACGCGTTGCCCGCAGCGCAGCACTCCGCCGCGTGACTCCAGGCGCAGGGCCAGGGCCCGGGTGAGGGCTCCGGCGCCGCCGGCCGGCACGGGGAAGCCGTACGTCTGTCCGAGCATGGACATCAGCCAGCCGTAGCCGCCGCTGCCCGCGGCCTCCGGCGCCAGGTCGGCGTGGAGCGCGTTGCCCGCGAGCAGCAGCCCGCCGCCCTCGCCGCGGAACTCCTCCTGTGCGAGACGGCGCACCGGCAGGATCAGGGTGCGCGCCATGCGCAGCCCGCCCGTGCCGCGCAGCCGGACGGCCAGCCGGGCCGTGGAGCGGACGGGCGGGAACGGCGTGAACAGGGCGTCCAGGAGGTCGGGGCGGAGGGTCTCCCACACGTCGTGCAGCCGCCGCCAGGCGGCTCCGTCGCCCGGGGCGAAGGCATCCAGCGAGTCGGCGGTGACGTCGATGCGGCGGTCGAGGACCGCGCACCTGCCGTCGGACAGGGGGTGGGCGAGGACGTTCGGGGCGTGGCTCCAGCGCAGCCCGTGCTGGTCCAGCCGCAGCCCGGCGATGACCGGGGAGGCGGCGGCGAGCGGGTAGAAGGAGCTGCACACGTCGCTGACGAAGTCGGGGTCCGCGCCCCGGTCGTGGCGTACGGCGCCGCCGGGCTCCGGCTGCTCCTCCAGTACCTCCACGCTCCAGCCGGCGTCGGCGAGCAGGTTCGCCGCGACCAGTCCGTTGGGGCCGGCCCCGATCACCACGGCGTCAGGCACGGGCGTCTCCCGTGTCTGACGCCGGTGACACGACCTGGCCGAGCGGTCGGCGCCGCTCCTCCTCGGCCGCCTCGCGTTCGCAGATCTTCGCCAGCCGGGCGAGCATGGCCCGGTGGCGGATCTGGATCAGGGCCTCCACGCCCACGTTGTGCACCAGGCCCCCGGCTCCCCGCAACGGGTGCTCGTCCACGATCACCAGGCAGTGGTCGCCCCAGGGGCGCACCTCGATGGCGATCCGGGCCGTGCCCAGCGGCCCGGCGAGGGCCTCGAGTTCCAGGGCCTCGCCGGGGACGCAGCGCCGGACCACGGTCTCGTTGGTCAGGCACAGGGGGCCGAAGCGCACCTCGAAGCCGATCGCCGAGCCGAGCTGCGGCCACTGCCCGCGCACCGGTTCCGACGACGACGTGCCCACCACCCACTCCGCGTACCGGGTGCCGTCGGCGAGGACGGCCCAGACGTCCCGTGGGCTCGTACGGATCAGACGATGGCGAACCGCCACTGCTACCTCCCGGGTCCCTGCTCGACACCAGTGAGCACTGAGTGCCCCCTCTGGCACCCGTCAACCGGCGCGAATGGCGTGTGCCGGTGTCAGGCGGCGTCGCGGGTCGGGGCCAGGGCCCAACGGATGCCCGCGGTGACGGCGGTGCCGAGCGGGCGCACGCACACGCCCTCGGCCGGGGGCAGGCGGGGCAGCCACAGCGCGCGCGAGGCCCACGCCGGCAGCAGCGACACGGCGTTGGCGGCGAGGACTCCGTACGGCAGCCGGGCGAGCAGCGGGACGGGAGGGTTGAGCAGCAGGAAGCGGGCGGTGCTGCGTGCTTCGGGGGTGGCGCGCAGCTCCCCTCGGTAGGCGGCCAGCCGCTCGGCGAGTCCGGCGCGGTCGGTCGGCGGGTCGGGTACGCCGAGGGCGGTGGCGATGCGCGCCATGTCGGCGACGTAGGCGTCGCAGCCGGCGTCGTCCAGGGGACGGGCGCCGTACTGCTGGTGGGCGCGCAGGAAGCTGTCGACCTCGGCGATGTGCACCCAGCACAGCAGGTGGGGGTCGGCGGCCCAGTACCGCGCGCCGTCGGCGGTGGTGCCGCGCACCGTCTCGTGGACGGCCCGGACCCGGTCGACGGCCTGCTGGGCGCTGTCGGCGGTGCCGTAGGTGGTGACGGCGAGGAAGGTGCTGGTCCGCTGGAGCCGCCCCCAGGGGTCGCCGCGGAACCCGGAGTGTCCGGCGACGGCGGCCATGGCCAGCGGGTGGAGGGACTGGAGCAGCAGGGCCGACAGTCCGCCGATGAACATGGAGGCGTCCCCGTGCACCCTCCTGACCGGCCGCTCGGGGCCGAACCAGCGCGGGCCGGGCGTGCCGTGGATGCGTGCGCGGTTGTCGGGGCCGTCCGGTCCGGCCACCCGGGAGAAGATCGCGTGACCGATCCGGTCGCGCAGCGCCGAGCCGCCGTCCGTGAGCAGTCCCATGGCTCGCTCCGCCCTCCTCGCGCCCCCGGCGACCGGTGGACGCCCTACGCCACGTCTGCCCCACCGCCCCGCCCGGAACCCCGGGGGCGCGGACCGACCGGGGCTCAGGGGACGTCGCCCCGCCAGTCGTACACCGGGACGCCGTCGCCGCGGGGCGCGTAGACCGCGCGGCCGCCCGCGCCGTACCGTCCTATCTCGGTGCGCAGGCCGACGCCTTCCCTCAGCTCCGTCCCGCTGCGGCCGGTGATGTCCAGCAGCAGTCCGTCCAGCGGCCCGCCGGCCAGCTCCACGTACGACCGTCCGGCGCGCGGGCCGGGGTCGTCGTGGTCCGCCCCGTAGACCCTGCCGCGCATGAACTCCAGCTCGTCCATACCGGCAGGGTGGCATCCGGCACTGACAACGGGCCGCTTCAGGGGGTGCCGGGGGCCCGGGTGTCCGCCGCCCAGGGCCGCGGTCCCAGGCCTTCGCTCCAGGCGGTGAGGGTGTCGCGGGCGACGCACACTATGCCGCACTGCTCGGCGTACTCCTCGGCCGGCGTGGTGAACTCGCCGGTGGTGACGACGAGGGCCACGTCCGCCTCGTGGACGGCGAAGCAGGTGCCGCCGAAGCGCTGCATGTCCTGGGAGCCGACCTTGTTGTCGTCGCCGTAGCGCTTGCACTGGATGACCAGACGGCGGCCGTCGGGGGCCACGGCCAGCACGTCGGCCCCCAGGTCGCCGGCTCCCCCGACGACCCGCACCTGTGAGCAGCCGTCGCGTATGCACAGGGCCGCTATGGCCTCCTCGAACTCCTCGGGGGTGAGCGCGTCGTAGTCGTCGGCGCGCAGCGTCGCCCGGACCGGATCCGCTGTCCGCGCCGGCGCGGGGGCGGGGGCGGGCGCCTCCAGGGCGTCGAGCGCCGTCGTCGTGGCCTGTTCCAGGGCCTCGCCCGCCGTGCGGGCGATCCGTGCCGCGGACAGCCGCCGCCGTCTGCGCCCGTGGGCCAGGAGGAGCGCGACGACCACGCACAGCAGGACGACGGCCCACACCGGGCGCCGCTGCGCGACCCCGGCCAGTGCCCGTACCGCGGAGCCGGTGATGATCAGGGCCGTGGCGAGCAGGCCGAAGGACATGGCCGTCGCGCGCAGGTCGAAGCGCCGCCCGCGGTACCTGGGACGCGGACGGCGCTGGGGCATGGTCACCGTGGTGGTTCCTCTCTCTGGCGGCCGGCGGGACGTGTCCCCCGGGGTCACTCGGACCACCGAAGATCACGTAGGCCGTCTGCCCGGGTTCGGGCCGTTCACCGGCGTGCCGCACATCCGCGCGGGGTACACGCGGTGTGTGCTGGCGGCGGGCGACCATGGAGGCGGACGGTGGACTGGCAGGGTTTCGCGCGGCAGATGGCTGCCATGGCCCGTGACCTCCTGGCCGAGCACACGCTCGACGCCACGCTCGAACAGATCACGCGCTCGGCGGTGGACCTCGTCGACGGCTGCGACGCCTCCGGCATCCTCGTGCTGCGCGGGGACCGGGTGAGTTCCCTGGCGCCCACCGAGCAGCTGGTGACCGACAGCGACCGCCTCCAGGAGAGCCTGCGCGAGGGCCCCTGCTTCGATGCGGCCCGGCCCGACACGGCCGAACGCGTCTTCCGCATCCCCGACTTCACCGAGGACCCCGAGCGCTGGCCGCACTTCGTGCCCCGCTGCCGGCAGCTGGGGGTGGGCAGCATGATGGGGTTCCTGCTGTACACGCGCGAGGAGGAACTGGGCGCCCTCAACATGTACTCCCGCAAGCCCGGCGTGTTCACCGAGGACAGCGAGACGGCGGGCTGGCTGCTGGCCTCCCACGCGGCGGTCGCCTTCTCCAGCGCCCTGACCGACGCCCAGATGCAGGAGGCCATCACCACCCGGCACATGATCGGCGAGGCGATGGGCATCCTGATGGGCCGCCACCGGATCACCGAGGAGCAGGCCTTCGAGATCCTGCGCACGCAGTCCCAGCGCACCAACACCAAGCTGCGTGAGGTGGCGCGCCGGGTCTGCGAGACGGGCGCCGCGGAGCGGTGAGCCGCCGGCGGCGGGCGCCCCGCGAGGGGTTCAGCGCGCGCCCGTCCAGGTGTGGGCGACGTCGATCACGATGTGGTCCTGGACCTGAAGCACCCGGAACGGCAGCCGTGCGCGCAGTCCGAGGCCGACCTGGGTCTCGCCCTCGAAGCTGCCGGCGAACCGCGCGTCCCTGAAGGTGCGGTATCCGGTGAGGTCGACGCCCGGCAGCGGGCGTCCGGCGCGGGCCGGGTAGGCGGGCTCGCCGGTCGCGGGGTCGTACGAGGGTGCGGCCACCCGCACTTCGAGGACGGCGCCGCCGGCGACGGGGATGTGCCGGCCCGATCCGTCCTGGTGCAGGCGGTCGACGTACCGCACGGAGTAGCCGAGGCCGCTGCGCGCGGTGCCCGGGAGGTCGACGACCATCCGGTCGTAGCAGGCGTGCCGGCCGGTCCTGATGTTCCGTACCGGGGTGGCCGTGGTGTCGGCGTCGGACTTGGCGGTGCTGCCCCAGCCGGTCGGACAGGCCGGGGTCCGCACGGCCGCCGCCGGGGTGGCGACGGCCGGGACCGCCGCCGTGGCCAGCGTGGCGCCCACGAGTGCCAGAGTCACGCAGATCGTCCTTGTTTCAAGCATTTTCGGCCCCCTGGGCTCATATCCTTCCGATATCGAGTGAGACGAGCGGGATGCCCAGAAGGTTGCGGCCGGCTTCCGGCCGGTCGCCGGACCGTCCGGCATGGCACATCCTGGTGGGGAGCGAACGAATGTCCCGTGCGTCCGCAGCGGGAGGGCTCGACATGGACGACGCAGCCGCCGTACCGCCCGGGGAGCGGCCGGCAGGCGTGCTCGGCGGGGGCGCGGAGGGGGAGGGCGGCGCGGCGGGGGGCCGGGGCGGGGCGGCGCGGATCGAGGACGCGCTCGCGGAAGCCGTGGTGGCGGCGGTCCAGGACCTCGAAGGTTACGGCGGACTGGTGTACCTGCGTTCGCGCGACCGGCGCTCGCTGGTGCTCTGCGTGGTGTGCGGGGTGCCGCGGTCGCTGCTGAGGTCCTGGTGGCGGGTGCCCGTGGGCGGCGCGCTGCCCATGTCGGAGGCGTACCGCGGGGGCGAGAGCCTGTGGCTGCCGGACGAGGCGGCGACGATGCTGCGCTTCCCCCAGTTCACCGCGGCGTTGCCGTACTCGTTCGCCTCCGCCTACCACCCCGTGCGGGTCGGCGGTGAGCCCGTGGGCGTGCTGGCCGTGCTGCGTTCGGCCAACCGGGAGCCGGTGGGCGAGCGGACGGTGCGGGCGGTGCTGCGCGGCGCCGGGCGGGACATGGAGGAGCGACTGACCGAGTTCGCCCGCCAGGTGCCCGGACGGACGGACCCGGACGCCGTCGCGTACGGGATCGACTACGACGACCAGCCGGTGAGCGTCCGGCTGCCCACGCCGCCCGCGCGGGCCGTGTCGGTCGGGATGATCGAGTGGGACCTGGACAGCGACCGGTGGTCCGGGGACGACGACGCGCTGGCCCTGCTGGGTGTGGCCCGGGCGGATTTCGGCGGCACCACCGCGGAGGTCGAGGACCGGGTGTCCCCCGACGACCTGTACGAGCTGCGGGCGAGCCGGCGGGAGGCGGCGGACACCGGGCAGGTCAGGGGGCGGCACTTCAGGGTGCTGGACGAGCCCGAGGTGGACGGGCGGATGCGCTACCGGCCGGTCGAGCTGTGGGGTCATGTCGTACGGGCGGAGGGGGCCACCCGGCTCCTGGTGGGCGCCCTCGTCGACGCGGCCGGCGGGGCGACCGCCGCGGAGGCCGCCGAGCGGCTGCCCGACGGGGTGTTCTCGCTGGACCAGGACGGCAGGGTCGTCTACGCCAACCTCCGCTGCCAGGAGCTGCTGAGGTGCGAGCTGGACCGGATGCTCGGCCACTACCCGTGGGAGGTGCTCACCTGGCTGCGCGATCCGGCGTACGAGGACCGCTACCGGGCGGCGATGCTGTCGCAGGAACCGGTGTCGTACCTGGTGCACGATCCCGAGGGCGACTGGCTCGGGTTCGTGCTGTACCCGGGTGTGCACGGGCTGACCGGCCGTGTCTTCCCCACGAGTCCTCCGGCGGGGGCGGAGCCGGGCCGGGCCCTGTCGCCGGCCGGCGGGGCCGTCGCCGCGCCGCCGTCGGGCCTGGTCGGGACGGCCCGCGCGGGCGCCCTCTACCACGTGGTGCAGATGGCCAGTGTGCTGACCGAGGCGGTCACCGTCAGGGACGTCTGCCGGGCCGTCGCCGAACAACTGCTGCCCGGCTTCGGCGCGCAGGAGATCGCTCTCTACACGATCCGCGACAACCGGATGCACCTGCTCTGGGAGTCCGGTTATCCGGAGCACTTCCTCGACCGTTTCGAAGGGGTGCCGCTCGACGCCGACCTGCCCGGTGTGCATGCCCTGACGACCCGGCTGCCACTGTTCTTCGAGTCGCCCGAGGCGCTGGCCGACACCTATTCCGGGCTGGTGATGGACCAGATGAGCGCCTGGTCGTTCCTGCCGTTGATCGCCTCGGGGCATCCGGTCGGCTCCTGCATCCTCGGCTGGAGCGCACCGCACCGGTTCACTCCGGAGGAGCGCAGCGCGCTGACCGCGCTGGGCGGGCTGACCGCGCAGGCGATGGAGCGGGCCCGGCTGTACGACGCGGAGTCGGCCGTGGCGCGCGGGCTGCAGGAGGGCCTGCTGCCGCACCGGCTGCCGGTCATCGACCGGATGCTGACCACCGGCCGCTATCTGCCCGGCACCCAGGGCATGGCCATCGGGGGCGACTGGTACGACGTGATCCGGACGGGGCGCGGGGTGGCGCTGGTGATCGGTGACGTCGAGGGGCACAGCGTCGGTGCCGCGGCCGTCATGGGGCAGTTGCGCAGCGCGGTGCACGCCTTCGCCGCCAGCGGCCGGCCGCCGCAGGAGGTCATCACCCACACGAACCGGCTGCTGGCCGAGCTGGAGGCCGATGTCTTCGCCACCTGCTGCTACATCGAGCTCGATCCGGGGACCGGCCGCGCCCTGGCCGTGCGGGCGGGTCACCCCCCGCCCCTGCTGCGTCATCCCGACGGGCGCACCGAGAGCCTGGACCTGCCCGGCGGTGTGCTGCTCGGGGTGCAACCGGACGCCGTCTACCCCGTCACGGAACTCACCCTGGCCCCGGGCAGTGTCCTGGCGCTCTACACGGACGGGCTGGTCGAGACGCCCGGCGGTGACATCGAGACGGGCATCGAGGCGGTCCGCGGCTGTCTGGCGCGCAGCCGCACCGACTCGGTCGAGCAACTCGCCGACCGCCTGATCAGAATTGCCCGCCGCACCGAGGACCGGCCGGACGACGTGGCCCTGCTGCTGACGGCGTACGACTGGGCCGGCGCACGATGAGACGGGCGTCGCGCCGGCCGGCCGCGGGCGGCCTCACAGGCAGTAGCGCACCAGCCACTCGTCCGGGTCGTAGGCGTGGCGGGCCGGGTCCGGCGCGACGGCCGGCCGTTCCTCGACCATGTCCTCCGCCCGGACCGGCTCCGGGAGGTGTCCGAAGCGGGCGTGGCGTGCGGTCGCCGCCGCGTCCGTGTCCTCGTGCGTGCGCACTGTCCCCTTGTCCACGGCTGCTCCCCTCTACGGCCGGCCGATGCTCCCCTCGGACAACACCGCGGCCTCCGCCCCAGTGTCACACACCAGTGACCGGAAGCATGGCTTCCGTCATAGCCAACTGCGGGCGGTACTGATCGACTTCGCGCATGCGCCACCCCTTCCTCCCCCTCCCCGCCGCCCTCGCCGGCGTGCTGCTCCTGACCGCGTGCGGAACCGGGCAGCACGGCGGTTCGGACGCCCGGCCGCCGTCCGGTGCTCCCTGCCCGGGGCAGCCGTCCGGCGCGTCCGCCGCGCCCCTGCCGGGCGACCCCGCCGAACCGGAGCGCGACGGGGTGCGGATCACCGGCTTCCAGGGCGGCGACGGGGGCTGCGCCCTGTTCGAGGTCACCCACGCGGGAACCGAACCGCACACCTACACCGTCACGTTCGCCCTCATATCGGAGGCGGGGACCGTGCTGGACACCGCCGAGCGGACCGTCGCGGGCGTCGGGCCCGGCCGGACCGTCTCCGGCCGGATCCCGCTGGACACGGCGGCGGGCCCGCAGGACGTGAGCCGGGTGCGGATCTCCAGGGTGCGCAGCGTCCCGGTGGACGAGGCGCCGGACAAGGGGGGTCCCTGCCCGGCCTCCGGCCTGCGGGTCCACGCCGACGACGGCGATGCCGCCATGGGCCTGCGGGTCGTCTCCGTCCACCTGGAGAACTGCGGCGCCCGGCCCTACGCGCTGCACGGCTACCCCGACGTCGAACTCTTCGACGAGGAGCACCAACCGGTGGACGGCGTACGGATCCTGCGCGACGGCAGTTCCGTCGCCGGCGCCACGGGGGCGGACGGCCCGGCCCTGCCGCTCGTCCTCGACCCGGGCGAGGGCGCCTGGGCGGGCCTGGTGTGGCGCAACACGGTGCAGGCGGGCACACCCGTCCACGCTCCCTACGTACGGCTGCGGGCGCGGTCCGGCGCGGACTGGGTGACGCTCGTCCCGGAACTGGACCTCGGCACGACGGGGAAGCTCGGGGTCGGCCCGTGGAAGAAGCGGGAGGCGGGACCGCAGGGCGGGCCGTCGTCGCCCTGACGCGCGATTGGTCCCCGACGGCGGGGGCGAAGTGGACCCCGGAACGGGCCGCCGCGCTCTCTAGCGTCGGGGGCATGAACACCGCCACCACGCGCGGGGCCCTGCTCTGCGCGCTCGCCTGTGTCCTCGTCGGAGCGTCCTTCACCGCCAACAGCGTCCTCGGTGACTACCCGTACGCGGGCGGCCAGTTCCTGCGGTACGGACTGGCCTGTCTGCTGCTGCTCCCCCTGTGCGGGCGGGGCACGACCGCCCGGCTGCGGTCGCTCCCGCCACGCGCGTGGGTCCGGCTCGCGCTGCTCGCCGCGGTCGGCATGGTCGGGTTCAACCTGGCCGTCCTCGCCGCGGAGCGGACCGCGGAACCGGCGGTGCCCGGCGTCTTCGTGGGCTGCGCGCCCGTGGTGGTCGCCGTCCTGGTCCCGCTGCTGGACGGCCGCCGGCCCCAACGGCTCCTCGGTTACAGCGCGTTGGCGGTGGCCGTCGGCGCCTTCACTGTGCAGGGCTGGGGGCGTGCGGACGCGGCGGGCATCGTCTTCTCCGGGTGCGCGCTGGTCGGGGAGGTCGGATTCGCGGTGCTGGCCGTGCCCGTGCTGCGGCCCCTGGGTCCGCGTCTGCTGTCCGCCGCGGTGTGCGGTGTCGCCGCGGCCGAGTCGGCGGCGGCCGGGGTGCTGCTCGACGGCTCCGCCTGGCTGCGCCGCCCGGACGCCGTCGAGTCGACGGCGCTGCTGTGGCAGGCGGTGGTGGTCACCGTCGTCGGCTTCGTGTGCTGGTACATGGGCATGCAGCGGATCGGCGCCGAGCGCGCCACCCTGTTCTCCGGCCTGATCCCGGTGGCGGCCGCCTGCACCGCGCCGCTGGTCGGCACCGGTTCCTACGGTGCGGCCCAGGCGGTGGGCAGTGCCCTGGTCGCCGCCGGGGTCGCGCTGGGCTCCGGCGCCCTGGGCACGGTCGTACGCCCGGGCCGCGCCCTGCCGGAGGGTCGGTCCGCGTCCTCGGCGCGGGAGCGGGGTGAGGCGGGGACGCCACAGGCGGCGGACGTGCCGTGACGGCCGGTGGGGCGGGCGGGAAGGGGGCGGCGGCGGGACCGGGGGTGGGTCCCGCCGCCGCGCTGCGGGGTGTGCAGGGGTCAGGTCAGGTGCGCCGCACGCGACGCAGTACGACGAATCCGGCGACGACCAGGACCGCGCCCGCGGCGGCGGGCCAGAGCTGGGCGCCGGTCTCGGCCAGTCCGCCCGTCACGGCCTGGGGCTCGGTCCCGTCCGCAGCCGAGGCGTCGCCGCCGCTGGTCGGGGCGTTGGCGCCGGGCGTCTCCTGGCCCGCTCCGTCGCCGTCGGCGCCCTGGCCGGCGCCGTTGGCCCCGGTCGGGTCGCCCGTCTCGTCCCCGGCCGCGTCGTCCCCGGCCGAGGGCGAGGCGTAGACCTCGGGCTGTTCGTCGTCGCCGCCGGGCGCGGCGCCCTCGTCCGCCGGTTCCTCGGTGGCGGGCGTGTCGTCGATCGGGGGCTCGGAGGGGTTCTCCTGCCCGGTGTCGCCGGGCTGTTCGGCACCGTCGCCGGGCTGTTCGGCACCGTCGCCGGGTTCCCCGCCACCATCGCCGGGCTGCTCGGTGCCGTCACCCTTGCCGGGTTCCTCGGTGCCGTCGCCGTCGCCGGGCTGCTCGCCGCCGTCGCCGTCGCCGCCGTCGTCCGGGGCCTCGGGAGACGCCGTGGGCTCCTGCGGTTCCTGCGGCGCCTCGCCGCCCGGCGCCTCGCCGCCCGGCGCCTCTCCGCCGCCGGTACCCGCGCCGCAGGTGCGGCCGCTGTTGATGCAGTCGACCATCTCCCGCATCAGGTCCTCGTCGAAGACGTTGATGAAGTCACCGTGGTCCGTGACCGGCTTGTGCAGCTGCTCCGGGAAGGAGTCCACCGCGAACAGCGGTGTCGTGCGCCCGCCGTCCTCCAGACTCGGCGCGTCGACGTCGTAGACGATGCGCTGGACCAGCTGCGGCACGGGACGGAAGCCGGACGGGCAGCTGCCGTCGGCGGCCGCGAACGCCATGTGCGTACGGTGGTTGGCGCTGTCGGTGTTCCGGCCGTCCCAGCAGCTCTGGAAGTCGAACGTGCGGACCACGTCACTGCCCTGGGGGCACAGCGGGTACTTGTCCTTGAGCTGCCGGTCCTCGAAACCGGTGCAGCTCCAGGAGGCGTTGGCGTTGGCCGGACCGTTGACGAAGGACTTGGCGTCGCCGGTGATGATGCGCAGCAGCCGGGGCATGGCGGTGACCTCGCCGCGCGGGTTGCCGACGAAGGTCAGCGTGACCTCCTTGGGCGTGACGATCTCACCGGCGTTGCCCTCGATGCCGCCGCCCGGGGAGTTGGCGTCCTGCTCCTGGGTCCCGTTCTGCAGCCGCAGCACGGGCCAGTAGTACGCCGACCTGTCCCCCTGGTCCTCGCAGGTCGTGTCCGCCTCCGCCAGGTCCTCGTCGCTGGAGAAGGCGTTGGTGGCCTGGTTGCCGATGTAGTCGTGGAAGTGGTGGGCACCGTTGGCGACGCCGGGCGCCGCGATCACGTTGTCGGAGTTGAACAGCCCGTTCTCGTTGACTCCGCAGCTGCTGGTGAAGGTGCCGCGCGAGGCGTCCTTCGTCGCCCTCGGCCCGGCGGCGTCGGGCTCCACGCTCCGGATGTCCGCGTAGTCGGCGGCGACGGGACCGTTGCCTGCCTGGCCGCCGTTGCCGCCCTGGCCCTGCTCGCCCTCCTGGCCGCCCTCGTCCTGACCGCCGTCGTCCTGGCCGTCACCGTCCTGAGCGCCGTCCTGGCCGCCGGCCGGCGCGGCGGAGGCGTTGCCGGAGTCGCGCACGGCGCACTCGGCCAGCTCGTCGAGGCCCGCCGGACGGTCACCCACCTTGTCGATGGCGGCGGCGATGCGCTCCAGGGTCGCGGACCGCTCCTCCTCCAGGGGAGCCACGATCTTGTCGTCCGCGAAGCCGGAGTCCTGCCGCACGGCCTCGGCCGACTCCGCGAGGCGCTGGTAGGCCTGGGCGATCTGCTCGTCCAGGGCGGCGAGTTCCTTGTCGACGTCGGGCCGCGCCTGCTCGGGGACCGACGTCAGACGGGTCGCCGCGTCCGGGCAGTCGATGGTGGCGCCGCCCAGCACCCGCGCCTGACCCGTGCCCTCGGCGGGCGCGTCGTCCACCGTCGCGGAGGCGTAGACGTTGGCCGCCATCAGCCCCCCTCCGCCCAGGATCAGCGCGACCGCGGCGAAGGTCGCGCGCTGTGGACCTCTTGGTCGTCTGCGTGTGTTGCGTGCCAAGGCAGTACTCCTACGCTTCTCTGCGGGGGTCGGCAGGAAATTCCCACGCCCCATACGCAGAGGGACCGCGCGGCGTTCAAGGGCCGCGGGACTTCTTCGCCGAATCAGCGGGAACAGCGGAGACAGCGCGGTCAGCGGAGTGGGAGCCACCGGCGCCCGGAAAGCGCGAAGTCCCCGCCGGACCGGACGCGTCCGGCGGGGACTCGGGAACGGAGTGGCGAAGTGCCCCGGTGTCAGCCGAAGTTCACGTCACTGCAAAGGAAGTACGTCTGGTCCATGTGCGAGGCCTGCCAGATGGTGTAGACGACGTGGCGGCCGCTGAGACCGGACGTGCTCACCGGGATCGAGTAGTTCTGGCCGGGGGCGTACTTGCCGGTGCGGGCCACCAGCTGGAGGTCGTCCCAGCCCAGCGCCTGGGTGGCGGGGTCGAAGCCCTGCCGGGTGACGTAGACGAGGAAGTAGTCCGCGCCGTGGCTGGCCTGGTCGTACAGCTGGACGGTGAAGTCGTCGTTCACGTTCGTCGTCTTCCAGGCGCCCACCGTGTCGAGGGAGTCGTAGCGCCCGCCCTCGGTGCGCCCGCCGCTGCAGAGCTGGCCGTCGGGGACGACGGCCTGGAAGTTGCCGGCGGACCCGTTGCGGTAGAGGCCGTTCCAGTTCCACATGGCGTTGGGGTCGTCCTGCCACGCCTGCCAGCACATGGGGTCCTGCTGGGCCATCGCCGGGTTCTGGAAGTCACTCCCCCAGCGCTGCCAGCAGCCGTAGTTGCGGGACGCGGGGTCGATCACGGAGCCGTGGGCGACGGCGGTGCCGCTCCACGGGATCAGACAGAGCAGCGTGGCGGCGACGACGCTCAGGGCGAGCGTCAGGCGGGACCTGAGCGACATGAAAGGATCATGACCATGCCAAGCCATGCCATCCTTCTTTCCGATGTGGGGGTTGTGGGGGTGCGGGTGCGCGGGCCCACGCCGGGGCATGGGAGCGCTCCCAGTGCACAGGCTGCGCTCCTCACGGCGGAGCGACAACGTCGATTCGCGCCACTTCCCCACGGGCCGTGGCGCGTTCGATGCGTTCGACGTGTTCGGTGTGCGGGACGCGTTCGGTGCGTGCGCCGCGTTCGACGCCGTTCCAGGTGCTCGGCGGACGAGGACGTCCGGTCCGCCCAGCCGGCCGGCTCAGAGCCGGTCCAGGTCCCCCGTCGTCCGGCCGAGACAGACGACCGAGTCGTCCACCGGCGCGTCGATCTCCTCGAAACCCATGCGGTCGTAGAAGGCCCGGGCGGGCCTGTTGGCCGTCGCCATGACGAGGTGGACGGCCGGCACTCCCCCGTCCCGCAGCGCCGCCAGGAAGGTCCGCATCAGCCGCCGGCCGTAGCCGCGCCCCTGCCACTCGGGCAGCAGGTCGATGTGCAGATGGGCCGGCCAGGCGGCCAGCTCCGGGACGACCATCCGCTCGGGGTGGTGCAGCAGCCGGGCGATCGCCCCGTCCGGGGTGTCCGGGGATCCCGTCGGCTCGGGGTAGCGGTGGGCGACCAGGGGCAGCCACACCTCACGGAAGGCCGCGGCGAAGCGGACCGTGTCGGCGGTGCCGAGGATGTAGCCGACCGCGCGGCCCGCGCCGTCGTCCAGCACGAAGGCCAGCTCCGGCTCCAGGTGCGCGTAGGGGGCCGCGAAGGTGTCCGGGAAGATGCCGGGGTCGGCGTAGAAGGGGCGGCTGTCCTGGCCGTTGCGCGCGGTGCGGACACAGATGTCGTCGAGGGCCGGCCGGTCCGCGGGGCGGTACGGGCGGATCGTGGGGGACTCGGTCATGCGTCGCATCCTGCAACCTTGGGAGCGCTCCCACAACCCGTTTCCGGCCCTTGCCGGTGCCCGGACACCCGGGATTGACGGGCCGGTCCCTGGTTACCCGGCGGCCATGAAGCTGCATATCCCGGGGCGAAACGGCCGACAGGACCCTGAGAGCGCGACGGACCGGCACCGTCCTGACGACCACCGGGCGGAGCGCTCGGCGGACGGGCCGGGGCCGGGCGACGACGTGGAGCGGGCGGCGCCGGACACGCCCGGCAAGCTGCCCAAGGGGGCGTGGGGCGCGGCGCTGAAGGGCAGTCTGCGCGAGTTCAAGGACGACGAGCTGACCGACCGGGCCGCCGCCCTGACGTACTACGGCGTGCTGTCGCTGTTCCCCGCGCTGCTGGCCCTGGTGTCGCTGCTGGGCCTCACCGGCAGGTCCGCCACCGACAAGGTGCTGGACAACCTGGAACAGCTCACCCCCGGTGCGGCCCGCGACATCATCACCCAGGCGGTGCGGCAGTTGCAGGGCAACGCCGGCATCGGCTCCGTCATGGCGATCGTCGGCCTGGTGCTGGCCATCTGGTCCGCGTCCGGCTACGTGGCCGCGTTCATCCGCTCGGCGAACGCGGTCTACGACATGCCCGAGGGCCGGCCGGTGTGGAAGGTGCTGCCGGTGCGGCTCGGCGTGACGGTCGTCCTGATGGTGCTGGCCGTGATCAGTGCGCTGATCGTGGTCTTCACCGGCGGGCTGGCCCGCCGGGCGGGCGACGCGCTCGGCCTCGGCGACACCGCGCTGACCGTGTGGTCGATCGCCAAGTGGCCGGTACTGGTCGTCCTGGTCGTCGTCATGATCGCGCTGCTGTACTGGGCGACGCCGAACGCCAAGGTCCGCGGGTTCCGGTGGATCACCCCGGGCAGCTTCCTGGCGCTGGTGATCTGGCTGGTCGCCTCCGGCGGGTTCGCCTTCTACGTCGCCAACTTCGGCTCCTACAACAAGACCTACGGCACCATGGCCGGTGTCATCGTGTTCCTGATCTGGCTGTGGATCACCAACCTGGCCATTCTGCTGGGGCTGGAGTTCGACGCGGAGATCGCCCGGCAGCGGGCCATCGCCGGCGGTCATCCGCCGGAGGAGGAGCCGTACACCCAGCCGCGCGACACCCGTGCCTGGGACGAGCAGGACCGGCGGCGCATGGGCGAGGAGTGACGGGCACCGGGGCGGCTCTCAGTCCTCCATCAGACCGGCGGCGAGGGTGGCGCCCAGCTCCCAGCATCGTTCCACGGCCGACCTGTCCGGCTCGCCGGTGACGGTCACGGTGTCGGCGGCGCGGCGCCACCCGAGCCCCGTCGTGATCGACTCGATGCCCCGCACCGCGCCCGTGACGTCGTTGCCGCCATGCACGTAGTACCCGAAGGGCCGGCCCCGGGTGGCGTCCAGACACGGGTAGTAGACCTGGTCGAAGAAGTGCTTGAGCGCGCCCGACATGTACCCCAGGTTGGCCGGGGTGCCGAGGAGGTAGCCGTCGGCGTCCAGGACGTCGGCGGCGGTGGCGGACAGCGCCGCGCGCCGCACCACCCGGACGTCCTCGATCTCCGGCGCGGTGGCACCGGAGAGGACGGCTTCGAACATCGCCTGGCAGTTGGGCGAGGGCGTGTGGTGGACGATCAGCAGGGTCGGCACGCACCGACCCTGCCGTGCCGGTCCCCGAGTCCGCAAGCCGGGCCCCTCCCCCGCCGGCAGGGCGGCGTCCCGTTGTGACGGCGGGCCGGGAGTGACACGATGCCCCCGCAGCGGTACGCGAGGACGGGGGTGCGTCGTGGTCGACGAGGAACACGGATCACCGGCGGCGGAGGTGTTCGACGCGCTGGGCATCGAGTACGAGAAGGCGTTCGCCTCCTCCTCGGCCCACCGCGCGTCACTGGACTGGCTGCTCGCGCGACTGGCGCCCGGCAGCCGGGTGCTGGACGTGGGCAGCGGCACCGGACGACCCACGGCCGCCGTGCTCGCCGCGGCCGGCCACCGGGTGCTGGGTCTCGACGTGTCCCCGGTGATGGTGGAGATCGCCTCCCGGCAGGTGCCCGAGGCCGAGTTCCGCTGCGCCGACGTGCGCCGCACGCCGCTCGAGGACGCTTCGTTCGACGCGGTCTGCGTGTACTTCTCGCTGCTGCAGATGACCCGTACGGAGCAGGCGGAGCTCGTGGCCCGGCTGGCCCGGGCGCTGCGGCCGGGCGGTCTGTTCGCGCTGGCCACCGTGCCGCTGGACGTCGAGGAGTTCGACGGGGTGTTCATGGGGCAGCCCGTGCGGGTGACCGGTTTCGCGGCCGAGGACGTCGTCGCCGTCGTCCGCGCGGCGGGCCTGACGGTGCAGTCGCAGGAGAGCGTGATGTTCACCCCGACCCACGCCGACGCCATGCCGGAGCCGCAGTTGTTCCTGCACTGCCGCCGCGAGGAGACGGAACCTGCCGGCTGACGCCCGCCCGCACCGACCGCCCGGCACCGACCGCCCGGTGCCGATCCGCAGGATTGCCCGGCGCGCAATCAGGTACCCGTACCGCGTTCTCCAACGGAAAAGCACGGAAAAGCTCGGAAAGCGAGGTACCTGATCCATGTCGCAGGTAGAGGAATCGATCGAGGTCGACGTCCCCGTCCGCACCGCCTACAACCAGTGGACGCAGTTCGAGAGCTTCCCCGAGTTCATGGACGGTGTCGAGCGCATCGAGCAGCGCACCGACACGCTCACCCACTGGGTGACGAAGGTCGGCGGCGTGGAGCGGGAGTTCGACGCCGAGATCACGGAGCAGATCCCGGACGAGCGCGTCGCGTGGACCACCGTGGGCGGCGAGGCGAAGCAGGCGGGTGTGGTCACCTTCCACCGTCTGCGGGACACGACCACCAAGGTCATGCTGCAGATGGACTTCGACCCCGAGGGTCTCGCCGAGACCGTGGGTGACAAGCTCGGCTTCGTCAAGCGGCAGGTCGACGGCGATCTGAAGCGGTTCAAGCAGTTCATCGAGCAGCGCGGTCTGGAGACGGGCTCCTGGCGCGGCGAGGTCTGACCGCGGCGCCGGCCGGCGTGTCCGGCCGGCGCCCCACCGGCATCCGACACCGACACCGAGGCGGAGCGGCCACCGCTCCGCCTCAGCCCGTCATCCGCCTCCGCCACGCCGGCTCGACCTGCCGCCACTCGGCCTCCCACTCCGCCAGGCGGCGCCGCTCCATCCGGGCCCGGACGAGCCGTCCGCCGAGCAGGACCAGGCCCCCGGCGGCACCGGCGACGGTCACGCCGGTCATGACGATCTGGAAGCCCGCCTCGGCGCCCTCGGCCGGTGCGGCCACCAGCCGCCCCGAGGAGTCCGTCCACACGGTGACCGAGGTGCCCGCCGCGCTGCCCGGTTCGACCCGGGCGCGGCCCGTGCGACCGGTGCCGTCCGGGGCGGTCCACCGCACCTTCGCCCAGACTCCGCCGTCGCCGTCCTCCGTCACGGGCGCGGACGGCGTGCGGGCGGTGTCCTCGGCGACCACGGCCCGGACGGGGTGGCTGCGCTCCCGCCGCTCGGTGAGCGACCCGTCCACGGCGCCGGCCGCCCGCAGCCCGCAGAACGCCCCGAGCAGCAGGGCGAGGACGAGAGTGGCGAGCAGCAGCCAGGCCTCGGCCAGATCACCGCGGCGGCGCAGCGGGTTCCGCCGCCACCGCCACAGCCGCACCCTGCGGGGCCGCGCACCATGCGTCCTGGCCATGGGAGGTCACCTCCTCACGCGGGTGCCGGGCGGCGCCACACCTCCAGGGTGGACCCTCGTACCCCGGTCCGGCACGGGCCGGACGCCCCGTTCCGCCGCCTCCGGCCCCCTCGGGCGCGGGCGACCGGTCAGGCCGTCGGGTGGACGGCGACCACCTCGTGCTGCGGGACACCGAGGACGACCTTGAGCGCCCCGGTCTCGGCGGCGTTGCCGAACACGTCGTACGCCTCCTGCATCCGGTCGAGCGGGAAGGTGTGGGTGACCATGCGGCGGGTGGGGAGCCGGCCGGCGGCGGCCATCCGCAGCAGGGTGGGGGTGGAGTGGGTGTCGACGAGTCCGGTGGTGATGGTGACGTTCCTGATCCACAGGTCCTCGAGGTGCAGGGTGGCGGGAGCGGCGTGCACACCGACGTTGGCGATGTGGCCGCCCGGCCGCACCATGCGGGTGCACAGCTCGAAGGTCTCCGGCACGCCCACCGCCTCGATGGCCACGTCCGCGCCGAGCCCGCCGGTGAGGTCGGCGATCAGCTGCTCGGGGGCCTCGTTCGCGTCGGCGACGGCGTCGGCGCCGAACTCCTTGGCCGCCTGGAGCCGGGCGGCGGCCAGGTCCACGGCGACGACGCGCTCGGGCGCGAACAGCCGGGCGGTGGCGATCGCCGCCAGCCCGACGGGTCCGGCGCCGACCACGACGACGGTGTCGCCGGGGCGTACCCGCCCGTTGAGCACGCCCACCTCGTAGGCGGTGGGGAAGATGTCGGACAGCAGCACGGCGTCCTCGTCCGCGAGCGCGCCGGGCAGCGGATACACCGAGAGGTCGGCGTACGGGACCCGGACGTACTCGGCCTGGGTGCCGTCGACGCGGTGGCCGAGGATCCAGCCCCCGCCGCCCCGGCACTGGCCGTACATGCCCTCGCGGCAGTAGCCGCAGCGCCCGCAGGCGCTGACGCAGGAGACCAGGACCCGGTCCCCCGGGCGTACCGTGCGCACGTCGCCGCCGGTCTCGACGATTTCGCCGACCGCCTCGTGGCCCAGCACGGTGCCGGGGCGGACGTCGGGCACGTCGCCCTTGAGGATGTGCAGGTCCGTCCCGCAGATGGTGACGGCCTCGACGCGCACGATGGCGTCGTCGGGTTCCTTGACGGCCGGGTCGGGGACCTCCTCCCAGGCGGCGTGCCCGGGTCCGTGGAAGACGTAGCCCTTCATGCCGATCCTCACCCCTCTCGCTGTGCGGCGGGCCCCGGGTGGGTGCCGGGGCCACCCTGCTCTTCCAGTCTGTGCGCACAGCGGCGGTTCTGCCGACCACGGACGGCCCCGGGGGCCGTCCGGCGACGGCCGCCCCCGGGGCGTGCGGTCACGCCACCGGCCGGGCGATGCCGCCGTGCACGAAGGGGCGGGTGCGCCGGGCGGACTCGCCGAGCCGCTCGGCGAGCCGGGTCGCGCCGTCGTAGAGGTGGCGGACCGGCTCCATGCGTTCCAGGCGGGGGGCGAGGGCGGACAGGGTGATGGCCAGGGCGATGCCCAGCCAGGCGACCGGGCCGAGCGGGGTGCAGCCGAAGAAGTGGCTGACGCCGGGCGTCTGGACCAGGGCGGCGAGCACCGCGGCGGAGCCCAGGGCCGTCGCCCACACCAGGGGGCTGTGGCGGCGGCCGGACAGGGTCTGCACGAGCTGCGCGCCGACCACGCCGCACAGGGCCATCGTGGTGGAGCGGCGTTCGGTGCCGGGGGTGAACCGGCCGATCAGGTACGCCGTGACCGCGCCGAGGCAGGTCGTCACGCCGCGGCGCCGGATGGCGCGCAGCAGGGGCGCGCCGAGGACGTCGAGGCCCATCGGGCCGGTCGCGGCGTGCGCGGCCGTCGACGGGTCGTCGCTCGGGGTCACCGCCACCGCCATCGCGGGGAACATGTCGGTGAGCAGGTTGACCAGGAGCAGCTGGCGGGTCGACAGCGGGGAGGAACCGGCGAGCAGGGTGCCGAGCACGCTGAATCCGACCTCTCCCGCGTTGCCGCCGATGAGGATGCTCACCGCGTCGGCGACGCTGCGCCACAGCGCGCGGCCCTCGCCGACGGCGTCCACCAGGACGGACAGGTCGCCGGTGGTGAGCACGAGGTCGGCGGCGTTGCGGGCGGCGGCCGAGCCGCGGGACTCGATGCCGACGCCCACGTCGGCGGCGCGGATGGCGGCGGCGTCGTTGGCGCCGTCGCCCGCCATCGCCACCACCCGGCCGGTCTGCTGCAGGGCCTCCACGACGTGGAGTTTCTGCTCGGGGGCGACCCTGGCGACGACGGCGGCGCCGTGCAGGGCGCGGACCCGCTCGCTGCGGCTCATGGCGACGAGTTCGTCGCCGGTGACGACGTCGGTCTCCTCCGGCCAGCCCAGTTGCAGGGCGATGGCCCGGGCGGTCTCCGGGTGGTCGCCGGTGAGCATGACGGGCAGGATGCCGGCCCGGCGCAGTTCCGTGAGCAGTTCCTGCGAGGTGTCGCGCGGCACGTCCGCCAGGGCGATCAGTCCGGCGAACTCCAGGTCCGTGAGGTCGGCGTCGAGTTCGGCGGCGGCGTCGGAGCCGCGGCACGGGCGCCGGGCGACGGCGAGGACGCGCAGGCCCTGTCCCGCGAGGGTGTGGGCGGTGGCGGCCGCGTCGTCGGGAAGGTCCCGGCAGGCGGGGAGCACCGTCTCGGGGGCGCCCTTGACGACGAGGAGCGCGCCGGTGTCCTCCGCGTCGCCGTCCCGGCCGACGGCCGCCGCGTAGCCGCGGCTGGCCTCGAAGGCGAGTTCGCCGTCGGCGGTCCAGGCGGGGTCGGGCGGGGCGACGTCGAGGACGGCCTCGTCGGTGGCGTGCGCGACCCGGCGTCCCTCACCGGTCTCCTCCTGCGGGCAGGCGCGGGCGGCCAGCCGCACGACGGGCACGGCTTGTTCGGCGTCCGGGGCGAGGACGGTGCCGTCGGCGGTGGCGGCCCGTACCAGGCGCAGGCGGTTCTCGGTGAGGGTGCCGGTCTTGTCGAAGCAGACGGTGTCGACCCGGCCGAGCGCCTCCAGGGTGCGCGGGGTGCGGACCAGGACGCCGCGCCGGGAGAGCCGGCGGGCGGCCGCCATCTGGGCGACGGTCGCGACCAGCGGCAGGCCCTCGGGGACGGCGGCGACGGCCACGGCCACACCGCCGCTGACGGCCCGTCGAATCGGGCTGCCGCGCAGCAGGGACAGCCCGGTCACCAGGGCTCCGCCGGTGAGCGTGACCGGCAGGGCCTTGCGGGTCAGTTCCTGCAGCCGTGCCTGGACGCCGGCGGGCGGCGGGGTGCGGGCGGCCAGGGCGACGGCCCGGCCGGCCTCGGTGCGGTCGCCGGTGTCCACCACGAGCGCGTCCGCCCGGCCGGCCACCACGGTGGTGCCCTCGAAGACCATGCAGGTGCGCCGGCCGACCGGCGCGCCGGGCGTCGGCTCCAGGGCCTTGGTCACCGGCAGGGACTCGCCGGTCAGCGCGGATTCGTCGACCTCGAGCCCGTCCACCTCCAGCAGTCGCGCGTCCGCCGGTACGACGTCGCCGGCGCCGAGGCTGATCCGGTCCCCCGGCCGCAGCCGTGCGGCGTCGACGGTGACGGTGCGCTCGCGGCCGACCTGCCGGCGTGCCTTGGGCTGCTGCCGGGCCGCGAGCCGGGCGAGGGCCCGTTCGGCGCGCAGCCGCTGGAGGCCGCCGGCCACCGCGTTGATGTCCATGGCGCCGACGACGAGCAGGGCGTCGACGAGGGAGCCGAGCAGCGCCGAGGCGACCGCCCCCGTGGCCAGGACGGGGGTGAGCGGGTCGTCGAGTTCGCGCCGGACGGCGCCCGCCGCCTGCCAGGTCCAGCGGACGGGGGCGGCCGCGGGCGTACGGGTGATCCGGGCCGCCCGCTGCCGGGACCGCTCGGCGAACTGGGCGAGTCCGCTCGGCTCCTCCTCGGTGCGGGTGTCGCGCAGCAGTTCGCGTGCCTCGTGCGGTTCGAGGGCGTGCCAGGGCACGTGCAGCCGGGGTTCGGGCGGGGTGGCCCGGGCCACGCGTACGGCCTCGGTCCAGCCGGTGAGCAGGGCGCCCGCCGCGGCGATGTTCACGGGGGCGTGCCGGGTGAGCCGGCGCCAGAGCCGGCCGCCGGGTGTGCCGCCGCGGGCCACCATGAGTCCCGACAGGGCGGCGCCCGCGCGGGCCATGGTCTGCGAGCGGCGGCCGACCCGGCGGGCGGCCGGAATGGCCGTCAGCAGGCGCCACACGTCCCCGAGTCCGCCCGGGGCGAGGGCGTCGGCGCCCCAGGGGACCGCCGTGCGGGTGTCGGTGAGGGCGATGGCGACGTCTCCGGCGGGCAACCCCCGCGCCACGTCGTCGTCCCCGTGCTCCGCGACCCGGGCGACGCTCACCACGATGTGGCCGTCGTTCTGCAGTGCCCTGACGACGTCGCCGAAGGGGAGGTCGGCGGGGGCGACCTCGTCGGCGAGGCGGGTGATGTCCTTCAGATCCGCGCCCCGGGTGATCACGACGTGGAGGCCGGCGCGGCGGGCGGCGTCGAGGACCGCTTCGGCGCTGGGGTCGACGGGGTCCTCGAACAGGGCGGGCGCGCCGTCGTGGCCGGAGCCGGTCCGGGCGGGGGTGCGCAGGGCGTCGGCGTGCAGGACGAGGGAGTCGGCGATCTCCAGCTGGCGCAGCCGTTCGGCGCTGCGGACCAGGACGCCGGACCGGGCGAGGTGGGTGCCGAGGACCGCGTCGAAGGCGGCGGGACCGTAGCGGGCCGCCTTCGGGGACCCCGCCAGGGCGGCCTCGGCCGCCTCCCGGGTGTCGTGGGTGACGAGGAGGGTGGCGGCGGCGCCCGCGATGCTGCCGGTGCCGGCGTGGGCGGCGTACGCCTGGGCGGGCGTCACCCGCAGGGGCGGGCGGGTGTCGGCGGGGCAGGGGATGCTGGGGCGCTGTTCGAGGCAGATGTCGTCGTGCAGGGCCTCGAAGGCCGCCGCGCGGGCCGCCGCCTCGGTGAGCTGGCCGGTGCGCAGCAGTCCGTCGAGGACGAGGGCGACCGGGGACTGTCCGGCGCCGTGCGCGGCGGCGTTGGCGGCGGCGAGCAGGAGTTCCATGCCGCTCCGGCCGAACCGCTGCCGCAGCAGCGCCCGGAAGCGGGGGTTCTCGCGCAGCAGGGTGACTCCGGCGGTGACCGCCTTGGGGCTCCGGGGCAGGCGCAGTGACCTGGCGGTGAGGGCGCCGGCGGTGCCGGCGGCGTCCAGCAGCAGGGCGGTGGCGGCGACCCGGACCTCGCGGGGGTCGCCGGGGTGGGCGGTGCTGGTCTCGTCCTCCGGGCCGGCGTCCTCGGTCAGTCCGAGGCGGGCGGCGACGGCGACGGCGTGTTCGGTCACGCGGTCGCCGGCCGCGTCCGCGACGGCGGTCACGACGAGCCGGGACAGCCCTTCGTCCCAGTAGGCCGCCAGCACGTCCGGGTGGTCGAGGAGTTGGGCGGCGGCCTTGCGGGCGAGCGGCCCGACGGCGCCTTCCGGATGGCGCAGGGCGAGGTGGACGCGGTGTCCGGCCCGCCAGTGCCGGCCGCCGCCGAGGGCGTTGCGGGCGACGTGGCCGAGGCGGCGCGTCGTGTCGTGGACGGACGTCATGCCCTGTGCGGTGCCGCGGGCGGCGCCGACGGCGGCGCCCGCCACGGCCCCGGCGAGGGGGGCGACATCGAAGCGTGTGAGCATCGGAGGGTGTCCCGTGATCGTGGCTCAGCGGGTGGGCCGGCTGTCGCGCGGCTGTTCTGGGGCGCCGTTCCGGTCCGGGTGGGGGCCGGGGTGGGAGCCGTGGTGCGTGGTGGCCTCGGCGACCTGTTTCAGCGCGGAGGCGGTGGCGGTGTCGCCCACTTTGGCGGGCTGTTCGCGTACGGGGTGTTCCGCCTGGCCGGGCCGGTGGCGGGAGGGGGTGAGCCGGTCGCCGGGGCCGGGGGGCGGCTCGGCGGGGGCGTGGTCGTCGCGGATGCCGGCCCCGGCCCGCCCGTCCGCTGCGGCCGGTGGGGGCGGGCCCGGCTCGCCGTCCTCCCGCTGTCCGGGGCGTGGCTGGGTGAGCCAGGCGACGGCGGCGCCGGTCAGTGCCACCGGCCATTCGACGATGCCGGCCACTCCGAGGACTCCGGCTCCGGTGTAGACGGCGATCCGGCGTCCGCGCGGGGACACCGCGCCGATGGCGTCGAGGGTGCCGCCGGCCACCCGGCCCACCTGCTGCGCGCCCGGCAGATGCCGCAGTCCCGAGACGACGGCCCGCAGGGGCTGCGGAAGATCCGGCGAACGAGTCGTGTCCTGGTCCATGACGACCTCCACGAGCGCATCCCTGGGGTGCACTCATCGGCTTCCCTACCTTTTGCCCCATATTCAGCCTTGACCGGCCCGGGCGCTTTTCTTGTACGCCCGAGCCGGTCTCCGGCCCTCCGGGTCAGGCGGTGCCGAGCGCTCCGCGCAGGACGGCGACCGCCTGGGCGATGGCGGCCTCGGCGGCGTGCGTCCCGCGCAGGGCGTTGAGCATCACGAAGTCGTGGATGATGCCCTGGTAGCGGACGGCGGTGACGGGGACGCCGGCCTGGCGGAGCTTGTCGGCGTACGCCTCGCCCTCGTCGCGCAGCACGTCGGCCTCGCCGGTGACGACCAGGGCCGGGGGCAGGCCGGTCAGCTGCTCGGTGGTGGCGCGCAGCGGGGAGGCGGTGATCTCGGCGCGCTGCGAGGCGTCGGTCGTGTACTGGTCCCAGAACCACCGCATGGCGTCGCGCCGCAGGAAGTACCCCTCGGCGAACTGGTGGTAGGAGCCGGTGTCGAAGTTCGCGTCGGTGACCGGGTAGAAGAGCACCTGCTGGACGAGGGGGACGTCGCCGCGCTCCTTGGCCATCAGGGTGAGGGCGGCGCTCATGTTGCCGCCGACCGAGTCGCCCGCCACGGCGATCCGGGTGGCGTCCAGGTCCTTGCCGGCGCCGTCGGTGACGATCCAGCGGGCGACGGCGTAGTTCTGCTCGATGGCGACCGGGTAGCGGGCCTCGGGCGAGAGGTCGTACTCGGGGAAGACCACCGCCGCGCCGGTGCCGACGGCGAGTTCGCGGACCAGGCGGTCGTGGGTGTGGGCGTTGCCGAAGACCCAGCCGGCGCCGTGGATGTAGAGGATGACGGGAAGCTGCCCGGTGGCGCCCGCGGGGCGGACGACGCGGGCCCGCACCTGGCCGGTGGGGCCGCCCTGGACGGTCACCCACTCCTCGTCGACGGCGGGCTTGTCGATGTCGCCGGACTGGACCTCGTCGACGGTCTTGCGGCCTTCCGCGGGGCCCAGGTCGAAGAGGTAGGGCGGGTTGGCGGTGGCCTCGGCGAACGCCTGGGCTGCGGGCTCGAGGACGGGACGGTGGGCGGTGGTGCCGGTCATGGCGCGCTCCTCGGATCGGGTGCCGCCGCCGGGCCCCGGGCCGGGGTCCGGCGGGATCGGCGGCACACCAGGAAAGTAGCGCCCGAATAAGTCGTGCGCAACTAATTAGAGGCCGATTCGTTCGCCCACGACTTACTCGCTCCCGATAGAATCGACGGGACCGCAATACGGAACGTGGGTGATCACCATGGACGGCACGACGGACGGCAGCCCCGCCCCCGCACCGGACGAGAGGTCGCTGCTCCTCGACGACCAGCTCTGCTTCGCCCTGTACGCGGCCTCCCGGGCGGTCACCGCCCGGTACCGGCCCCTGCTGGAGGAGCTGGACCTGACCTACCCCCAGTACCTGGTCCTGCTGGTGCTCTGGGAGCGGGACTCGATCTCCGTACGGGAGCTGGGGGCCGCGCTCCAGCTGGAGTCCAGCACCCTCTCCCCGCTGCTGAAGCGCCTGGAGGCGAACGGACTGCTGCGCCGCGAGCGCCGCAGCGACGACGAGCGGTCGGTCGCCATCCGCCTGACCGACGAGGGCGCCGGGCTCCGTGAACGCGCCCGCGCCGTCCCGTCGGCCATCGGCGACGCCATGGGCCTCACACCCGAACAGGACGCCACGGCCAAACAGCTGCTGCGCCTGCTCGTCGCCAACGTCACCCGGCGCTGAGCCGCAGCGGACTCCGCACGCCATTCACCCTCGTCCGTGTCGGAACGGACGCGCCGGGTACTAGGTGCTGGCAGCAGGCACACGGACCCGTCCCGGACGGCGGGAACGGGCGGCGGGCACAGGGCCCGCACGATGGCGGAAGGAGCGGTCATGACGGAGAACGGCGAGGACGCCACGCTCGTACGGCGCCCGGGAAGCCCGGACCTCCGTCTGGCCCCGGACGCCCCGGGACAGGCGCCACCCCTGGACGTGCGGTGCGGGCCGAGCCCCGACGAGAGCGAGGCGGAGCTGCCCCGCGACCGCAACCAGGCGATCCTGGAGGCGGCCAAGCAGGTCGGCGCGGTCCTGAAGCGGGGCGGGCACCTCTTCGCGCTCGCCGGCAGCGTCGCCGTCCACGCCCACGGCGGCAGCGGCAACCTCCAGCACGACGTCGACTTCTGCGTCCGGCCCGAGGACGCCGAGCCGGTGGCCGCCACCCTGCGCGAGGCCGGACTGACCGTCTACACCCCGCCGGAGGACTGGCTGCTCAAGGCCACCTGCTTCGGCCAGGACGTCGACCTCATCTTCGAGCTGGCGCACCGGCCGGTCTCCACCGAGATGCTCCACCGCGCGCAGGAACTGCCGGTGGAGTCGGTGCGCATGCCGGTCCTGGCCCCCACCGATCTGCTGTGCGGCCTCATCGCCGCCTTCTCCGAGCACCACTGCGACTTCGGCGCGGTCCTGCCCATCGCCCGCGCCCTGCGCGAGAAGGTCGACTGGGACCGGGTACGGCGCGACTGCGGGGACGAGCCCATGCCCGCGGCCTTCTTCTTCCTCCTGGAACGCCTGAACGTCATCTGACCGTCCGCGGAAGGAACGCCCATGAACACCCACGACGCCGGACCGGTCGGCGGCACGGCGGCCGGACAGAGCGCGGAGTACCGCGTCGCCCACCTCCAGGACCGGCTCGCCTCCGGGGAGCTGGGCGAACTCGGCGTGCGGGTCGAGGTCCGCGGCGGGGCCGTACTGGTCACCGGGACGGTCCCCTCGGCCAGGTGCCGCGAGGAGGTCCTGGGGACCGTGCGGGAGGAACTCGCCGGTCTCGAGGTGCACTGCGACATCGTGGTCAGCGAACCCTCGTCGCCCGACCACGCGGAGGAGCTGTCATGATCCGCATCGCCGCCGTCGGCGACATCCACATGGGACCCGACACACGGGGCGTGCTCCGCCCCGCGTTCGACACCCTGCCCGAGTGCGCCGACCTGCTGCTGCTGGCCGGCGACCTCACCCGGCACGGCACCGTCGCGGAGGCCCGGGTGGTGGCCGACGAGATCCGGGGCCTGGGCGTGCCGGTGGTCGCCGTGCTCGGCAACCACGACCACCACGACGACCGGCCGGACGAGGTCTCGGCCGTGCTGCGGGACGCCGGCGCCCATGTCCTGGAGGGAGAGGCGGCCATCGTGCGGGCCGGGGACCTGCGCGTCGGGGTGGCCGGCACCAAGGGGTTCGGCGGCGGGTTCGTCGGGGCGAGCGCCGGTGAGTTCGGCGAGCCGGTGATGAAGGAGTTCGTCCGGGTCTCCCGCCGGTGCGCCGACGGCCTGCGCGCCTCCCTGGAACACCTGGACGAGGAGGGCTGCGACGCCCGGATCGCCCTCACCCACTACTCCCCCGTGCCGGAGACCCTGGCCGGTGAGCCGCTGGAGATCTACCCGTTCCTGGGTAGCTATCTGCTGGCCGAGGCCATCGACACGGCCGGCGCCGACCTCGCCGTGCACGGCCACGCGCACGCCGGCAGCGAGCACGGCATGACCACCGGCGGCGTCAAGGTGCGCAACGTCGCCCAGCCGGTCATCGGCCGCGCCTTCCACGTCTACCACCTGCCGGTGCGCGAGCGCGTCAGCGCCCGCTCCGGCTCGGAGGCGACGACGACCGCCTGACCCGTCCCCCGTCCCGCAGCGCCGTCGGTCCGCACCGGCGGCGCTTCGTCGTGTCCGGGACCGGTCCGCGTACCGCCTCCTGTGTGAACACCCCGCAAGGCGCGCAGGTTTTACCCCATTTGTCTGCTTAGCATGCAGGCTCCGCGCCCCGTGGCCGACGTCGCCACGCACCCGCCCGGGGCGCGGGCCGCGCTCGCCTGCCCGCGCCCGCCGCCGGCCTGCGCCCGTCGATCCGCCGGACCCGTACGAGAGGACACCAGATGGCGCTGTCGGGCCGTTCCGGACCACCGTCCCAGCTCGCCCCCACCCCGCACGACACCGAACTGCGCGCCGCGGCACGGCATCTGGCCCGCCGTCGCTTCCTGACCGTGACCGCCGCGGCCGCCGCCCTCGCCTTCAGCACCAACCTGCCCACGCGCGGCGCCTTCGCCGCGCCCCGGCTCGACGCGGCCCGGATCACCGAGGACCCCTTCACCCTCGGCATCGCCTCCGGCGACCCGCTGCCCGGCTCGGTGCTGATCTGGACCCGGCTCGCCCCGGTCCCCTTCGCCCCGGACGGGGGTCTGGGACAGCAACGGGTCGACGTCTCCTGGGAGGTCGCCCTCGACGAGGCCTTCGTCCTGGTCGTGCGGCAGGGCACCGCGGCCGCCCATCCCGAGTACGGGCACAGCGTCCGCGTCGACGTGCAGGGCCTGGATCCGGACAGCCACTACTACTACCGGTTCCGCACCGGCGCCTGGATCAGCCCCGTCGGCCGCACCCGCACCGCTCCCGCCGACGGCGACGACACCGCGAGCCTCAGACTGGCCGCGGTGGCCTGCCAGGCGTACCACGACGGCTACTACACGGCGCACGGGCACCTCGCGCGGGAGGACGTCGACGTGGTGTTCCACCTCGGCGACTACCTCTACGAGTACGCCGTCGACTCCGCGGGCGGGGCGCGCGCCTACACCGACGTCGTGCTGCCGTCCGTGTTCAACCGCGAGACGGCGACCCTGGCGGACTACCGGATGCGCTACGCGCTCTACAAGAGCGACCCCGACCTGCGCGCCGTCCACGCCGCCCACCCGTTCGTCGTCACCTGGGACGACCACGAGACCGAGAACAACTACGCGGGCGCCATCGACGAGAACGGCAGCGACCCGGCGCAGTTCCTCACCCGCCGCGCCGCCGCCTACCGCGCCTACTGGGAGAACCAGCCGCTGCGCGCCGACCAGCTCCCCGAGGGCCCCGACGCCCAGCTGTTCCGCCGGCTGCGCTGGGGCACGCTCGCCCAGTTCGACGTCCTGGACACCCGTCAGTACCGCGACGACCAGGCGTACGGCGACGTTCCGCACGTCCCCGGGCCCGAGTCGGACGACCCGGCGCGCAGCCTGACCGGGGACGCCCAGGAGCGCTGGCTGACCGACGGGTGGGGCACCTCGACGGCGCTGTGGAACGTGACGGCCCAGCAGGTGTGCTTCTCCCAGCGGAAGATGGACCTGAACGCGCAGGCCAAGGTCTCCATGGACGCCTGGGACGGCTACCGCGCCAACCGCGGCCGGGTCGTCGCGGGCGCGAAGGCGGCCGGTGTCGCCAACTGGATGGTCCTCACCGGTGACGTCCACGTCGGGTACGCCTTCGACATCAAGGACGACTTCGACGACCCGGACTCCGCCACCCTGGGCACGGAACTGACCTGCACCTCCGTCGCCAGCGGCAGGAACGGGGCCGAGCGGCCGGCGAACTGGGACACCTACATGCGGGCCAACCCCCACCTGAGGTTCTACGACGGCCGGCGCGGTTACGTACGGGTCGAGCTGGGCCGGGAGAACGCGCGGGCCGACTTCCGGATCGTCCCGGCCGTGACGACGCCCGGCGCCCCGGTCTCCACGGCCGCCTCCTTCGTCACCGAGGTGGGCTCGCCCGGTCTGACGCCCGCCTGACGGCGCGGGGCGCCCGATGTCCCGGCCGCGTACTGCACATGGCGTCCGTTCGTGTCACCAAAGCGCGAATTGCCGCGCGTCGCGGCATCGTGCCGGGCGCCACGGGCTAGGCCTGAGGCTGCTCGGCAGCCCCACCCCGGAACGAAGGAGACACACCGCATGCTCCCCAGCCATGCCCGGACCGTGCGCCGGTCGGCCCTCACGGCGCTCGGCGCCCTCGTCCTCGCCGGGCTCCCCGCCGCCGCGGCGGCCGACGCCACGCCCGCGGCCGGGCCGGTGCCCGGCGCCGCCCAGACCCTCGGCGCCGACCGGCCCTCGCCCCACCTGCTCGCCGCACTCCAGCGCGACCTGGGCCTGAACTCCCAGCAGGCCTCCGAACGGCTGGTCAACGAGGCGGAGGCGGGCACCCGCGCGGGCCGGCTGCGCAACTCCCTGGGCGACCGGTTCGCGGGGGCCTGGGTGGGCGGCGAGACCTCCGAGGAGCTCACGGTCGCGACCACCGACGACAAGGACGTGCCGGCCATCGAGGCCCAGGGCGCCACGGCCAGGGTGGTCCAGCGCACCCTCGCCGACCTCCAGGCGGCCAAGCGGAAGCTCGACGCGGCGGCCACCCAGGTCAAGACGCTCGACACGCCGGTCTGGTACGTCGACGTACCGAAGAACCGCATCATGGTGCAGGCGACCAGCCAGGCCGCGGGCACCGCCTTCGTCGAGGCCGCGGGGCTCCAGGGCGAGGACGTCGGCATCCGCATGACGGCGGTGCGGCCGCGGCTGCTCCAGGACATCACCGGCGGTGACGCGTTCTACATCGACGGCACCGCGCGCTGCTCCGTCGGCTTCTCCGTCACCAAGGGCGCGCAGGCGGGCTTCGTCACCGCCGGCCACTGCGGCCGGAGCGGCGCGACGACGACCGGGTACGACCGCACCGCGCAGGGCACCTTCCAGGCCTCCACCTTCCCCGGCAAGGACATGGCGTGGGTGGCGGTCAACGACCAGTGGAAGCCCACGCCCGACGTCAAGGCGCAGGACGGCCAGGAGGTCCAGGTGACCGGTTCGGCGCAGGCGCTCGTCGGGGCGTCGGTGTGCCGTTCCGGCTCGACCACCGGATGGCACTGCGGGACCATCGAGCAGCACGACACCAGCGTCAGTTACGCGCAGGGCACGGTCGACGGGCTGACCCGGACGACAGTGTGCGCGGAGCCGGGCGACTCGGGCGGTCCGTTCGTCACGGGCGCCCAGGCACAGGGCGTCACCTCCGGGGGTTCCGGGGACTGCACCAGCGGCGGTACGACGTTCTACCAGCCCGTCAACCCGATGCTGAGCGACTTCGGGCTCACGCTGACCACCTCCGCCGCGCAGACGACGCCGGACCAGCAGGACGACGGCGCGCAGGCGTGGACGGAGGGCCGGGTCTACGAGACCGGGGCCACGGTGACCCGCGACGGCGTGCGGTACCAGTGCCTGCAGACCCACCAGGCGCAGGGCGCGTGGGCGCCGGCCGGCACTCCGGCGCTGTGGCAGCGGCTGTGACCGCCTGACCCGGACGCCTCGGCGCCGACGGCGGCCTGGTGCCGCCGTCGGCGCCGAGGCGTTCTCGCGGGGCCGGTCACTCCCCCGCGAGCAGGGCGTAGGCGGTGGCCAGGAACGGGTCGCGGGCGCGGAAGCGGCGGGTGCACACCGCGGCCAGGGCGGTGCCGGTGTCCGGCCGGAAGCCGAGGAAGGCCTGCTGGCCGAGGGTCGCCCCGCTGTGGAAGTACAGCGGGCCGGCGTCCGTCGGATGCCGGAACCAGGCGACCGTGTGCACGTGCCGGTGCCCGTGACCGCGGCGGAGCACGGGGACGCGTACGGCCTCCAGCGCGCCGGACAGCTCCGGTGACCGGGCGGGGTCGAGATGGGCCTCGAGGAAGGTGAGCAGGTCGTGCGGCGTGGCCCGGACGGCGCCGGCCGCCTGGAAGCCGCCCGCGTCGAAGGCGGGCACGGTCCTGGTGCCGTCCTTGGTGTGCCCGGTGGCGTCGAGTCCGGGGCCGTCCGCGCGCAGGGCCGTGCCGCGCAGCGCGAGGGGGCGCAGCAGCCGGCCGGTGACCAGGTCCTCCCAGGGGGTGCCGGTGGCGGCGGCGAGGGCGTGGCCGAGCACGGCGACACCGAAGTTGGAGTAGCGCCAGCGGGTGCCGGGCCGGTGGCGGGGGCGGTGGCGCAGGAACGCGTCGATCACGAGCGCGTCGGGGTAGCGGCCGTAGGGGTTGCTGCGCCAGGCGGGCAGGGCCCGGCGGTGGAAGCCGGCCGGGAGTGCGGGCAGTCCGGCGGTGTGGGTGACGAGGTGGGCGAGGGTGGCCGGTGCCGGGCCGGCCGGCCGGCCGCCGTCGAGGAGCGCGGCGGCCGGGTCCCCGGCGGACACCCGGCCGCTGTCGGTCAGCCCGGCCAGCAGCAGCCCGGTGAACGTCTTGGTGGCCGAGCCGATCTCGTAGCGCAGGGTGTCGCGGGGGTGCGCGGGGGGCGCGGCGGTCCCGCCGCTGCGTACGGTGCGCCGGCCCCGGTGGGAGAGGGCGAAGACGGCGTCGGGGGCGTCGGCCGCCGCGACGGCGTCCTGGAGCCGTTCGCCCCAGCGCTGGTCGTCCCCGTCGTCCTCGGCGGAGTGCGGGTCCGGGCGGGCCGGCGGTTCGTCCCGCCGGTCCGAGGGCCGGCCCGGCCAGGGCGTGCGGTACGCCGTGGTCACGAGGCCCGGGCCAGCTCGGTCAGGGCGCGGGAGGTGGCCAGGACGGAGGCGAAGGCGGCGACCAGCGTCGAGTGGTAGACGACGTCGAACACCGCTTCCGGGTCTCCCTCGGGCATCGTGCGGATCGCGGGCATGGCGCCGTCCGGCTCCTGTGCGGCGGCGAACGCCCGCCAGGCGGGCTCGTCCAGGGTGGGCCGGGGCAGGCAGGCGTCGACCACGAGGAGTTCGCCGAGCAGGTCCCAGCGCCGCAGGTCCAGCCAGTCGTCGATCCACGCCGGCAGCCAGGTGGCGAGGTAGTCGGCGATGTCCGGGGGCAGACCCCGGGGGTTCTCCCCCCAGTCGGTCAGGTGGAAGACGCAGTGGGTGATGTCGTAGGCGATGTGGCCCTCGACGGTCCAGGGTTCGGGGGTGTGGGCCAGCCAGGTGCTGCGCAGGGCCTCGGACTCGGGGGGCCGGGGGGTGAGTCCGAAGCGGCGCTGGAACGCGGAGAGGCCGAGCCGCCGGGTGGGGGTCACCTCGAAGGCCGGCCAGTTGTCCAGCCGGTGGTTCAGCACGACGGCGCGCTCCACCTCGGGCTGGCTGTAGCCGAGTTCGCGGAACGGCAGGTACACCTCGAACGGGATCGGGGAGGCCGGTTCGGTCCGCTGCCCGCGCACCAGCATGGTGCCGCCGTCCAGGGTCTCGCGCCAGACGTGGTCGAGGAGCTGGCGGGCGAGCTGCGCCTGGCGGGAGCCCGCGACGCCCTCGCGGAACAGCACCTTGCAGACCAGGGCGAGTTCGCCGACGGGTTTGAAGCGTTCCAGGAAGCCGGTCTCGGGGTCCGCGTCGGGTTCCAGGCGGAAGCCGTCGCGGTGGGCCCAGAGCCATTCCAGGGCGCCGACTCCGACGGTGTGGATGAGGCGGGTGTCGGTCATTCCGGCGCTCCTTGTCCGCCGTGCCGGTGCCGCGTCCCGGTGCCGACGGGCGGGCGGGCGGGGCGTGCTGTGGTCAGGACGGCCGCGAAGGCGGCCATGAGGGTGGAGTGGTAGTGGCGCAGGAAGTGGGCCCGGTCGTCGGGGAGTCCGGCGTCCCCGGGGTCCGCCGGCGCGGGGTCCTGGTGCTTCAGCGGGAGTTCGCCGTGGGGGCCCCGGGCGGCGCGGAGCGCCTGCCAGGCGTCCCGCGGTGCCGGATCGCCGGTGCGGCGGGCGACGACGGCGGCCACGGCCAGCAGTTCGCCGCTCAGGTCCCACATCCCGGCCTCCAGGCAGGTGTCGAGCCAGGGCGGCAGCCAGTCGGCGAGGTAGCCGACGAGGTCCGGCGGCAGGCCGTCGGGGTCCCGTCCCCAGTCGGTGAGGTGGAAGACCACGTGGGTGAGGGCGTATCCGGCGTCGCGTTCGAAGGTCCACGGTTCGGGCAGTCCGCCGAGCCAGGTGCGGGGCAGCTCGTGCGGGGCCCACGCGGGGCGGTGGATGCCGCAGCGTTCCTCGGCGCGCAGGACGCCGAGCCGCCGGGTCGGATCCTGTTCGGTGAGCCGCCATCCCCGGGTGCGGGCCACCACGGCGGCCGCCTCCTCGAAGGCGGGGTGGCGGAACCCGGCGGAGGCCAGGGCCGCGTACACCTCCAGGGGGTAGGTGGCGAAGGGCTCCAACTGCTGGAGGCGGCGGAAGAGTTCGCCGCCGTCCGTCTCCCGCCAGGCGAAGTCCAGCAGGGCGCGGGCCCGTGCGTGCAGCGGGTCGGGTGGGGCGGTGTGGTGGGCGACGGTCGCGCAGACCTGGGCCAGTTCGCCCAGGGGTTTCCAGCTGTTGTCGACCTCGCCGTCGACGGCCAGGGCGTCCTCGCCGAGGGCGAAGTCGGCGCGGCACGTGTCCACCCAGGCGAGCGCGTCCTCGGCGATCCGCCGGATGGGGGCGGTGTCGTCGGGCGCGGTCACACCGGGGCTCCGGCCCGCATCTGCCGCGCCGCCTGCACGTGCAGGGCGACGAGCGGGTCCTGTCCGCCCATCAGTTCCACGAAGTCCAGGCCCGCTTCGAGGCCCACGGTGTCCGGTACGCCGGACAACAGGGTCAGCCAGCGTCCGGCGCCGGCGGCCTGCCGCCAGTCCCTGCGGCGCACCGCGCGGACGAAGCCGCGGGCGACGTCCACGGGCCGGCGTCCGGCCAGGCGGCCGAGCGCGCAGTCCTCACCGGGCAGCGCGAGCGGGGCCAGCACGGCGAGTTGGTGGGTGAGGAACTGCCAGTCCGCCTCGTCGAGCCAGCCGGTGCCGGGCTCCTCCGGCGGTCCCGTGAAGGAGGGGTCGGCGTGCCGCAGCGTGCGGGCCATGCCCCAGTGGCTCCAGCGGACGGTGGGCGCGGCGTCCGCGCGGGGCGGGTACGCCTCGACCGCCTTCCGGAACACGGCCACCTCCGCCGGGTCGGGCGGGGTGCGCAGCAGGAGGGCCGGCAGCAGTGCGTCGGATCCCAGTACGCGTACGGCGGCGAGGGCGAGTTCATCCGCTTCCCCGTCGGTCCCCGCCGGGGGGACCGATCGCGCGTGGTCTCCGCCCCGAAGGGCGGAGACCACGCCGGAAGCGATGTCCTGCACCGCGCCCTGCAAGAGGGTCGAAGTGCCCGACTGCTCCATCTGACTACTCCCGTCGATCCGTTCAGCCCTTCTTCGGACGCGGGGTCGGGGGCGACAGCAGCAGCTTCGTCGAGCCGGAGAGGAGAGCCAGGGCGGCGCACTGGCGGCTGTCGCGGTACACACCGTCGGCCTCGACCGGGTCGAGGGCGGCCTCGATGTCGATTCCGGTCAGTTCCTTGGTGAGTGTTTCTTCGGGACGCATGACACCATCTCCCTGAGGTGTAGCGAGTACCTTCACTCCCCAGAATCACCCGAATCGGACAAACCATGCCACTTTTCCCATGACTTGCTTTCGTCACTTCTTCAACATGCCCGGGCCGGGCGGGCGGGGAGAAGGGCGCCGGCGACGGCACGGCGGGCGGACGGTGGAGGCCGCGGGAACACCGCCCCTGACCCCTGCTCAGCGGATCCCGGCGAGCAGGACACCGCTGTGCGGGCGGGTCGGCACACGGTGCGGGGAGATGGTGAGGTTCTGCTCGGGCACCGTGTACTCCATTCGGGCGAGCCGCACCGCCAGCGCCTCCAGCCCGCCGACGGTGACGCCCTCGCCGGGGCAGCGGTGCCCGGTGGCGGGGTCGCCGCCGCCCTGCGGGATCAGTTCGTCGCGCTCGACGGGCCGTTCGAGGAACCGCCCCGGCCGGAACGCGTACGGATCGCCCCACAGCGACTCGTCGTGGTTCTGTCCGTACACAGTTCCACCGCGGCCGTCTTCGCGTCGAGCGGCTCCCCGTCCGCGTCGCGGTGCCGGCACACCAGGTCGGGCACCGAGCCGGCGGGGGCGGCGGCCGCGCCGGAGCGCACCTCGCGCACCAGCCCGGCCGGCCGTTCCTCCTGCCGGGCGCGGGCGCGCCGGGCCCGCAGGTGACGCGGCCCGCCCGGCAGGAAGAGTGCGCAGGCTCTTCAGGTCGGGCGACGTGCCCCGTCGGGCAGCGGAGGCTTCCTCGCGCCGGGCGTGCGTCCGTTGTTCAGGCGGCAGAAGCACAGCGCCTCGGTCCCCAGGACGGAGCTGGTGTTCGGCATGCCCGGCCGCCCGGCGCCGGCCCGCCCGGGGCGGGCTCGCGCGCACTGCCCGTCCGCATGCCCGGATGGCTGCCGGAAGCGATACTGGTAGCAGCCGCGGGGCGGCGCCTGCCAGGCGCCGGGGCTGCGGGGAATCCCGCGGCGGGTCACCGCGGTGGCGCCTTCGCCGCCGCCGGAAGGGGCGTCACGATGTGCCGCTGGATCGCCTACTCGGGTACACCCGTCCTCCTCAGCCAGGTTCTGTTCCAGCCGGAGCACTCCCTGATCGACCAGAGTCTGCACTCCCGTATGGGGGTGGAGACGACCAATGGCGACGGCTTCGGTATCGGCTGGTACCCGCGAGAAACGGAAACGGCCGATCCGGCGGTCCTGCGGGATGTCGGCCCGGCCTGGAACGACCGCAATCTGCGGGAAGTCGCCCATCACACGCGCTCGGGGCTGTTCTTCGGGCACATCAGGGCTTCGACGGGAACGGCGGTGCAGCAGAGCAACTGCCACCCCTTCCGCAGCGGTCGGTGGCTGTGGATGCACAACGGGATGATCAGTGGGTTCCGTCGGATCCGGCGTGATCTCGCCTTGGCCGTCGCCCCTGACCTGTACGCCGACATGGAGGGCTCCACCGACTCCGAGATCATGTTCTTCCTCGCCCTGACCTTCGGTCTGGCCGACGACCCGCCCGGTGCGGTGGCCCGCATGGCCGGTTTCGTGGAGACGACCGCGGAGGCGCACGGCATCCCGCACCCGCTGCAGATGACCGTCGCGGTGACCGACGGCGAACGCGTGTGGGCCTTCCGTTACTCCAGTGAGGGCCGCTCGCGATCGCTGTACGTCAGCACCAAGGTGGATGCCCTGCGCGCGCTCCACCCCGATGTGTCGTTCCTGCGTGAGCTGTCCGACGAGACCCGTCTGGTCGTGTCGGAGCCCCTGGGGGACCTGCCGGGGGCGTGGAACGAGGTGTCCGAGAGCAGCTACGGCGTCGTCCAGCCGGACGGGGGCGCACTCCACCGCTTCAGGCCCGAGTACGCCGACGGTCCGGGCCCGCGGGGGTGAGGGGCGTGGGCACGGCCGACGGCACGGCCCGGGCACCGGCTGACGGAGGCACCGACCCGCTGGGCGATCCGTACCTGCGGACGCGGTTCACCCTTCCCTCCCGGCCTGCCACCTTCTTGCGGCGGCAGCGGCTCGTCGTGCATCTGGATCAGGCTCTGCGCACACCGCTGACGCTGGTCAACGGTTCGGCCGGTGCCGGCAAGACACTGCTGACGGCCGACTGGGCCGCGGGACTGCGGCTGCCGGTCGCCTGGTTGACCGTCGAGGCCGAAGATCACCGGCCCGGTGTCTTCTGGGCGTACGTCTTCGAGTCCCTGCGCGTGTGCGGGGCGCGGGTGGACGGCGCCGCCGGGGCGCCTGCGGACGCGAGCGGCGTGGGACGCGGGCTGCTGGCCTCGCTCGCCACCGAGCTGAACGCCCGCGACTGTCCTGTGGTCCTCGTGCTCGACGAGTACGACCGGATGACCGCCGCCGAGGTCGCGGAGCAACTGGAGTTCGTCCTGCGCCACGCCGGACAGGGGCTGCGCCTTGTGCTCGTCACCCGGACCGAGCCGCTGCTCCCGCTGCACCGCTACCGGGCCGCCGACGAACTGACCGAGATCCGCGGCGCCGAGCTGTCCTTCACCCCGGAAGAAGCCGACGCGCTGCTGCGGCTGCACGGACTGCGCCTTTCCGCGCACGCCGCTTCCGCTCTGGTGGACCGCACCCGGGGCTGGGCCGCCGGGCTGCGGCTGTCCGCCCTGGCGGCCCGGGAGGCCACCGACCCCGAGCAGTACCTGAAGGAGTTCGAGGCGGGCCACAGCACGGTCGCGGACTTCCTGATCGCGGAGGTCCTGAAGGGAAGGACAGAGGAGATGCAGGACCTGCTGCTGCGGGTCAGCGTCCTGGACCGCTTCTGCCCGGACTTGGCCGACGCCCTGACGCTGCGGACGGACGCCGAACGCCTCCTCGCCGGGCTGCACCGGGAGAACGCGTTCATCGAGCGGCTGGGACACTCCTGGTACCGGCTGCACCCGCTCTTCCGGGAGATACTCCGGGCCCACCTGCGCGAACGCATGCCCGGTGCGGAAGCGGAGCTGCACCTGCGAGCCGCGCGATGGCTGCGCCGTTCCGGCTTCCTCCCGGAGACGCTCGCCCATGGAGTCGCGGGCGGCGACTTCGATCTGGCCGCCGGCGCGCTCGTCGACGACCTCGCGATCGGGCAGCTCTTCACGGGCCTCCACTCGGACGCCCTGACCCAGCTCTTCGCCGGCATGGGGCCCGAAACAAGGAGCCCGGCGAGCGACCTCGTGCGGGCGGCCAGGGCATTGGACCGAAGCGACCTCGATCACGGTCTGGGCAGGCTGCGACGGGCCCAGGAACAGCTTTCCGGAACCGAGGATTCTCCCCGCCTGGCGGCGGCCCGGCTGAGCTGCACGCTGTTGGAGACGCTCGCGGCCCGGCTCACCGGATGCCCGCCACGGGCCGAGCAGGCCGCCGCGACGGCCGAGGAACTGCGTCGGGACCTGCCGGACCATCTGCTGGACGAGCATCCGGAACTGACCGCCTTGCTGCTGACACATGTGGGCTCGGCCCGTCTGTGGGAAGGACGCTTCGACGACGCGCGTGCCGTGCTGACCCGTGTGGCCGGTGCCCCGGGGGGATCCGCCACCGTCCTGCCCCGGGTGGAGTCGATGGGGCACCTGGCCCTGCTCGACTACCTGAACGGCTGGCTCGGCCGGGCGGAACGCAGGGCTCTGGCCGCGGTGTCCGAGGCAGAGCGGGCGGGTCTGCGCCGGCCTCCCGGCGCGGGCCTCGGCCGCCTGGTCCTGGCTGCGGTGGCCGTGGACCGACAGGAACTGGGCCGAGCCCGGGTCCTGCTCGCCGAGACGGCCCGGTTCCCGGCGCGAGAGCACGATCCGGTGCCGACGGCGGGGCGGGCCCTCGCCGTCTCACGCCTTCTCCTCGACGACGGTGAGACACACGCCGCTGCCGAGGCGGCGGAGCCGGCCGTGTCCGCGGCGGTGCCGTCCCCCTGGGCGGAGAGTCACACGGCGGTCGTCCGCTCTGCCGCCTGCCTCGTCGACGGACGGCCGGACGAAGCCGTGCGACTCCTCCACGGCGTCTCCGCCGGCCAACCGCCGTGCGCCGTGGAAGCGGCGGCGATCCAGGCCGCCGCGGGGCGTCCCCGTGCGGCGGCCGAACTGCTCGGCGCCGTGCGCGCCGAGGGACGCACCGGCCCCGCGGTGAGCGTGGGGGCGGCGCTGGTGCAGGCCCGGGCGGCGCAGGAGTCGGGCGACACGGTCACCGCCCGCAGGCTCGTCGCGCGTGCCCTTCTCGACGCCCGGCGCGAGCGTCTGCGGCGCCCTTTCCGCCAGGCGGGAGACTGGATCAAGCCACTGCTGGCCACGGCCCCACTGCACGAACTCGCCGCGGGCTGGCTCCTGTCCGGCCGGCCAGGAGCGCACGGCGAGCCCGTGCGGCCCGAGCCCGCGCTCCTGGTGCCGGTGGAGCTGAGCGGACGCGAACGTGATGTGCTGCGCCGGCTGGCCCGCATGATGTCCACGGAGGAGATCGCCGCCGACCTGTACGTGTCGGTCAACACCGTGAAGACCCATCTCAAGAGCGCCTACCGGAAGCTGGCGGTGAACCGGCGCGGTGACGCGGTACGCCGGGCGTCCGACCTCGGCCTCCTGTGACCTCCCCCGCGAGGGGTGAGGCACGCGGCGCCACCGCCGGGGTGCGATGGGAGGACCGTGCCGCGGCGCACGGTCCGACTCGGCGAGGTGGGACGACGTGAAGCAGTGGCGGGCCCTGGCAGTCCTCGGTACGGCCCAGTTCCTGATGGTGCTGGACACCTCCGTGATGAACGTGTCGATCAGCCAGTTGGTCGAGGACTTCGACACGGAGGTCACCGCCATCCAGGCCGTCATCACCCTGTACGCGCTGGTCATGGCCGCTTTCATGCTCATCGGCGGCAGGCTCGGGGACATCCTTGGCCGGCGCCGCTTGTTCCTCGCGGGACTGACCGTGTACGGGGTCGGCTCGGCCGTGACCGCTCTGGCGCCCACGCTGTGGGTCCTCACCCTGGGCTGGTCCGTCGTCGAGGGGCTCGGGGCCGCCATGGTGCTGCCGGCCATGGCGGCGCTGGTCGCGCAGTCGTACCGCGGACGGGACCGGGCCGTCGCCTACGCGGTCATCGGCGGGCTCGCCGGCGCCGGGATCGCGGTCGGCCCACTGCTGGGCGGCTGGATGACGACCTACCTCACCTGGCGGCTGGTCTTCGCCGGTGAGGTACTCGTCGTCGTGGCCGTGCTGCTGTGCCGGCGGGTGATCGCGACGCCCGCCCCGGCCGCGCAGCGCCCCCGGCTGGACGGGGGCGGCGCGGTGCTCTCCGCCACCGGGCTGGGGCTGGGCGTGCTCGGGGTGCTGCAGAGCAGCACCTGGGGCTGGGTCGAGCCCCGCACCCCTCCCTTCACCGTCCTGGGCTTCTCCCCCACCCTCTTCATCGTCGGGGCAGGAGTCGCCGTGCTGACCCTGTTCAGGGGCTGGGAACGGCGGCGGGAGGCCCGGGGCTCCGACCCCCTGGTGCACCTGGCCCTGCTGGGCAGGCCCGTGCTGCGGGCCGGCCTGACGACGCTGCTGAGCCAGAACCTCATCCTCCTTGGCCTGTTCTTCGCCATTCCGCTCTACCTCCAGGTGGTGCAGGGCTTCGACGCCTTCCAGACGGGGCTGCGCCTGCTGCCGGTTTCGGCCGCCATGCTGGTGACCTCCCTGTGCGGGTCCGCGCTGGGGCACAGGATGGGACCGCGCCGGGTGGTGCGGCTGGCCCTGGTGATTCTGGCGGCGGCCGTGGTGTGGCTGCTGGCCACGATCGACCCGGTCATCGACGACGCCCAGTTCGCCGGGGCGATGGCCGTGCTGGGCGTGGGCGTCGGTCTGCTCGCCTCGCAGCTCGGCAACGTCGTGCAGTCCGGTGTCGGCGAGGCCGAGCGCGGTGAGGCCGGAGGGCTGCAGTTCACGGCCCAGAATCTGGGCTCGGCGCTGGGCACCGCGCTCATCGGCTCGATCCTGGTCGGGGCGCTGGCAGGTGCCTTCACCACCCAGGTCGAGGACGACCCGCGGCTGTCCCGGGCCGCTCGCGAGCAGGTCGGGGTCCGTCTGGAGGCCGGCGTCACCTTCGTCCCGACCGAGCAGGTGCGTGCCGCGGCCGAGGAGGCCGGGCTGCCGCCGTCCGAGGTCGACGCCGTGGCGGACTCCTATGCCACCGCCCAACTGGACGGGCTGAAGGCGGCGATCCTGGCCACGGGCGGCGTCGCGCTCGCGAGTTTTCTCCTCACCGCGCGTCTTCCGACCGACCGGACAGGGCGCCCGTCCGAACCGGAACCCGAGCCCCGTGCCGCGCCCGAACCCGAGCCCCGTGCCGGGCCCGGCGCCGGGCACCGGACAACCGGACCGACCGGGCGGACAGGCTGAGCGCGGAGGAGACACAGATGACCGCAGGCGAGACCGGGACGGGACGGTCCACGGACCGGCGGGAGCGGCGGGCCACACACCGGGCCCGCACGGACTACACCGGCGGTGTCTACGGCTCCATGCTCGCGGCCTCCGTCGTGATCGGCGCCGGCACCCTGGGATCGTTCCCCCGCGCCGAACTGGTTCTGCTGCTGTTGCTCACCAGCCTGGTGTTCTGGGCCGCCCACGTGCACGCCGAGTTGTTCGGAGCGCGCCTCGCGCGGCGCACTCCGGACCGGCGGGTGATCCTGCGTGTGTGCCGCGACGAGTGGCCGATCGTCAAGGCCGCCGCACCTCCGGCCGCGGCGATCGCCGTCAGCCCGGTGCTGGGGCTGGAGGTCCAAGGCGCCCTGTGGCTGGCGCTGTCCGTGGCCGTCGCCGGACAGGTGGGCTGGTCCGTCGCGGCGGCACACCGCGCGGGCGCCTCACGCCGACTGGTATGCACCACCGCGACCGTCAACGTACTGCTCGGTCTGGCGATCGTCCTCGTCAAGATCGCATTGACGCACTGAGCACCGGCAGCGCGAACCGGAGTCACCTGTACCGGGTGAGGGCGCCGGCCGGCGAAGCGGCGCAGTATCGTCGCAGGGAGCACCGTCCGCCCCCGGAGCCCCGGACGGTGTCCCGAGCCCGTCCCGTGGAAGGACCGCTCGTGCGCTACGAGATCCGAATCGAGGGACATCTGTCGGAGACGCTGGCCAACGCGTTCCCGGAGCTGAAGCACGTCGTCATGTCCGGCCAGACCGTCCTGTTCGGAACGGTGATCGACGAGGCCCAGCTCTTCGGGCTGCTCACACGCTGCCAGTCCCTTGGCCTGCGCGTCATGGAGATGCGGCAGCTTCCGGAATGACGCCGACGCGACGGTGTGCGCCGGCCGGCTCCTCGCTCCCGGGCCTGCCTCAGAGCCGGGCGGCCGTGATCCGGTCGGAGCGGCAGGCCGCCGCCAGGGCTTCGTGGTCGCGTTCGTTCTGGTCGGCGTAGGACTGGGCGAACTCGGCGAGCGCGCGGTCGAAGCGGTCGCCGCCACCCAGGTACGCGGCGAGCGCGACGGGGTCGCCGGAGCGGGCGTGGGCCCTCGCCAGGCAGGCCCCGCACAGCCGGGCGAAGAGGGAGAGCAGGCCGGGGCCCATGGTCTCCGGCCGTGCGATGCCCTTCCAGTCCCACAACTGGCGCACGTAGAAATCCCGGCCCTTTCCGTCGAGACCTGTGACGTGCGTCCAGCCCAGGAAGATGTCGCTGGTGGTCTGGATCAGCCGCTGGCCGGTCACGACCCTGCGGCCCTGGTTGTCGTGGCGTTCGCCGCCCGTGTGGGGGGCCAGCACCGATTCCGAGGCTTCCTTGGCCTGGAGCAGCAGCGGGTCGTCGTCGTCCCTGCCGAGCAGGAGCAGTACCCAGCAGCGGGTGCCCACGCTGCCCACGCCGACCACCTTGCGGGCCATGTCCACGAGCCGGTAGTGGCGCAGCAGGTGCCGGCGCTCGGGCTGCAGGGTCCTCGCGTAGCCGTTCACGAGGGACCGCAGTTCCTCCTCCCGGCGTGCCTCGGACGGGTCGGCCAGCAGGTCACCGAGCGGGGTGATCAGCGGCGGGTCCGGTGCGATACGCCGGCCCTCGGCCGTGACACGGGTGAGTTTGGCGAACGCCCGCGAGTGCGTCCGTGTACGGGCTTTCGCGGCCGCGTCCCTGAGCCGGTGCCCGGCCTCCTCCTCGGCCTCCGCCGCCAGGAGTTGCCCCACGTGGTCCGCGTCGTCCTGGGCGTACCAGATGTCCAGGGCCGGCATGCCGGCGAACTCCCGCATACGCTCCCGGTAGGCCCGCACGCAAGCCCGTACGGTGCGGTTCTGCTCCTTGGCCGAGAAGCCGTTCGCCCGGGCCGCGATCACGAAACCGGCCGCCAGCCGTTTGACGTCCCACTCGAAGGGGCCGGGCAGGGTCTCGTCGAAGTCGTTGATGTCGAAGACCAGGCGGCGCTCCGGTGAGGCCAGGAGCCGGAAGTTCATCGGATGCGCGTCCCCGCACAGCTGTACCTGGAGTCCGCTGCTGGGCAGAGGAGCCAGGTCGGCCGCCATGACCGCTGCCGCGCCGCGGTAGAAACGGAACGGCGACTCCAGCATGCGGCCGTAGCGGATCGGCACCAGTGCCGGTACGCGCTCGCCGGACTGGCGCTCCAGCAGGCCTACCGGGTCGTCCCGCCGTTGCCCCGCCTCGTACCAGCCGTGGCACGAACGGGGGGCCCGCTCGCGGGCCTTCCTGCCGTACGCGGCCCGCTCCGCGGGCGGCAGCGAGGCGGTGAAGGCAGTGGGTGTCGTCATGGTCCGGCCTCCGGTTCTTCCCCTGGCCCGGCACCGGAGCGCGGCGGAGCCGTCGGCTCCCGGCGCTGTCGGTCCAGCCCTGCCTGCACCGCGCTCGCCAGCACCCGGGCGGCGACACCGACGAGCAGCAGCCCTCCCGCCATCTGCACCATCGTGAGCACCCGCCCCGTCTGGGAGCGGGCCGCGATGTCGCCGAAGCCGACGGTGCAGAACGTGGTCAGGGCGAAGTACAGCGCGTCCGTCCTGTCCAGCGACTCGCTGAAGGAGCCGGGCGCGGAGCGGTCCAGCAGGTAGTAGGAGCCGGCGAAGAGGACCAGGAAGAGCACCAGCGTCGCGGCCAGGCCCTCGACGGCCCTCAGACGCGGATGAGGGGAACGCGCAACGGCCCGCACTTCCCAGCGGAACACCAGGAGGACCGCGAGCAGGCCGCACACCAACAGCACCGACGTGCCGGCCGAGAGCCGCTCGTCCAGGGGCAACAGGTAGTAGGCGGTGACGAGCCCGACGGCGACGGACAGAGCACGCGCGACGGCGACCGCCGCGGCGCCGCGGCGAGAACGGAGCCCGGCAGGTGGGGGCGCTCCTGACGAGGTGCGGCCCGTGCCGCCTCCCGAGGTCGTTTCGCTCATCTCACGTCTCTTCGTCTCATCCGGGCCCGGTGGGCGAGTGTTCCCGGATCCCACCTCACTGCCCCGCCGGAAGGCCGGGATCACCCCTGACGGGTGACCCCGGCCCTCGGTACCCACTCGGGCCGCCCGAGGTGGTGGTCGCCCTGGGCCGGCGGTCCACGGTGCGCGGGGCACGCCCCCGGAAGCAGGCACGTCCGCCGCCACGGCCTGACCGCCGACCGGCCGCGGCGCCACACTCACCCGTGCCGGGTGATGCCGGACGGTGAGCCCCGTGACCACCCTGAGGTCAGTACGCGACGACGGCCGGGCACGCCCGGGACGGAGGACGGACATGAGCGCACGGACCTACCTGGCGTACGACTATCCGCTGCTGGGCGCCTTCTGGACCATGTTGATGATCTTCTTGTGGATCATGTGGATCGTCCTGCTCTTCCGCATCGTCACCGACATCTTCCGGGACGACGGACTGAGCGGCTGGGCGAAGGCCGGCTGGCTGGTGTTCTGCGTCCTCCTGCCCTTCCTCGGCGTGTTCGTCTACGTGATCGCCCGCGGCAGGAACATGGGGCACCGGGAGCGGGCCCAGGCCCGTGCGCAGCAGGAGGAGTTCAACGCCTACATCAGGAAAGCCGCGGCCGGCGGGTCCAGCAGCGTCGACGAGCTGGCCCGGCTCTCCGAGATCCGGGACCGGGGTGCCATCACGGACGAGGAGTTCCGCAGGGCCAAGGACCTGGTCCTGTCCGGTCACGGCCCCGCAGGACGCGCGGACACCGCAGGCACCGGCGTCTCCGCTCGCTGAAACACCCGCATCCCACGAAATGAGGTCCGAGATGACCGCGACACACACCCGCCCGGTACCCACCGCGAGGCAGGAATGGGCGACCGGTCTGACCGCCTTCGCGGCGGTGATGCTCTTCCTCGCCGGTCTGCTCACCCTCTTCCGGGGCATCATGGCCATCGCCGAGGACGACGTCTTCGTCACCACGCCCAGCTACGTCTTCGAGTTCGACCTCACCAGCTGGGGCTGGATCCACCTCGTTCTGGGCGCACTCGCCATGGCCGTCAGCGCCGGGCTGCTCAAGACCGCGGTATGGGCGCGTGTCACCGGGGTCGCCATCGCCGGTCTGGTGATCATCGCCAACTTCCTCTCCCTGCCGTACTACCCGGTGTGGTCCGTCGTCATGATCACCATTTCGGGCTTCATCATCTGGGCCCTGTGCGTGGTGCAGCGCGACGGCGACCTGTACGACCTGTCGGGGGAACGCCAGTCGCGGTAGGGGCGAGGCAGAGACGATGGGCCGACGGGTGGGATCACGAGGCGACGAGCCGAGCGCACCGCGAGCGGCGGGCGGGCGGGGCGGCCACGGTGCCGCGTACGCCCGCGTCGCCATGGTGCTCCTGCTGGGCGGCGTGCTGACGCCACTCGCCGCAGCCGGTCTGCGCAGCGTGCTGTGGGTCCTGGTCGGCGTCGCGGGACTCGCGCTCACCGCCGTCGGCGTGTGGTGGGCACTGGCACACACCGGTGTCGCCCGCATCGTCGGAACAGCTCTTTCCGTGGCCGCGCCGGTCACCGTCCTCGCGCTCTACGCCGCGACCGAGCTGCTGGGTCCCGCCCTGCTGTCGTTCGGCCTCCTGGTACTGGCCGTCGTCGCCGCACGCTGGGCGTTGGCCCCCGCTCCCACCACCTCGGAAGAGGCCGCCGCAGCGCCCCACCACCCCTGGGTGCTCATGAACCGCCGGTCCGGTGGCGGCAAGGTGGACCGGTTCCGCCTGGTGGACAGGGCACGGGCCGCGGGCTGCCGTGTGCACGTGCTCGGTCCCGGCCAGGACGTCACCGCGCTGGCCCGCCAGGCCGTTGCCGACGGAGCGGACCTGCTGGGGGTGGCGGGCGGCGACGGCACCCAGGCCCTGGTCGCCGACGTCGCCGCCCACCACGACGTGCCGTTCGCGGTGATCCCGGCCGGCACCCGCAACCACTTCGCCCTCGACCTCGGCCTCGACCGCGACGATCCGGTGGCGGCGTTGGAAGCCCTGACCGGAGGGAGGGAGTTCCGCGTCGACCTGGGGTATGCCGCGGACCGCGTCTTCGTCAACAACGCCTCGTTCGGCACGTACGCGTCCGTCGTCCATCAGCCCGCCTACCGGGACGCGAAAACCCGTACGGCCTGGAAAACCCTCCCCGGACTGCTCACCGGCGACGACGCACCCGCCTTGCGCATGACGGCCGACGGACAGCGCCTCGCCGGTATCCGGGCACTGCTCGTCAGCAACAACCCCTACGGACGCGCCGTTGACGTGTCGCGCCCGGGACGCAGGGAGCGGCTGGACAGGGGACTCCTGGGGGTGGCGGGCGTCCGGGTCGGCAGCACCGCGGAGGCGGCGCGGCTGGCGAGCCGACCGCACTCCGGCGGCCTCGTCCGGCTCACCGCCGACGAGGTCGTCGTCGAGACCGGCACCGCCACCACGCCGGTCGGCATCGACGGGGAGTACGTCGAGCTGCCCTGTCCCGTGGTGTGCCGCAGCGCACCCGGAGCCCTGCGGGTCCGCGTGCCACACCACCGGCCCGGGAGATCGAGGGCTCGGGGGCCGGCGGCCGACTGGCCGCGCGTGGCCCGGCTGGCGCTGGGCCGGGCGCTGCCCCGTCAGGAGGAACGGGCCCCCGGGTAGGGGCGGCGAGAGCAGCGGGACGTATGCGCCGCCCGGCGGGTTCGGCCCCCTCAGCGGCGCGAACCGTACCCCGAGGGGACGTTGGACGTGGGGGGCGATGAAATGGAGAGACACCTCATGACCCAGGCAAGCACAGACAAGGCGCACAGGTCGTTCCTTTCCCACCCCGCCGTGCGCCGCCTCATACCCTTCGTCCTGATTACCGCGGTCGCTCTGATCTTCATCTTCGAGAATCGTTCGAGTGTCGAGATCCGCCTTCTCATTCCCATGGTGACCATGCCGCTGTGGGGTGCCCTCCTGATCGCCTGGGCCCTCGGCATCCTCGCCTGCGTCTTCACCGTGCGACGACGGTCGAACCGGCACGCACGACGACATGGGTGACGCCTCGGCCCATGCCCGGGCAGCACGGGTTCAGCACCCATCGGCACGCGTTCGCCCGCCGGTCGAGCGCTGTGGCGGCCGGTTGCTCGACAACAGGCGGGTGTGCGTGGGGGATTGAGCGGCGGGGCCCCAGGGCGAGCGCGGGGCGGCCGAGGATCCGGGTGCGGACCACGGGCCCGGGCGGGTCGCGCATCCGGTTGGGCAGCCAGGCGTAGCCCTCGGCCAGCAGCGGCAGGGTGCGGTCGATCAGGGGGCGGCTGAGTACGTCCATGGCCGCCGGGTGCCCCCGAGGTCCCCCGGGGACACGCCGGGCAGCGGACGCCGTACCCGTCCGGGTGTGTCCGAGACCACGTGCCGAAGGAGGTTCGGATCACGCCGGGACGGGCGCGCGGGGGACTACCGTTCCGTGCGGTCCCCTCACCCCCTCGGCTCGGACGGCCCGCAGTGCAAGCAGATCTCTCCCCGGTCATCACGGCGACCGCGCAGTGGCTGACCCGGTCCTTCCCCGCGCCCGGCGGGGCGCTGGCCGCGGCCCTGTGCGAGGCGCAGGCGCGGCAGGCGGTGACGGCCGCGGCCCGGCTGCGGTATCCGACGGCGATGGACGCCGCGCTGGTGGGGCTCGCGGGCCCGGGCGGTTCGGCGCGGCTGGACTGGGTCACCGGCGCCGACGCGGGTGAGGACGCCGAGGCGCAGCCCTGGCGCACCTGGGTCGACGAGGTCGTGGCCAGCTGGGCCGCCTGTCTGCTCACCGATCCCGCGCTGGCGTCCGCCGCGGTGACCGCGCTCACCGGGCACGCGCCCGCCGAGTTCCGCCGCCTCCTCTCCCCCGGCCCCTTCGACCGGCACGCCGGGGCCCTGCTGCGCCACCCCGACCTCCTCGCCCCCGTGGCCGCCCTCCACCACGCGGCCCTCCGCGCCCGCCTGGACCCGGACTCCACGCTCGTCCCCTGACCGCCCGGCTCCCGCGGTGGTTCCCGCGCGGCGCCGAGGTGCCGTCCGCTCACGCCTGTGACCTGCGCGAACGGCGTGCACGGCACCGATGTCACACTCCGTCATTCACCGGTTTGCAGTAGGCGACCGTGCCCCGTACGCCGACGCGGCCCAGGCTGATCGAGGGGTCGACGGCCTCGGCCCGGCGCCGAGGACCGGGTGCCGACCCGCCTACCGACACCTCCGACGGAGGGCTGAGCGACATGACCAGTGCCATATCCCGGACCTGGGAGCACGCCGTCGTCACCGGCGGCGCGGGATTCGTCGGCTCCCATCTGTGCGCCGCCCTGCTGGACGCGGGCGCCGCCGTCACCTGCGTGGACGACTTCAGCACCGGCCGTCCGGAGAACATCACCGCACTGCTCGACCGGCCCGGATTCACGCTCGTCCAGGCCGACGTGGCCGAGGAGCTCCCGGTCCACCGGCCCTGCGACCTCGTGCTGCACTTCGCCTCCCCCGCCTCCCCCGCCGACTACCTGCGGCTGCCGCTGCACACCATGGAGACGGGCAGCCTCGGCACCCGCAACGCCCTGCGGCTCGCCCAGGCCGCCGAGGCCCGCTTCGTCCTCGCCTCCACCTCGGAGGTGTACGGCGATCCCCAGCAGAACCCGCAGGACGAGCGCTACTGGGGCAACGTCAACCCGATCGGCCCGCGCAGCGTCTACGACGAGGCCAAGCGCTTCGGCGAGGCGCTGACCACCGCCCACGCGCAGGCCCACGGCACGGACACCTGCATCGTGCGGCTGTTCAACACCTACGGCCCCCGGATGCGCGGCCACGACGGCCGCGCCGTGCCGACCTTCGTCCGGCAGGCCCTGGCCGGCGAGCCGCTCACCGTGACCGGGGACGGCCGCCAGACCCGGTCGCTGTGCTACGTCGACGACACGGTGACCGGCATCCTCGCGGCGGCCGCCCACGGCATGCGCGGCCCCGTCAACATCGGCAACCCCGGTGAGATCACCATGCTGGACCTGGCCCGGCTCGTCGTCGAACTCACCGGTTCCGCCTCGGAGATCCGCTACATCGAACGCCCCGTGGACGACCCGGCGGTGCGCTGCCCGGACATCACGCTGGCCCGCGACAAGCTCGGCTGGGAGCCCCGGGTGGGCGCCGAGGAGGGACTGCGCCGCACGATCGCCTGGTTCCGCGCCACGTCCGGAAACTGAGCGCGGCCCTCCCCCTCCGGCCCAGGACACCGCGGCCCCGCCGGCCGCCCCGATCCGCGAAAGGCCCGTCCGCCCATGCGCATCCTCGGTATCAACGCCCTCTTCCACGACCCCGCCGCCGCCCTGGTGATCGACGGGCGGACCGTCGCCGCCGCCGAGGAGGAACGCTTCTCCCGGCGCAAGCACGGAAAGCGGCCACTGCCGTTCTCCGCCTGGGAACTGCCCGAGCGGGCCGCCGCCTGGTGTCTGAAGCGGGCCGGGCTGCGTCCCCAGGACCTCGACGCGGTCGCCTACTCCTTCGACCCGGCGCTCGCCCTCCCCGCCGACGCGATGGGCCTGGACGACCCCTGGGACCACCTGCGGCTCACCTACGCGCGCGAGGCGCCCGGCTTCCTGCGCACCGCGCTGCCCGGTCTCGACCCCGCCGTCGTCCGCTTCGTACCGCACCACATGGCGCACGCCGCCTCCGGTGCCTTCGCCGCACCGGACGCCGGCGACTCCTCCGTCCTCGTGCTGGACGGCCGGGGCGAGCGGGCCTCCCACCTCGCCGCCCGCCGCGTCCGCGACCGGCTCGAACCCCTGTACGCGCAGGACCTCCCGCACTCGCTCGGCCTGGTCTACGAGGAACTCACCGAGCACCTCGGCTTCCTGCGCTCCTCCGACGAGTTCAAGGTGATGGCCCTCGCCTCCCACGGCACCCCGCGGATGCTGCCCGAACTGCGCCGGTACGTGTACCCGACGGGCGACGGCGGCTTCCACGCCACCGGGGTGCCCTGGCAGGAGCTGTGCCCACCGCGCGGACCGGACGAACCGTGGACCCAGGACCACGCCGATGTCGCCGCCGCCGCCCAGGCCGTGCTGGAGGAGACGCTACTGGACCTGGTGCGCTGGCTGCACGGCCGCACCCACGACCGGGTGCTCACCCTCGCCGGGGGCGTCGCCCTGAACTGCGTCGCCAACTCCCGCATCGCCCGCGAGGGCCCGTTCTCCCGGGTGTGGGTGCAGCCGGCCGCCGGTGACGCGGGCACCGCGCTGGGCGGCGCGCTGCTGCTGTCCGCCGGCGCCGGCGACGCACCGGAGCCGATGACCGGCGCCGACCTCGGCCGGGACTGGTCCGACGCGGAACTGGGCGCGTGGCTGAAGACCGCCGCCGTCCCCTTCGAACGGCCGGCGGACATCGCCGCCACCGTGGCCGGGGCCCTGGCAGACAACGGCATCGTCGCCTGGTTCCAGGGGCGCAGCGAGTACGGTCCCCGGGCGCTCGGCCACCGCTCGCTGCTGGCCCATCCCGGGCACGCGGGCAATCTGGAGCGGCTCAACGACGTCAAGGGCCGCGAGCAGTTCCGGCCGGTCGCGCCGATGGTGCTCGCCGGCCGGGCCGCCGAGATCTTCGACGGGCCGCTGCCCAGCCCGTACATGCTGTTCGTGCACGACGTAGCCCCGGCCTGGCGGGAGCGGATCCCGGCCGTGGTGCACGTCGACGGCACCGCCCGCATCCAGACGGTCGACCCGGCGCGCGAGCCCCTGGTGGCGCGGATGCTCAGCGAGTTCGAACGGCTGACCGGGCTGCCCGTCGTCGTCAACACCAGCCTCAACACGGCGGGCCGGCCCATGGTGGACGACCCGCGCGACGCCCTGGAGTGCTTCGGCTCGTCCCCCGTCGACCTGCTGGCCATCGGCCCGTACGCGATCCGGCGCGGCGGGCTCTTGCGCTCCGACGCCGACGGCGAGGACCTGCGGTGACCGGGCCCGCCGCCCCGGGCGGGGAGTACGCGGTGGTGGTGCCGACGCTCGGCCGGCCCACTCTGGGCGTGTGCCTGCGGGCGCTGGCCGAGGCGGACGGGCCCGGCCCGGCGAGGGTCGTGGTGGTCGACGACCGCCCGGACCCCGCCGGGGCGCCGCTGACCGCCGCCGTCCCGCCGTCCCTGCGCACGCGCACCCTCGTCGTACCGGGCGGCGCGCGGGGACCGGCCGCCGCGCGCAACGCCGGGTGGCGGGCCGCCGGGGACGTGCCGTGGATCGTCTTCCTCGACGACGACGTGGTCCCGGGCCCCACCTGGGCCGACGACCTCGCCCTCGACCTCGCCGGGGCCGGTGTCGCCACCGCCGGGATCACCGCCCGGATCGAGGTGCCCCTGCCCGCCGACCGCCCGCCCACCGACTGGGAGCGCACCACCGCCGGTCTGGCCGCCGCCCGCTGGATCACCGCCGACATGGCGTACCGCCGCCGGGCCCTGGAGGCCGTCGGCGGCTTCGACGAACGGTTCCGCAGGGCCTTCCGGGAGGACGCGGACCTGGCGCTGCGGGTGCTCGACGCGGGCTGGACGCTGTCCGAGGGCCGCCGCACCACCGCCCACCCGGTACGGCAGGCCGGCCGCTGGGTCTCGGTACGGCTCCAGGCGGGCAACGCCGACGACGTACTGATGACCCGGCTGCACGGACGCGGCTGGTGGCGGCGGGCCGGGGCGCCCCGGGGACGCCTGCCGGCGCACCTCGCGGTGACGGCCGCCGGTCTGGCGGCCGTGGCCGGCGCGCTGTCGGGCCGGCCGGCCGTCGCGGCGGCCGGTGCCGTCGGCTGGCTGGCGGGAACCACGGAGTTCGCCCTCGCCCGGATCCTGCCGGGTCCGCGCACCCGGGACGAGGTCGTCACGATGGCCCTGACCAGCGCGCTCATCCCGCCGGCCGCCGCCTGGCACTGGCTGCGCGGGCAGCTCGTCCACCGCGCCGCACCGCCGCGCTCCGCGCGCCGCTCCGGCGGTCCGGCGCCGGAGCGGCGGCGCCGGGGGCAGGGGAAGCGGACGGACCGAGGAGCGGCCGTATGAACATCCTGCTGTGGCACGTGCACGGCTCCTGGACGACGGCGTTCGTCCAGGGCCCGCACACCTACGTCGTCCCCGTGACCCCGGACCGCGGCCCGGACGGCCTCGGACGCGCCCGCACCTTCTCCTGGCCCGCGTCGGTGCGCGAGGCGACGCCGGAGCAGCTGCGGCGGACACCGGTCGACCTGGTCGTCCTGCAGCGGCCGCACGAGGCCGCCCTCGCGGAGCGCTGGCTCGGCGGCCGTCGCCCCGGCCGGGACGTACCGGCCGTGTACCTCGAACACAACGCGCCGGACGGCGACGTACCGGACACCCGGCACCCGTTCGCCGACCGCGCCGATCTGACGATCGTGCACGTCACCCACTTCAACCGGCTGTTCTGGGACTGCGGCGGCACCCGTACCGAGGTGATCGAGCACGGCATCGTCGACCCGGGCCACCGGTACACCGGCCGGCTGGACCGGGCCGCCGTCGTCGTCAACGAGCCGCTGCGGCGCGGCCGGTACACCGGTACGGACCTGCTGCCCGCGCTCGCCGGGGCGGTGCCGCTGGACGTGTTCGGGATGGGCACCGACGGCCTGGCCGCCCGGCTGGGGCTGCCGCCGGACCGGTGCCGCACGGCCGACCTGCCGCAGCGCGAGCTGCACGCCGCCCTGGCCGACCGGCGGATGTACCTGCACCCGGTGCGGTGGACCTCCCTCGGGCTGTCCCTGCTGGAGGCGATGCACCTGGGCATGCCGGTGCTGGCCCTGGCGACCACGGAGGTGGTGGAGGCGGTGCCGGGCGGTGCGGGCACCGTGTCCAACCGGCCGGACGTCCTCGCCCGGGCCGCCCGCCGCTACCGGGCGGATCCCGCGGCGGCCGCCGCGGACGGCGCACGGGCCCGGCAGGCCGCCCTCGAACGGTACGGGCTCAAACGGTTCCTGGACGACTGGGAACGCCTGATCACGGAGGTGTGCTCATGACCCCGAGCCTCGGTCCCCTGCCCGCCGGCCCGCTCGGCGGCGACGGCGCCGCCCCGGGCGTGCTGGACATCGCGCTGGTCTCCGAGCACGCGAGCCCGCTCGCCGCACTCGGCGGGGTGGACGCCGGCGGTCAGAACGTCCACGTCGCCGCCCTGGCCGGGGCGCTCGCCGACCGCGGCCACCGCGTCACCGTGCACACCCGCCGCGACGCGCCCGACCTGCCCGACCGGGTGGTCCTGCGCGAAGGGGTGGAGGTGCACCACGTGCCGGCGGGTCCGCCGGAACCGGTACCGAAGGACCTGCTGCTGCCGTACATGGACGAGTTCGGGCGCGGGCTGGCCCGGGCGTGGCGGGCGCGCACCCCGGACGTGGTCCACTCGCACTACTGGATGTCGGGCCTGGCCTCGCTGTCGGCGGCCCGGGAGCTGGGGCTGCCGCTGCTGCACACCTTCCACGCGCTGGGCACGGTGAAGCGCCGGCACCAGCGGCTCGCCGACACCAGTCCGCCGGAGCGGATCGGCTGCGAGACCGAGGTGGGGCGGTGCTGCGACCGTGTCATCGCCACCTGCCGGGACGAGGTCGCAGAGCTGGCCCGGATGGGGGTGCCGGCGTACCGGATCGGTGTCGTGCCGTGCGGTGTGGACACGGAGCGGTTCACGCCGGTGGGACCTGTCGCGCCGGGCGGCCCGTACCGGCACCGGCTGGTGCAGCTGGGGCGGCTGGTGCCGCGCAAGGGCGCCGCGGTGTCGGTGGCCGCGCTGGCCCGGCTGCCCGGCACCGAGCTGGTGCTGGTCGGCGGGCCGCCCGCCGACCGCCTCGACGACGACCCGGAGGTGCGTCGGCTGCGCGGTGTCGCGCGGGACGCCGGGGTCGCCGACCGGGTCCGGTTCACCGGCGGGGTGGGCGTCGGCCGGGTGCCGGCGCTGCTGCGCTCCGCCGACGTGGTGCTGTGCCCCGCCGACTACGAGCCCTTCGGGATCGTCCCGCTGGAGGCCATGGCCTGCGGCCGTCCGGTGGTGGCCAGCGCGGTCGGCGGCCAGCTCGACACGGTCGCCGACCCGGGCACGGGCCGGCTGGTGCCGCCGGGCGACCCGGAGGCGCTGGCCCGGGCGGTGGCCGGACTGCTCGCCGATCCGGCGGCCCGCCGGGCGTGCGGGGCGGCCGGCCGCCGCCGCGTGCTCAGCCGCTACGGCTGGCCGCGGATCGCCGCGGCCACCGAGGCGGCCTACTGCGAGGTCCTCGACGCGGCGCCCGCCGCGACCGGGACCGGCTGACCCGCCGGCCGTGACCGGCCGCCGACCACCGATGTGGGAAGGAGGTGCGGGTCCCGCCGTCGTCCTCACCGAGGCGGTGCGCCCGAACAGGATGAACGAACACCCCGCGCTCGACGCCGCGCAGCTGCACTGCCGGTCCCTCCAGGAGGCCCTCGACCGGTTCCGCCGGCACGGACTGCCCCGGATCGCCGACTGGGGCGACCGGCTGGCCTCCGTGCTCTCCGACGGCGGACGGCTGCTGGCCGCCGGGAACGGCGGCAGCGCCGCCCAGGCCCAGCACCTGACCGCCGAACTGGTCGGCCGCTACCGCCGGGAGCGGCGCGCCTATTCGGCGCTCGCCCTGCACGCGGAGACCTCCAGCGTCACCGCCATCGGCAACGACTACGGATTCGACCACGTCTACGCCCGCCAGGTGGACGCCCACGGGCGCGCCGGGGACGTCCTGATGCTGCTGTCCACCTCGGGCCGCAGCGCCAATCTGATCGCGGCGGCGGTGGCGGCCAGACGGTCGGGGCTGAGGGTGTGGGCGCTGACCGGCCCCGGCCCGAACCCGCTGGCGGAAGCCGCCCACGAGGCGCTGTGCGTGGAGGCGGGCAGCACCGCGACCGTCCAGGAGACGCACCTCGTCGCCGTGCACCTGCTCTGCGAGTGTTTCGACGCCGCCGTGGCTCCCGTCGCGGGGCGTGCGGCGGCCGTACCCGGGAGGGTGACATGACCGGACCGAAGCCGCTCGTGGTGGTGGGCGACGTACTGCTCGACGAGGACATCGAGGGGGTGGCCACGCGGCTGGCGCCGGACGCGCCCGCCCCGGTCGTCGACGTCACCGGTGACCGCCGGCACCCGGGCGGGGCCGGGCTGGCCGCGGCGCTCGCGGCCCGCGGCGGCCGGGACGTGGTCCTGGTGACCGCGCTCGGCGACGACCCGGCCAGTGAGGCCGTGCGCAGGGAGCTCAGCGGCCGGATCCGGCTGCTGGAGCTGCCGCTGCACGGCACGCTGCCGGTGAAGACGCGGGTGCTGGCGGGCGGGCGGCCGGTGGTGCGCATCGACCGGGGCGGCGGGACGCCCGGCGAACCGGACGACGCGGTGCGCGAGGCGCTCGCGGGCGCGCACGCCGTCCTGGTCGCGGACTACGGGCGGCACACGGCCGGGGCCGTCCGCGCCCCTCTGGAGGACGCGGCGCGCCACACCCCGCTGGTGTGGGACCCGCACCCCAAGGGCGACCCGCCGGTGCCGGGGGCGCGCATCGTCACGCCCAACGCCGCCGAGGCGGTCGCCCTGTGCGCCGGTGCGCCGGGGGCCCCGCCGGACGGTTCCGCGCCGGAGGGCTCCTCGCTGGGCGCCTTCGCCGTGCGCGGCGCCCGGCTGGCGGAGCGCTGGCGGGCGGCGGGCGTCGCCGTGACGCTCGGCGAGCGCGGGGTGCTGCTGACCCGGCCGGGAGGGGGTACGCCGATGCTGATCCCGGCGCCGTTCCGGGCGGACGGCGATCCGTGCGGCGCCGGGGACTGCTTCGCCGCGACGACCGTCGCGGCGCTGGCCGACGGGCTGCTGCCGGAGGAGGCCCTGCAGCGGGCGGTCGCCGAGGCCGCCGCGTTCGTCGCGGCGGGCGGGGCGGGGAACCCGGACCTGTGGCACACGCCGGCCGTTCCCGGCCCCGCGCGGAGCCCGGCGGCCGACGCGTTCGAGCTGGCGGAGGCCGTGCGGGCCCGCGGCGGCACGGTGGTCGCCACCGGCGGCTGCTTCGACCTGGTGCACGCCGGGCACGTCGGTCTGCTGGAGAGCGCCCGGCGGATCGGCGACTGTCTGATCGTGTGCCTCAACTCCGACGCCTCCGTCACCCGCCGCAAGGGCCCGGGCCGCCCGCTCACCCCGGCGGCGGACCGGGCCAGGGTGCTGGCCGCGCTGGGCAGCGTGGACGCGGTCGTGGTCTTCGAGGAGGACACGCCCGAGGCGGTGCTGGGCCGGCTGCGGCCCGATGTGTGGGTCAAGGGCGGCGACTACTCCGTGCAGGCGCTGCCGGAGGCGGAGGTGCTGCGGACGTGGGGCGGTCAGGCGGTGGTCCTGCCGTACCTGGACGGCCGCTCCACGACGCTGCTGGCGCGGCGGGCGGCTCGGGCGGCGGCGGTCGCCCTGAAGTCGCCGGAGGGGTGAGCGGTGTCCTCCCGGCGGGGTGGGGCGGGCGGCCCACACGTCGGGAGCGACGCCGGGCGACGCCGGGCGCCGTGGCCTGAGGGGCCTGAGAGGGTTCTGCGCCCCCGCCGCCCCTTCCCGTCCCCGGGCCGCGCCCGGACCCCCTTCGGCCCTTCGGCCCTGGACGGGCCTCGTCCTCGCACGCCGGACGGGCCGGTGCTGACGGGGAGTGTCAGGCCGCTGTCTCCAGGGCGGGGTGGCCGGTCGGGTCGGCGTCCGGGGTGCGCAGGAGCACCGGGGCCGGGGTCCGGCGGGAGCGCAGGAGGTGGCCCGCGCCGATCGAGCCGGCGATGATCAGACCGCCGGTGATCAGGGCGCCGCGCGGTCCGGCCAGCTCCATCAGGAGGCCGAGGGCGGGCGGGCCGCCGAGGCCCCACACGGTGCCGATGCTGCCCCAGACGCCGAGCACGCGTCCGCGCAGGTGGGCGGGCGGGTCGGTCTGCAGGACGGCCGTTCCGGCGGTGTCGGAGACGGACTCGACGACGGCCATGGGCAGGACCAGCACCAGCAGCACGGCCAGCGACGGCGACATCCCCGCCACCACCTGCAGCAGGGCACCCGCCGCCGCGAGGGCGCCGACGAGCCGTACGGACGGCCTGCGCAGCCGCGCGCCGAGCACCGCGCCGAGGATCCCCCCGACGGCGAGGACGGTGGACACCGTGCCGAACGCGCCCGCGCCGCCCGCGAGCGGCCCGGTGACCAGCACCGCGAGGGTGAGCCCGTAGTTGCGGCCGAAGACGGCGCTGATGCCGGTGACCCCGGCGAGTGCGAGCAGCCGGGGCCGGCGGGCGAAGAAGGCCAGTCCCTCGCGGACGCTCATGTCGCGCGCCGGGCGCTCGCCGCCGCCGGTGACGTGGCGGACCGCGCCCGCGGCCGGGCGCAGGAACGGGATGACCGCGGTCACGAAGAGGAAGGAGAACCCGTTGGCGAAGTAGGCCGCGGAGGTGCCGAGGAAGCCGACCGTCACCCCGGCGAGCGCGGCGCCCGCGAGCCGGCCCGCGTTGAACACCAGCGCGCCCACGCCGATGGCGGAGGGCACGTCCTCGGCGGGGACGAGGTCGTTGCCCAGCAGCGCGCAGGCCGGGTTGTCGACGGTGGCCACGACACCGGTCACGGCGGCCAGCACCATCAGCGACGTCAGGTCGAGCCGGTCCAGTGCCACCAGGACGGCCGTGGTGAACGCGATCGCGGCCAGCAGTGCCTGGCTGACGGCGGCCGTCACCTTCCGCGGCCAGCGGTCGACCGCCGCGCCGCCGAGGACGCTCATGAGCAGGGCCGGGGCGGCCTGCACCGACATGGACAGACCGGTGGCGGCGGCGGACCCGGTGATCTGCAACACCAGCAGGTTCTGCACGGTGAGCTGCATCCACGTGCCGGCGTTGGACACGAAGTTCGCTACGGACCACCAGCGCATGCTGCGGTGCCTCAGGGACCGCCAGGGCGCACGGGAGACGGACGGGGCAGGGGTGGAAGAAGACACAGGGCGCTACTCGGAGACGAGCCGGGGGCTCAGCGGGGAGGGGCGCGGGGAACGAAACGCCGGCTGCGCTGCGCGGCGGCCCCCGTCGCCACCAGGGCGCGGACCATCGTGGCAGAAGGGACCGCCGAGTCGGTGCGAGCAGCGGGGCGGCACGGCGGCCGCGCGCGTCAAGGGCGCCGTGGTGCGGGGGAGTTGAAGCGGTGAGTGTGGTTGATCACAGCGGCCGGGGCCGGGGCGGGCACGGTGAAGGGGCCCGTCGCCGACGCGACGGGCCCCTTCACCGTGGTCTCAGCCGAGCTTGCCGCGCCCGCTCAGCGCGTCACGGAGCCGGTCGACCATCCCGGCGCCCGGGGCCAGCAGCTTGTTCGCCGGGGGCTTGTCCGGGGCTGCCGGGTGCGGCCGGGTGGGGGCCGTCTTCTTCGCCTGCCGGACCTTGTCGCCGAGCTGGTCGAGCGTGTCCGTGGAGCAGGACGCGCGCAGCAGCGGGAACAGGTTCTGCTCCTCGTCGGCGATGTGCTCGCGGATCTCGCTCATCAGCGAGCCGACGAGCCGGTCGAACTCGGGGTCGCCCGCGTCACAGCGTTCGAGGTCCTTCATCGTCCGCTCGGCCCGTGCGTGGTCCTCGAGCTCATGGTCGGCCAGGGCGTCCCCCTCCCGCACGTGCTCGCGCACGGCCGGGTACAGGTAGGCCTCCTCGGCCACCGAGTGCCGGACCAGTTCGATGGTGGCCTGGTCGGCGTACACCTTGCGGTCCTTGTGGCCGGGCGGCAGTGCCTCGATCTTGCCGAAGAGTTCCTCGACTTCCCGGTGATCGGTCACCAGCTCGTCGATGACGTTGCCTCCGTGTCCCATGTCCTCACCTCCGGTTCGTGGTGGCACCCGGCCGGGTCCACCCCGCCCCACGGGTCCCCTGGCCCCCGTGGAGCTAACGCGGTGGCGGGAGGTGTCACCCGGGCAGCACGCCCCGGATGCGGCCGGCCGCGGCGGCGGGGCGGGCACCGGCCCGCACGGACTGGTGGACGAGGTGGGCGTCGCGCTTGAGGTCGTGGGCGGCGTGCCGGCTCCGCCACAGCAGCGACGGCGCGGCGCCGGTGTCGTCGGCGGCGATCAGCAGGCCGCCGAGCATGGAGAGGTTCTTCAGGAAGTGGATGCGCTGCTGGGTGCGCTGGTCGGGGTCCTCCTCCTCCCAGAAGCGGTGCGCGGCCAGCGTGGTGGGCACCAGGGTGGCGGCGATCGCGAGCGCGGCCGGGCGGGACAGCCGTCCGGTGGCCAGCAGCAGACCGCCGACGAGCTGGACGGCGCCGCTGAGGCGTACGGCGTCCTCGGTGCGGTCCGGCAGCGCCGCGACCCGCTCGGTGACGGGCTTGACGACGGGCTCGGCGACGGGCGCGACGGCCTCGGGGTTGCGGAAGGAATCGAGGCCGCCCGCGACGAACATCGAGGCGAGCATCGGACGGCCGAGGACGCGCAACAGACTCATGGCCTTCTCCTGGGGGTGTGGGTGGTGGGGCTGGGCCGGGTTCCCCCCGCTGCGGGGAGCATTCGGCGCGCCCTCACCAGAACCGGGTGGTGAGGGCGGGCTCGTGGACGGCCTGGACGGCGTCGCGCAGGCAGAGGGCGACGCCGATGGTGGTGCGCAGCACCGAGGGCCGGACGGACTGGGCGGTCTCCGTGGCCAGGACCAGCAGACAGCCCGCCGCCTGTTCCACCACGGAGACCGGGAGGGTGTAGTCGCTGTCGGCGGCCGCGCGGAACGCCTTCAGCGGGATGCCGGCCCCGTCGACGGTCCGCCTGGCGGCCTGCTCCAGGTGCTGTGCGGCCTGTTCGCAGAGCGAGGCGGGCAGGGTGAGGGTGCGCTGGAACGATGAACTCGTCATGAACCCAGTGGTCCCCCGGCACGCCGGCGCCGGATCGGTGGGCGGACGTATTTCACCGTCCCGCGTGATGGGCGGTGGCGGATGCGGGCGGGTCCGTACGCCGGGTTCGTACGCTGGGGCGGACCGTGTGCCGAGGGGCGGTGCGGCGCGCGGACCGTGCCGCACCGCCCGTGTGAGGGAGGAGCCCCCATGACCTTTCCGCCCGGTCCGGCGGCGCCGGACGGTGACGGGCCGGAGGCCGTGGCCGCCCGGTTCACCGGACGTACGGTCGCCGGGGTGCGCCCGCTGTCCGGTTCGCTCGCCGAGGTGACCCTCGACGACGGCCGGGTGGTGGTCGTGAAGCGGACCGAGGGCGTGGAGGCGGCCCGCGCCGAGGCGGCCGGGCTGCGCTGGCTGGCCGCGGCGGGGACGGTGCGGGTACCGGCGGTGCACGGACACGACGCGCGGCGGCTGGTCGTCGACCGGGTGGCGCAGGGCCCGCCGGGGCGGGACGCCGCCGTCCGGTTCGGCCGTGACCTGGCCGCCCTGCACGCGGCCGGCGCGCCCGCCTTCGGGGCGCCGCCGCCGGGCGGTCCGGTGGAGGCGTACATCGGGCTCGCCCCGATGCGCAACGTCACCGGCGACGACTGGCCCGGCTGGTACGCCGAGCACCGGGTGCTGCCGTATCTGCGCCGGGCCGTCGACGACGGCACCGTACGGGCCGGTGAGGCGGGCGTCGTGGAGCGGGTCTGCGAGCGGCTGCCGGAGCTGGCGGGGCCGGCCGAGCCGCCCGCGCGGCTGCACGGCGACCTGTGGAACGGCAATGTGCTGTGGGGCGCCGACGGGCACGTCCGGCTGATCGACCCGGCGGCGCACGGCGGGCACCGGGAGACCGACCTCGCGATGCTCGCCCTCTTCGGCTGTCCCCATCCGGACGCGGTGCTGGACGGCTACCGGCAGGTGGCGCCGCTCGCCGACGGGTGGCAGGAACGCGTCGGCGTGCACCAGCTGTTTCCGCTGCTGGTGCACGCCGTACTGTTCGGGCGCGGTTACGCCGAGCAGGCCCTCGCGGTGGCGCGGTCGGCCGCGGCCGGGTGACCGCTCACCGGGTCACCACGTGCCGTTCGTCGGGGACGCAGTGGGTCATGGTGAGTCCCTCCACGTCGCGCGGCGGGTTGTCGCCGAGGTTGGCCAGCCGCTTGCGGTCCTCGTCCGTGAGGTCCTGCCCGGCGAGGGGATCGAGGTGGGCGACGTCCTCCGGCATGATGCCGAGGCCTTCGCCGACCCGGCGGCCGAGGTCGTTCTCGACCAGCAGGAAGTGCCACACCATGCGCTCCTGGACCGCCCGGTCGCACTGGGAGATCAGGCCGACGAAGTTCTTCACCAGGTCGTCGCGCTCCCAGTCCTCCATCAGCAGGTAGCGCTGGCCGGCCTGGAGGTAGTCGTTGGTCCGCGGGATGCGCTTGCGGGTCAGCCGGCCCCTGATCTCCGGGCCCTGCTCGTCGTGCGTCGGGTACTGGCCCTCGCGCAGACCGCCGGTGATCGACGGCTCGTAGTTCACCGCCGGGTTCTCGCCGGCGGCGTCGACGTGGTACGTCATCTGGCCGTCGCGCTGGTTGGTGCGCACGTCCGCGTGCTTGGCCCGGTTGACGGGCAGTTGCAGGTAGTTCGGGCCGACCCGGTGGCGCTGGGTGTCGCTGTAGGAGAAGGTCCGGCCGACGAGCATCTTGTCGTCGGAGAAGTCCAGTCCGTCGACGAGGACGCCGGTGCCGAAGGAGATCTGCTCGTTCTCGGCGAAGAAGTTGTCCGGCATTCGGTCGAGCACCATGCGGCCCACCGGCTGCGGCGGGAAGTCCTGCTCGGGCCAGGTCTTGGTGTCGTCCAGCGGGTCGAAGTCCAGCTCCGGGTGGTCGTGGTCGTCCATCATCTGGACCAGCAGTTCCCACTCCGGGTACTCGCCGCGCGCCACCGCCTCGTAGAGGTCCTTGGTGGCGTGGCCGAGCCCCTGGGCCTGGACGTTGGCCGCGTCCTCCTCGGTCATGCTGCGCACGCCCTGCTTGGGCATCCAGTGGTACTTGACCAGCTTGGTGTCGCCCTCGGCGTTGACCCACTTGTAGGTGTTCACGCCGAAGCCCTGCATGTGGCGGTAGTCCGCCGGGATGCCGCGCGGGCTGAACAGGTTGACCAGCATGTGCATCGACTCGGGGGTCTGCGACATGAAGTCGAAGATGCGGCGCGGCTGCTGTTCGAAGGTGACCGGGTCGGGCTTGAGGGCGTGGATGACGTCCGGGAACTTGATCGCGTCCCGGATGAAGAAGACGCCCAGGTTGTTGCCGACGAGGTCCCAGTTGCCGTCCTCGGTGTAGAACTTCACGGCGAAACCGCGGGGGTCGCGGGCGGCCTCGGAGGAGTCGCGTCCGCCGATGACGGTGGAGAAGCGGACGGCCAGGTCGGTGCGCTTGCCCCGCTCCTGGAAGAGCTTGGCGCGGGTGTAGCGCGAGATCGGCTCGTCGCCCCACTTCCCGTACGCCTCGAAGTAGCCGTACGCGGTGACGCCGCGGGCGTGCACCACGCGCTCGGGGATGCGCTCCCGGTCGAAGTGGCTGATCTTCTCCAGGAACTGGTAGTTCTCCAGCGTGGCCGGGCCCCGGGCGCCGACGGTGCGCTGGTTCTGGTTGTCGTAGACCGGGTGGCCCTGTCGGTTGGTGAGTACCTTGCGGTCGTCGCCCGGAGCGGGGCCCCGGCTCGAAACGTCCGTCATGATCGTGGGCTCCTCGCGCTGTTCGGCGTCCCCCCGATGGCGTGCGTACGCAAGGCCATGCTGCCCGCCATCGCCGCGGGCGGCGACTCGGAGCGGCGCACCGCGCCCGCGTGGGGCCGGTGGCCGGGCGAGGCGCGGCCGTGGGCGGCGGTGCGTTGCGCGGGTCACTCCACCGGGAGTCCGGATACCGCCCGGTGGGCGATCACCCTCCTGGGCGTCACCCGCCGGGCCGGGGGTCGGGCGAGGCCCGGCCGTCGCGTCCCACGGCGGCCGGGCCTCCCGAGCGGCTTGTTCAGCCGCCGTTCAGACGCGCCTTCAGCAGTCCCTTGCCCAGTTCCGCACCCTTGCGGCTGTCCGCCTGGGCCTTGCGGAACAGGTCGGCGACCTCGGTGTCCTTGGCGCGCTCGGCGTCCTGGATGTAGCTCTCCAGGCGCAGTGCGTTGCTCAGGCACGCCTCGACGTACCAGATGAGGTTGTAGTCCTTGTCCTGCGTGCCGGTGACGCCGCCGGTCTCCGTGTCGCTGGTCATCCGGGTCTCCTTTTCGCGGTGCTCGTTCCGGGCCCGCCCGCACCGGTTCACCGGTGCGTCCGGCGGGCCTCCACAGCGGCGACCGGGTACCCGTCCTCGCCGGAGGCACACAGCGGCGACGGAGCGGGGGCGCGACCGGTCCCCCGTTCCGGTCGTGCCCCCGTCATGAGTTCGAAACTATGCGGCGGGAGGCGGGTCTGTGTATCGCATCGGTGCCCGCTGCGGGCCGGTCGGGGCTCATCCGTGCACAACTGAGTCCGAAAGGCCCGGTTTACCCGCCCGCGAGCAGCGGCTGCTCCAGGTCGCCCACCGCCAGGTGCGCCAGGACGACCTCGTACAGGTCGGTCCCGGCGGCCAGCAGCTGGCGTTCGAGCACCGGTTCGGCACCGCGCACGTGCTCGCGCACGGTCTGGGGGTGGACGCCCAGGCTCTGCGCGGCCCGCTCGGCGTTGCCGCCGGCGGCGATCCAGGTGCGCACCGTGCGGCGCACGTTGCGGGGGTCCCCGTCCAGGCGGCCCAGCAGTTCCCGCGCCCACGCGCCGACGGCGGGGCCGGCCAGCAGGTCGGCGAGGCGGGCGGGCGCCCCCGGAGCGGTGCCCGCCCGGCCGTCCAGCAGGTTGATCTGGGTGTGGAGCGCCAGGTGCACGACGGCGCGGGCGGTGACGTCGCCGAAGTCGACGCCGAGCATGGTCTCGACGCGTTCCATGCGGGCGCGCACGGTGTTGCGGCTGACGCCGAGGATCTTGGCGGAGTTGACGGCGGTGAACTCCAGACCGAGGCGGGTGGTGGCGAGGAGTTCGGCGCGGGTGTGGTGCGGCAGCGCGTCGAGCGGGCGCAGCACCATGGCCGTCCAGCCGCGCAGGGCCGCCGGGTCCATCAGCCGCTCGGGGTGGGTGCGCTCGGCGTACACGGCCGTCTTGTCCGCCCGGAACCGGGCCACCGCCAGGGCGCTGACGGCCTGCCCGTAGGCGGTGGCGGTGCGCGCGAGGCTCTGCCAGACGCTGCCGCCGAGGTAGGTGTCCGGGTGCCGCTCGACCAGGGACCGCAGGTGGTCGGCGGTGGCCTCGCGGGGGCTGACGACGATCACGTGGCCGTCCATGGCCGGGCACCGTACGACGAGGGCCTCCTCCCGCGTGGTGTCCAGGCAGTCCTCCAGGAGTTGTTCGCGCCGGCCCGGCGTGGACTCGACCACGTAGACGCACGCGGTGTCGGCGTCCAGCAGGCCCGGCCAGAGGCCCGCGGCGACCCGGCGGGCGGCGACGGTGTCCTCGACCATCAGCAGTTGCAGGATGGCCAGCCGCAGATCGGCGGTGGCCCGCCGCAGCCGGTGTCCGGCGGCGGCGGTCTCATGGGCGGACAGCAGGAGTTCGATCACCTGGGCGGTGTGCGTGACGACGTCGGCGGTGTGCCGGTCGAAGGGGGCCTCGCGGGAGACGGCCAGCACGCAGGCCCGCGCGGGATGCCCCACCCGCACCAGGCGCAGGTGGTGCCCCTCCCCCTCCCAGGCGGCGGAGGCGATCCTGCCGGAGCGGAGGCCGGCCACGAGGGACTCGTCCAGCGGCAGCCGGGTTCCGGCGAGGAGCGTGCCGGCGTCGTCCTGGAGCGACACCTCGGCGTGCGCGGCGCCGGCCAGCCAGTCGACGACCCTGCGGACGTCACGCCCGCCCGGCCGCAGGTGGTCCAGCAGTTCGCGCGCCCACGCCGGGTGCTCCCCGGCCGCCGTCGGCGGCCGCCGTTTTCCGTCGTTGCGGCCTGTCACCTCGGCCTTCCCCTCGTCCGCTCGCCGTCCCGGGCCCGGTTGGGGGACGTTACCCCACTCACGCGCGCGGCTCATCCCGGCGCGACGGCGCACCGGAACGGCCGCGGCGGCACGGGCGCGCGCGGGCGGCATAAGCTCGGTGAATGGCGAAGTACTTCGACGTGCACCCCGACAACCCCCAGTCGCGCACCATTTCCCAGGTAGCCGACAGCATCCGCTCCGACTCCCTGATCGCGTATCCCACGGACTCCTGCTACGCCCTCGGCTGCCGTCTGGGCAGCCGGGACGGCATCGACCGGATCCGCACGATCCGCAAGCTGGACGACCGGCACCACTTCACGCTGGTGTGCCGGGACTTCGCGCAGCTCGGCCAGTTCGTACGGATCGACAACGACGTGTTCCGCGCGGTCAAGGCGTCGACCCCGGGCAGCTACACGTTCATTCTGCCCGCGACGAAGGAGGTGCCGCGCATGCTGCAGCACCCCAAGAAGAAGACGGTGGGCGTGCGCATCCCCGACCACGTCGTCACCCAGGCGCTGCTCGCGGAGCTCGGCGAGCCCCTGCTGTCCAGCACCCTGCTGATGCCCGGCGAGGACGAGCCGATGACGCAGGGCTGGGAGATCAAGGACCGGCTCGACCACGTGCTGGACGCGGTGATCGACTCCGGCGAGTGCGGCACCGAGCCGACCACGGTGATCGACTTCTCGGGCGGTGAGCCGGAGATCGTGCGGCGGGGCGCGGGCGACGTCTCGCGGTTCGAGTGAGGGCGCCGAGCGGGCGATGCGGGACGCCGGGGCCTGTCTGCGGTGGCTCGCCGAGTGCCCCGCGGCGGCCGACGGTCCGGTGGCGGTGACCGGCTACTGCCTGGGCGCGGCGCTCTCCCTGCGCACGGCCGGCACCTACCCGGAGCGGGTGGCCCCGCGGCCGGGTTCCACGGCGGCGGGCTGGCGACGGACGCGCCGGACGGTCCCCACCTGCTGGCCGGCCGGATCACCGCCGAGGTGTACTTCGGCCACGCCGACCGCGACCACGCGCTGCCCGCGGAACAGATCGAGCGGCTGGAGCGGGCCCTGACGGAGGCCGGGGTCCGGCACCGCTGCGAGGTGTACGCCGGTGCCGGACACGGTTGCACCCAGTCCGACACGGCCGCGTACGACGAGGCGGCGGACGAGCGCCACTGGGCGGCGCTGCTCGGCCTGTTGCGCCGCGCCTTCTGACCCGGCCGCCGGCCGGAGGCCGCCCCTCCTGCGGCGGCGGTGTCGCCGGGCGCCGGTCCGCCTACCAGCGTCCGGGCGCGGTACCGGTCAGGGCCCTGGACGGCCGGCCGTCCACGCCGACCGGGACGTCACCGGCGAGCATCACCCGGTGCATGATCCGCGGGTGGTCGAGGTGGGCGGTGTCGCCCGGCGCCAGGTGGACGGTGGCCCGGTTGTCCCAGAACGCGACGCTGCCCGGCTCCCAGCGGAACCGCACGGTGTACTCGGGCCGGGTCGCCTGCTCCAGCAGCATCTCCAGCACGGCCCGGCTCTCGGGGCGGGACAGGCCGGTGATCCGCTCGACGTAGTAGCCGTTGACGAACAGCACCCGCTCCCCGGTCTCCGGGTGGACCCGCACCAGCGGGTGCTCGGAGGCGGTCTGGTGGTCCAGCAGGTGACGCACGTACGCGTCGTCGCCGGGCCGGGGCTGGTAGCCGACCCCGAGGCGGTGCTCCGCCCGCAGCCGGTCGGCGAACTCGCGCACCGGCGCCGAGAGCCCGGCGTAGGCGGCGGCCAGGTTCGACCAGGTGGTGTCGCCGCCGTACGGCGGGACGGTCTCGGCGCGCAGGATCGTGGCGGCCGGCGGGTCGACGCGGGCGCCGTGGTCGCAGTGCCAGCCCCGCAGCAGGCTGTGGCGGCGACGCCACAGCCACTCGTCGTGCTCCATGCCGAACCGGCCGCCCAGCTCCAGCCGGTCGGCGGTCGTCTCGACCTCGGGGAAGTCCGGCGGCGAGGCCCTCCCGCGCCGCGGCAGCACGACGGGTTCGCCGAACCGGCGGGCCAGTGCCACGTGTCCGGCGTGGTCAAGGCGCTGGCCGCGGAAGAACACCACCTTCCAGCGCAGCACCGCCGCCCTGATCCCGGCGATCACCGCGTCGTCGAGGTCACCGGCGAGGTCGACCCCGGTGACCTCGGCCCCGATGTGCCCGGCGACGGGGCGCACCTCCACCGCCGCGCTCCGCCCGCCGTCCGCCGTGCCGTCCCTGTCCGTCGTCATGCGTCCCCACTCCGTCGCTCCCGCCGGTCCCGTGCGGACCGGGTTCCGGGAAGATCGTGGCAGCGTCGGGCGGGCCTGGCGACAGGGCCCGGCCCGGCACCGGCCCGCCCGTCCGGTTGATCACCGCCCCCACCGTCCCCGACGCTGGGAGGACCACACCGCCAACGGGAAGGTCCCCCTCGTGATCAGCATCCCGCGCCACACCCTGAACGACGGCACCACGATCCCCGCCCTGGGCCTGGGCACCTGGCCGATGGACGACGCCGAGGCGCAGCGGGCGGTGACCACGGCCCTGGAGGCGGGTTACCGCCTCGTCGACACCGCGACCAACTACCGCAACGAAACCGGGGTCGGCCGTGCCGTCGCGGGCTCCGGCGTGCCGCGCGAGGAGATCGTCGTGACGACGAAGCTCCCGGGCCGGCACCACGGCTACGAGGAGACCCTCACCTCCTTCGAGGAGTCCCGGGCCCGGCTCGGCCTGGAGTACGTCGACCTCTATCTGATCCACTGGCCGCTCCCCCGCGTCGACAAGTACGTCGACTCCTGGAAGGCCATGATCAAGCTGCGCGAGGACGGCCTGGTCCGGTCGATCGGCGTCTCCAACTTCACGCCCGCCCACATCGAGCGGCTGGAGAAGGAAACCGGGGTGCTGCCCTCCGTCAACCAGGTCGAACTGCACCCCCTCTTCCCGCAGGAGGAGCTGCGCGCCCACCACGCGGACAAGGGCGTGCTCGTGGAGAGCTGGAGCCCGCTCGGCCGTGGCTCGCGGCTCCTGGACGATCCGGCCGTGGCCGCCGTCGCCGAGGCGCACGGGGTGACCCCGGCGCAGGCGGTGCTGCGCTGGCACATCCAGCTGGGCGCGCTGCCCGTCCCCAAGTCGTCCGACCCTGAGCGGCAGCTCACCAACCTCGACGTCTTCGGATTCGAACTGGACGCCGGCCAGATGCGGGCCGTCGCCGACCGCGCCCACCGCCGGATCGGCGGGGACCCCCAGGTGCACGAGGAGTTCTGACCGGGTACCCGGGGCCGGCACGGGCGACGGTGACGCACGGGAAGGAGCACCACGGTGGGCGGACGGGACCGGCTGCGGGACTACCACGGCAAGCGGGACTTCGACCGGACGCGCGAGCCCCGGGGAGCGGGGGCGGCGCCGGGCGCGGAGCCCCGCTTCGTGGTGCAGATCCACGACGCGCGCCGGATGCACTTCGACTTCCGGCTCCAGGTGGGCGAGGTGCTGAGGTCCTGGTCGGTCCCCAAGGGCCCGTCCGCCGACCCGCGGGACAAGCGGCTCGCCGTGCCCACGGAGGACCATCCGCTGGAGTACGAGGAGTTCGAGGGGGTGATCCCGCGCGGTGAGTACGGGGGCGGCACCGTGATCGTCTGGGACCACGGCACCTACGAGCCGCTGAGCCACGACCGCCGGGGCCGGCCCGTCGACTTCGCGGAGTCGCTGGCGCGCGGGCACGCCACGTTCCGGCTGCGCGGGGCGAAGCTGCACGGCGAGTACGCCCTCACCCGCTTCCGCGACGGGAACGACGGCGGTGAGGAGGCGTGGCTCCTGGTCCGGGCGGCCAAGGGCGGGGCGGGCGGCCGGGGCGCCCCCGATCCGCGACGGGCACGATCGGTACGCTCCGGCCGCACCCTCGCCCAGGTCGCCGCGGAGGGCTGACGCCCGGCCGACCACGCGGGACCGGCGCCCGGCATCACCACGGAAGGCCGACCGCCCGAGCGACCACGCGGGACCGGCGCCCGGCATGACCACGGAAGGCCGGCCGCCCGAGCGACCACGCGAGACCAGCGCCCGGCATCACCACGGAAGGCCGGCCGCCCGAGCGACCACGCGAGACCAGCGCCCGGTATCACCACGGAAGGCCGACCGCCCGAGCGACCACGCGAGACCAGGTGCACCGGCCGCCGCCCGGCCCGCCCCGCCCAAGGATCACGCGGGAGACGCGGGGGCCGGCAGTGGTTGTTCCGCCCAGATGGTCTTGCCGCCGCCCGTCTGCCGGCTGCCCCAGCGCTGGGTGAGCTGGGCCACCAGCAGCAGTCCGCGCCCGCCCTCGTCGAAGGCGTGGGCGCGGCGCAGATGCGGTGAGGTGGAGCTGGCGTCGGCGACCTCGCAGATGAGCGTGCGGTCGCGGATCAGCCGCAGTTTGACGGGGGGCACCCCGTACCGGATGGCGTTGGTGACCAGTTCGCTGACGACGAGTTCGGTGATGAAGGCGATCTCGTCCAGTCCCCACGCGGTGAGCATGGCGGTGGCCCACTGCCGGGCGGCGCCCACCTCCTCGGGGTCCGAGGGCACGTCCCGGGTGGCGACGTGGTCGGCGCCGAGGGCCCGGGTGCGGGCCAGCAGCAGGGCCACGTCGTCACCGGGCTCCTCCGGCAGCACGTGCTTGAGCACCCCGTCGCACAGGGCGTCCAGCGAGTCCGCGGGCACCGACAGGGCGCGGCGCAGCTCGTCCGTGGCGCGGTCGATGTCGCGGTCGCGGTCCTCGACCAGTCCGTCGGTGTAGAGGGCGACGACGGAGCCCTCGGGCAGCTGGAGCTCCGTCGCCTCGAACGGCAGCCCTCCCACGCCCAGCGGCGGGCCCGCGTTCACGGGGATGAGCCGGCAGGTGCCGTCGGGCAGGACGAGGGCGGGCGCGGGGTGGCCGGCCGCGGCCACGCTCAGATGGCGCGAGACCGGGTCGTAGACGGCGTACAGGCAGGTGGCGCCGAGTTCGCCGATGTCGTCGCGGTCGCCGGCGGCGAGATGGGTGACCAGGTCGTCGAGGTGGGTGAGGAGTTCGTCGGGCGGGAGGTCCACGTCGGCGAGGGTGCGCACGGCCATGCACAGCCGGCCCATGGTCGCCGCCGAGGGGATGCCGTGGCCGACGACGTCACCGACGACCAGGGCGACCCGGCTGCCGGCCAGCGGGATGACGTCGAACCAGTCGCCGCCGATGCCGGCCGCCGAACCGGAGGGCAGATAGCGGTGGGCGACCTCGACGGCGGCCTGACCGGGCAGTCCCCTGGGCAGCAGGCTGTGCTGGAGGGTGAGCGCGGTGGTGCGTTCGCGGGCGAAGCGGCGGGCGTTGTCGACGCAGACGGCGGCGCGGCTGGCGAGTTCCTCCGCGAGTACGGCGTCCTCGGCGACGTACCCGTCGGGGTGGACGGTGCGCACGGCGACCGCGACACCGAGCGTGGTGCCGCGGGCGCGCAGCGGTACGGCCAGCAGGGAATGGACGGCGGCGATGGGTGGGCGGGCGGCCGGGGCGGGCGCGACGCGCTCCGCGATCCACCGGTCGAAGTCGGGCTCGCCCGCGCGGGCGAGTACCGCTCTGCACTCCCGCAGCGCCCGCGCGGGCGGGGAGTACGCCGGGTAGACGTCCGTCCGGCCGAGGTGGACGGCCGCCCCGTGGCTCTCGTGGGAGCCGGAGCCGTGCGCGACGCGGCGCAGCACGATCCCGCTCTCCGGGAGGGCGGCGGGGGGCTCGTCGGCTCCGAGCACCCAGTCGAGCAGGTCGACGGCGACGAAGTCGGCGAACGCGGGTGCCAGGACCTCCACGAGTTCCTCGGCGGTGCGGACGACGTCCAGGGTGGTGCCGATGCCGGTGGCGGCCTCGTTGAGCAGGGCCAGGCGCCGCCGGGCCCGGTGCTGCTCGGTGTTGTCGAACGCCGCGATGGCGGTGCCGATCACCTCTCCGGACGCCTCGCGGACCGGCCACATCTCGATGTTCCAGGCGCGCGAGCGGACCTCGGAGGGAGCCCGGGTGACGGTCTCGTAGTGCAGGGGCTCGCCCGTCTCGACGACGCGGCGCAGGTGCCGGTGGATGTCGAGGGTGTCCGCGCCCTCGTCGACGGTGTCCAGGTACGGCTGCCCGAGGAGTTCCTGCACATGGCCGCCCATGATCCGGAAGGCGACGTCGTTGAGCCCCAGGAAGCGCTGCTCGGAGTCGAAGATCGACATCGCCACGGAGGCCTGCTGGAACGCGCGCGCGGTCAGCGGGGCCTCCGCCGTGTCGGGCGGCTCGGCGGTGATCACGTGTCCGGCCGGGGTGCCGTCGGCGCCCAGCAGGGGCCGTACGGTGAGCCGGGCCGGCACGGGGTGGCCGTCGCGGTGGCGCAGCACGGCCCGGCCCGACGGCATGGGTGTGCCGGACGGCGGGGTGTCCGGGGCGAGGAGCTCCCGTACGGCCCGTCCCACGGCCTCCTCGGCCGGGTGTCCGGTCAGCCGCCGGGCGCCCTCGCTCCACCCCGTCACAAGGCCGCGGGCATCGACGACGACCGCGGCGGAGGCGTCCTCCATTCGTCCAGGATCATCCCGTTGCCGACCGGTATCAACCGCGACTGGGCGTCCGGGTGGTGTCAGGGCCGGTGGTCGCGGAGCGCGGCGAGGGCCCGGTCGGCGTGGACGTTCATGCGCACCTCGCTGCGGACGACCTCCAGGACGGTCCGGTCCCGGTCTATGACGAAGGTGGCGCGCCGGGTCGGCGCGAGGGCGATGCCCCGCTTCACACCGAACCGCTCACGGACCGTGCCGTCCGCGTCGGACAGCAGGGGCATGCCGAGGCCGTGCCGTCCCGCGAACTCCGCCTGCCGTTCGACGGCGTCCGAGCTGATGCCCACCGGCCGGGCGCCGGCCGCGGCGAACTCGGCGGCGAGGTCGCGGAAGTGGCAGGCCTGCGCGGTGCAGCCGGGGCTGAGGGCGGCGGGGTAGAAGAACAGCACCACCGGCCCTTCGGTGAGCAGGTCCGAGAGCCGGCGGACGGTGCCGGTCTCGTCCGGCAGCGCGAAGTCCTCGACCGTGTCGCCCTTCTCCGGGCGCCCGCTCACGACCGGCCCTCCGCGCCCTTGGCGACGCCGCGCGCCCACAGCACCAGCGGCAGTTGCAGGGGCAGCCGGCCGAGCGCCGCCGCCTTCTGCGGGGCGGGGCGGTGGCGCCAGTCGACGGCCATCTTGATGTTGGCGGGGAACACGCCGACGAAGAAGGCGGCCGTGGCCAGCGCGGCGACCCTGCGGGTGCGGGGCAGTGCCACACCGGCGGCCAGCGCGAGCTCGACGGCGCCGCTCGCGTAGGTCCAGGTCCGGGGCGAGCCGGGCAGGGAGCGCGGCACGGTGTGGTCGAACTGGCGCGGGGCGGCGAAATGGGCGGTGCCGGCGGCGGCCAGCAGGCCGGCGAGCAGCAGGGGCGAGCGTTCGGACCGGGACACGGTTCCTCCTCTGATGACCTGCCGCGCGATATTACCGGACAGTAAGTAGCGCGTGGCGCGCCGGGTCCGGACGCCGTCACCGGGCGCCGCCGGCCGGCGGAGGCGCCGGGTCAGGCGGTCGCGGCCGGTTCCGTCTCCTCGTCGGCGGCGTGGGCGAGGAAGTCGTCGACCATGCGGTGGAAGAGGGTCGCGAGCTGCCGCAGGTCCTCCGGCGACCAGTGGGCCAGGGCCACCCGCATCCCCCGCACCCCGGTCTCGCGGATCCGGGCGATCGCCTCCCGGCCGGCGTCGGTGAGCTCGATGCGCTGGGCGCGGCGGTCGTCGGGGTCCGGGACCCGGACGGCGTGGCCGGACCGCTCCAGCTGCTGCACCGTGCGCGTGACGTGCGAGGCCTCCACGCCCAGCCGGGCGGCCAGCTCCCCCGGCCGCATCGGCTCGGCGTCCGCCATCTGGCGCAGCAGCGCCACGGCGGCCCGGTCCAGCGGCACGCCCGCCAGGGCCATCAGCCGTTCGTGCTGCCGGGCGCGCGTGCTCAGGTAGGTGATGCGGCTGAGCGCGCGCTCGATCTCGGCCACTTCCGGCGAGGCGGGGACGTCGGGGAGCGGGGGTGTGGGCATGCGCCGACTTTACCATCTCATTGCGTAACTCAATCAACCGCCGACGCCCCCACCGTTCGGGCGAAACCACGGCCGCCGGGGCGTGGCGGTCCCCGCGGGCGTCCACACCTCACCCGTGACCCTGCCCCTGATCGCGCCCATGCTCGCCACCCCCGGCGCCCTGCCGTCCCCGGTGGCGGACGCCCGCTTCGCCTACGAGACCAAGCAGGACGGCCAGCGGGCGGTGGTCTACCTCCCCGGGGACGGCACCGTCGCGCTGCGCGCCCGCTCCGGGCAGGACATCACGGCCGCCTACCCCGAGCTCCGGCCACTGGCCACCGCCCTCGGGACCACGCCCGCGGTCCTGGACGGCGAGGTGCTCGCGCTGGACGAACACGGCCGCGCGAGCTTCCAGTTGCTGCAGTCCCGGATGGGCCTGGCGCACGCCCCCGGGCGGGCCGCCCGGCGGGCCGCGGCGGTCCCCGTCCACCTGGTGCTGTTCGACGTCATGCACCTGGCCGGACGGCCGCTGCTCCGGCTGCCCTACACCGCCCGCCGCGAGGCGCTGCTGGACCTCGCCCTCGACGGGCCGGCCTGGTCCACTCCGGCCGCGATCGTCGGCCACGGCGCCCAGGCGCTGCGGGCGACCCTCGAACACGGCCTCGAAGGGCTGGTCTGCAAGCGGCTGGACTCGGTGTACGAACCGGGCGTGCGCTCCCGCGCCTGGATCAAGATCCGCAACATGCGCAGCGAGGACGTCCTGGTCGGCGGCTGGTTGCCCGGCAGGGGACGGCTGACCGGTCTGCCGGGCGCGGTGCTGGTCGGACAGCGGGCGGCGGGGCGGCTGCGGTACGTCGGCGGAGTGGGCACCGGCTGGAGCGAGGCCGAACGCGTTGAACTGGCGGCGCTGTTGCGGGCGGCGGCGACCGACGTCTGCCCCTTCGACCCCGTCCCGGCGGCGCCGGGCGCGCGCTGGGTGGTGCCCCGGCTGGTCGGCGAGGTGCGCTACAGCACCCGCACCCGGGACGGGATGCTGCGCCAGCCGTCCTGGCTGCGGCTCCGGCCGGACCTCGCACCCGAGGAGGCGGCGGCAGACATTCCGGATGACCTGGTGTGATCCGGTAGCCGGTGCCGCCAGTGTTGGGCCGCGCTTCACCGGCGGTACGCCTGCGCCCTCTTGGCATGTATGCGTCCAGCGGAGATCCTGAACGCTCTTGCCCCCCACAGTGGTTGGGCTGCGCCCGCACAAGAGGAGGACGCAGTGTCGTCGAGCACGTCCCGAACGCACCGCAGGAGATGGCTGACCGGCCTGGCCGGCGCGGTCGCCCTCATCATCGCCTTCCCCGCCACCGCCTTCGCCGCACCGCCCCCCGCCCTGCCGGCCAACGCGGACGGACTGGACCGCACCTTCCAGCCCGCCTTCGACTACGACACCGACGGCTGCTACCCCACTCCGGCCATCGGCCCGGACGGCTCCGTCAACACCGGCCTCAACCCGACCGGCGCGCTCAACGGCAACTGCCGTGACGCCCCGGACCTGGACAGCACCAACAGCTATTCCCGCTCCAAGTGCAACAACGGCTGGTGCGCCGTCGTCTACGGCCTCTACTTCGAGAAGGACCAGGCCCTGCCGGGCAGCAGCCTCGGGGGCCACCGCCACGACTGGGAGCACGTCGTGGTGTGGGTGCAGAACGACACCGTGCAGTACGTCTCGACGTCCAACCACGGCTCGTTCTCGATCCACGCCCGCTCCGCGGTCCGCTTCGACGGCACGCACCCGAAGATCGTCTACCACAAGGACGGCATCAGCACCCACTGCTTCCGCCTCGCGGGCTCGGGCGACGAACCGCCGGAGAACCACAAGGGCAGCTGGCAGTACCCGGCGCTGGTCGGCTGGAACGGCTACCCGGCGGGGCTGCGCGACAAGCTCACCTCGTACGACTTCGGCAGCGCCACCTTCGGCCTGAAGGACTCGAGCTTCGCCTCCCACCTCGCGGCGGCCAAGCCCTCGGGCATCCCGTTCGACCCGAACGCCTGAGCGGGGCGGGCCTGTTGGGGCCGGGGCGCCGTACGGCGTCCCGGCCCGGCCGTGGGCCCGCAGGGTCTATCGTGTCGGCATGCCCTCCCCCGAACTGATCCGTATCGTCTCCCGCGACTCGCCCATGGCACTCGCCCAGGTGGAGCGCGTCCGGGCGGAGCTGGCCGCCGCCCGGCCCGGCGTGCGCACCGAGGTCGTACCGGTGAAGACGACCGGGGACAAGTGGCTGGGTGATCTGTCGCAGGTGGAGGGCAAGGGCGCGTTCACCAAGGAGGTGGACGCGGCACTGCTCGCCGGCGAGGCGGATCTCGCCGTGCACTGCGTCAAGGACGTGCCCGCCGACCGGCCGCTCCCGGCGGGCACGGTGTTCGCCGCGTTCCTGAAGCGGGACGACGTCCGCGACGCCCTGGTGCACCCGGACGGCCTCACCCTGGACGAGCTTCCGCCCGGGACCCGGATCGGCACCTCCTCGGTGCGCCGGGTCGCGCAACTGGCCGCCACCCATCCGCACCTGCGGTGCGTGCCGTTCCGCGGCAACGCCAACCGGCGGCTGGAGAAGCTGGCGGCCGGGGAGGCGGACGCCCTGCTGCTGGCGGTCTCCGGACTGGAACGCATCGGCCGCGCCGACGTGATCAGTGAGGTCCTCTCCCCCGAGGCGATGATGCCGCCCATCGGCGCGGGCATCCTCGCCCTGCAGTGCCGCGAGGGCGACACCGCGCTCATCGAGGCCGTCGGCCCCCTCGGCGACCCGGACACCCACCGCGAGGCCGACGCCGAACGGATGTTCCTGCATGTGCTGCAGGGGCACTGCAACAGCCCGATCGCGGGGACCGCGAAGGTGCACCGCACCGGTGACCTGTCCCTGCGGGCCTGTGTCTTCACCCCGGACGGCAAGACCCGGCTGAACGCGCACGAGTGGGCGGGGCGGCTCGATCCGGCGACGCTCGGCACCTCGGTCGCCGTGGCCCTGCTGCGTCAGGGCGCCCGCGAGATCATCGACGGCATCCCGCACTGACACCGGGTCAGGCGGTGCCCTCCTCCGCCTGCTCCTGGAGGAAGACGCTCACCTGCTGCGCGAGGCTCTCCCGGCCGGCGCCCGTCGGCGCCCCGGCGGACGCCTCGTGCACACCGATGCCGCCCGCCCACAGCCGCCGGCCGGCCCACTCCTCGTCGGCGCGCAGCTGCACCTGCACGTCGACATGACTCAGCGACGCCTCGGGAGCGGCCGCGTAGAGCACGGCGGTGGCGCGGCGCAGCGGGTAGACGTCGAATCCCTCGATGAACTGCGAGTTGCGCCAGTCGATGAAGGCGCTTTCGCCCTCGGGACCGGTCCGCACATCGATCTGGCCGTCCTCGAGATGAATGCAGAAAGGCCGCTCACCGCGATTCTCGACGGTCACGCGGACACTGAAGTACGCCAGTCCCTCGGCTGCGTCGTCCCGTCCGCGCGGCGGCTCGCCCGCTTCCAGACGGTGGACGCGGACCCGCAGACCGGCATGCTCGTCGTACTCCTGCCAGTCCCCGACCACGTTCGGCTCGTACACAGTGCACCTCTCGACTTCTGTCCGCTGCTTCCTATCTGTGGGCTCAGCGCACTGTCAAATGAGCAGAATGCGCTGTGGTCAGGCGGTTCGCCCCATCTGATCGGTGATCAAGCGCTGCGCTGGAGGAACTCCCCGGCCGGCGGTCCGGGGCACGGCGGCGGCGTGCCGCACATCACGTCCGGCCGGGTGACCGCCGCCGGACCGGGGGACGGACCGCGCCCGCGGGGCGCGGACGGCGCCGGGCGGGCCCGCCGGGTGCCGCGCGTTTCACTCCCTGAATTCCCTCGATTTCGCACCGTGCATTATCCGCGAAGGGTTCCCACGGAATGCCCGGAACCGTTTTGAGAGGGCGGCGCACGGGGAATGGAATGCACAGTGCTTCGGACCGGAGGCACCTCCGTGGGAACCGCTCACCGGCCCCGCGCCGCCGGGGTCCGAGCCACCGCTCCCCACGGGTTCTGTCCATCCGGCACCCCGCTCAGGGAGGTGCGCGTGATGCGTACCGTCAGCCCCAGGAAGCCGCACCCCCACGACGACTCCCCGGACACCGCCGGGGACTTCGCGCGTCTGGCCGACCTGCCCGAAGGACCCGAGCGCAGCGTGCTGCGCGACGAACTGGTCACGGCCTGGCTGCCCATGGCGGAACGGATCGCCGTCCGGTTCCGCGGACGCGGTGAGGCCCTGGAGGACCTGTACCAGGTGGCGGCCCTCGGTCTGGTGAAGGCCGTCGACCACTACGACCCGGCACGCGGGAACGCCTTCGAGGCGTACGCCGTGCCGACCATCACCGGCGAGATCAAGCGCCACTTCCGCGACCACATGTGGACCCTGCACGTGCCGCGCCGGGTCCAGGACCTGCGCAACCGCGTGCGGCACGCGGCCAAGGAGCTGGCGCAGACGACCCCCGGCCGGCCGCCCACGGTCGCGGAGATCGCCGCGCACGCCCAGCTGACCGAGGCCGAGGTGCGCACCGGCATGGAGGCGCTGGAGTGCTTCTCCGCGCTGTCGCTGGAGGCGGAGATGCCGGGCACCGACGGATACGCCCTCGGGGACGCGATCGGCGGCCCGGACCCGGCCTACGACACCGTCGTCGACCGGGTGGCGGTGCGCCCCTGTCTGGAGGCGCTGCCGGAGCGCGAACGGCTCATCCTCTACCTGCGGTTCTTCGGCGGGATGACGCAGAGCTCCATCGCCGAGCAGCTCGGCATCTCGCAGATGCACGTCTCCCGGCTGCTCAGCAGCTGCTTCGCCCATCTGCGCGAGGAGCTGCTGGCCGAGACCGGCTGAGCGGGCCCGCGCCGCGCGGGCGCGCTCAGCGCTCCGGCGGCGCGCCCGGGACCTGGGTGGGGCCGAGCCGGTCCAGGACCTCCTCCAGCACCGTCCGCACCTCCGCGGGCAGCAGGCCGGTGCGCCCCCAGACGAGGATCAGGTCGGCCACGTGGCGGAGCTTGATGTTGGTCCGCTGGGAGACCTCCTTCAGCACCGTCCAGCCCTGGTCGGGCGAGACCCTGCCGAGGGCGACGATCATGCCGATCGCCTGGTCCACCACCGCGTGCGAAGCGACCGCTTCCTTCAGCTGCTGCACCTCTTCCTCCAGCTGGAGGATCCGGTCCGCGCCCCCGTCCGTGGTCATGGTCACCTCCGGGTCCGGTGTGCCGCTCTCATCGTGCCTTCGCATAGTGCTTGAGTGCCTTCACCCAGTGTCCGATCCCTCCATCGTCACCACTCGGACCGTCCCGTGCCACCGGGGTGGGCCGGGTGGCCGGGGTCACCGTTTCGGTGCCACCGCCGGGGTACTCGGCAGGCGCCCGGACCGGTATCCGGCGGACACTGGTGACATCCGGGTGGCTGCCAGGCCGACGAGATCAGGACGCGACTGCCATGAACCACGACACGCCCTCCCCCGCCGCCACGACCGACGTCTTCTCGACGCACTCCGTGTTCGGGGCACCCTGCTGGGTCAGCCTGACCAGCCGCGACGTGAAGACGACCGAGGAGTTCTACGGGGCCGTCCTGGGCTGGCAGTGGCGTCCGGTCCGGCTCGGCGACCGGTTCCGCATCGCGCTGGCCGACGGAGCGCCGGTGGCCGGGATCGCCGGGGTCGCCACCATGTGGCAGATGGCGGTGGCGTGGACGCCGTACTTCGCGGTGCGCAGCGCGGACGAGGCCGCGGCGCGGGTGCAGGAGCGCGGCGGCACCTCGGCGGTCGGCCCGATCTCCCTGCCGCCCGGGCGGGCGGCGCTGCTGGCCGACCGGGACGGGGCGACGTTCGGGATCTGGGAGGGCGAGCTGTTCACCGACTGGCCCACCTGGCGCCGCGCGCAGCCGGCGTTCATCCGGCTGCACACCCGGGACGCCTTCGACGCCGCGATCTTCTACGGCGAGGTCTTCGACTGGGCGTCCGACCAGCCCGGCTGCTGCGAGGTGCAGTACGAGGGCGAGGAAGTGGTGCTGCGCAGCGGCGGGCAGGTGGTGGCGCGGATCGAGTCGGGGGCGGCGGAGTCGGCTCCCGACCCGGCGATCCGCCCGCACTGGCAGGTTCACTTCACCGTGAAGGACGTGGCGGCCTGCGCACGCGCCGCCGAGCGGCACGGCGGCAGCGTCCTGTCCGAGAGCGATGACGAGGCCGTGCTGCGCGACAACGAGGGCGCCCAGTTCACGGTGACCTCCCGCCCCGAGCGGTGACACCGCCCGGGGCCGGGGCGGCCCGCTCACGGTGAGGTGCGGGTGCGGGACGGACGGGACAGCAGCACCAGACTGCGGGCGTCGACGGTGAGGACGGTGCCCCACTTGTACTCCGCCTCGTCGGGGGCGCCGTCCGGGTCCGCGGTGTCGACCAGTACCGTCCAGCGTTCGCCGTAGGCGGCGTCCGGCAGGCGGAAGTCCACCGGCTCCCAGTGGCTGTTGAGCAGCAGCAGGAAGGAGTCGTCGACCAGGGGCCGGCCGCGCGCGTCGGGTTCGGCGATGGCGTCGCCGTTGAGGAACACGCCGACCGAGTGGGCGTCGGAGCGCTGCCAGGCGTCGTCGGTCATCTCCCGCGCGTCGGGCAGCAGCCACACCAGATCGGGCAGCGGCTGGTCCGCGTGGCGCGCGGTCTCGCCGCGGAAGAAGCGGCGGCGGCGCAGCACGGGGTGGGTGACCCGCAGGCGGATGAGCGTCCGCGTGAACTCCAGCAGGCCGCGCTGCTCGTCGGTGAGCCGCCAGTCGATCCAGCTGATCTCGTTGTCCTGGCAGTAGGCGTTGTTGTTGCCGCGCTGGGTGCGGCCCAGTTCGTCGCCGTGGGAGAGCATCGGGATGCCCTGGGAGAGCAGCAGCGTGGCGAGGAGGTTGCGCTGCTGGCGGGCGCGCAGTCGGAGCACGGCGGGGTCGCGGGTGGGGCCCTCGGCTCCGCAGTTCCAGGACCGGTTGGTGCTCTCGCCGTCCTGGTTGTCCTCGCCGTTGGCCTCGTTGTGCTTGTCGTTGTACGAGACGAGGTCGCGCAGGGTGAAGCCGTCGTGGGCGGTGACGAAGTTGACGCTGGCGCGCGGCCGGCGCCTGCTGTGCGCGTAGAGGTCGGAGGAGCCGGTCAGCCGGGAGGCGAACTCGCCGAGGGTGTGGTCCTCGGCGCGCCAGAAGTCCCGTACGGCGTCACGGTACTTGCCGTTCCACTCCGACCACAGGGGCGGGAAGTTGCCCACCTGGTAGCCGCCCTCGCCGACGTCCCAGGGTTCGGCGATCAGTTTGACGCGGCTGATCACCGGGTCCTGCTGGATGAGGTCGAAGAACGCCGACAGCCGGTCCACCTCGTGGAACTGGCGGGCGAGGGTGGCCGCGAGGTCGAAGCGGAAGCCGTCGACGTGCATCTCGGTGACCCAGTACCGCAGCGAGTCCATGATCAGCTGGAGTACGTAGGGGTGGCGCATCAGCAGGCTGTTGCCGGTGCCGGTGGTGTCGTAGTAGTGCGACCAGTCGCCGTCGACCAGGCGGTAGTACGAGGAGTTGTCGATGCCCCGGAAGGAGAGGGTGGGGCCCTTCTCGTTGCCCTCGGCGGTGTGGTTGTAGACGACGTCGAGGATCACCTCGAGCCCGGCGGCGTGCAGGGTCTTCACCATCTCCTTGAACTCGGTGACCTGCTGTCCGCGGGTGCCGCGGGCGGCGTAGGCGTGGTGCGGGGCGAAGAAGCCGATGGTGTTGTAGCCCCAGTAGTTGGTGAGGCCGCGGCCCTGCAGCACGCCGTCGTGGACGAACTGGTGCACCGGCATCAGCTCGACGGCGGTGACGCCGAGCGAGGTCAGGTGCTCCACCACGGCCGGGTGCGCCAGTCCCGCGTAGGTGCCGCGCAGTTCGTCGGGGACGTCGGGGTGGGTGCGGGTGAGGCCCTTGACGTGGGCCTCGTAGATCACGGTGTCGGCGTAGGGGCGGGAGGGTCGGGTGTCGTCGCCCCAGTCGAAGGCCGGGTCGGTCACCACGCCGAGCACGGTGTGCCCGGCGCTGTCGGCCGGATCGGGTCCGTGCGGGTTGCGCTCGTACAGCGAGGGGTGGTTGTCGATCTCCCCGTCCACCGCTGTGGCGTAGGGGTCGAGGAGCAGTTTCGCCGGGTTGCAGCGGTGGCCGGCGGCCGGGGCCCACGGTCCGTGCACCCGGTAGCCGTAGCGCTGTCCGGGGCCCACGCCGGGGAGGTAGCCGTGCCAGACGAAGCCGTCGACCTCGGTGAGCCGTACGGTGCCGTGCCGGCCGTCGTCGTCCACCAGGACCAGGTCGACGCGTTCGGCGACCTCGCTGAAGAGCGCGAAGTTGGTGCCCTCGCCGTCGAAGGCCGCACCCAGCGGGTAGGGGCGCCCGCTCCACGCGGGCGCCCCTTTCCGGTTCTGTCGCCGGGTCACCGGGCCTCCTCCAGGAGGCCGCCCGGTGTTCGGACCCGGCCGGTCAGCTGTGCGACGCTGACCTCGCGGGGCAGGTCCAGGCCCTCGCTCTCGCGCGGGTCGGGGCCGGTCGGCACCAGCGGGACGCGCTCGCCGGCGCGGGCGCGCTGCGAGAACCAGATGACCTTGCTGCCGGTCTCGGTGGCGCAGCAGCCCCAGCCGTCGCTGCTCGCCGCGATGTGCTCCAGACAGCCGCGCAGCTCCTGGTCGGGGCGCAGGGCGCGGTCGTGGTCCCCGATGGCTGTGATGAGGTGCTGGCCGTTCCACCACATCTCGATCGACGTGTTCTTGTCGGTGGCGTGCTCGTCGATGGCCCTCAGCAGCATCTCGGCGCCGCCGCAGACGGGTTCCATCAGGTTCTCCAGGTCCCAGAACCGCAGGTGGGCGGCCAGTATGCGGCTGACCTGTCCCACCTTCTCCGGGCTGACTTCCACGTCGAGGTGGTAGTAGCAGGGCACTGCGGTCTTCATGGTCGTCGGCTCCTCACCGCGAAGCTCTCGTTCCTCCTCGCCCCCGCGGGGCGGGCCCCCGGCCACGGAACGTGAGCGGGCATCGCTTCTGAGTCACCTTCAGGGTGAGGGGGTTGGTCCATTCGTGCAACACGAGCGGCCCGTGGGGTCCCCGTGACGGCACCCGGGCGGCGTACGGCCGTGACCGGCCGCGGACCCCACCCCTGGTGATTGAAATTCCAACAAGACGGTGGGTCATCGCGCGTGCACCATGTGTGAAGACCTCGATCGCCGTTACGGGTCCGTGCATCCGTGCGCACGGCCGCCGCCCGACCGTCGGGACAACGCGCCCCCATCGAGCCCCGGAAAGGTGAACGGCGCCATGCTGCTACCCGCCAAAGCCGAAGTCGCCCGGCAGTTGCGCCGCTACCGGGCCTGGGAACGCGTGATGCTGGCGGCCCCCACCGACCACACGGTCCGGGCCACCTTCGAGGACTCCGGCTACACGCTCTGCGTGCTGATGGGCAAGCGCTGCGCGCGGGAGGCGGCGGACGCCGCCGAGCGGTACCTGCGCAGCACCCTCGGCACCTATCTGCAGGAGCAGAACGACAGGCCCCGTCCGGCCGCGGCGGTCAGGCGGGGTCCGCCCGCCGTCGAGCGGCGCTCCCCGGCGGGAAGGTGAGGACCTTCCCGCCTCCATGCGGTCCCACGTCCGGCGCAACGGCCCGGGCGCCGAGCACGGCGGAGGTGCACAGCCCCATGAAGACGACCCGGACCATCGGCCGTGTCCCGGTACGGGACGTCCGGCCGTCCGTCGACTGCGGCAGGCGGCCGGCGAAGGCCGTCGTGGGCGAGGCGTTCGAGGTCACCGCGACCCTCTTCCGTGAGGGGCACGACGCGGTGGCCGCCAATGTCGTCCTGAAGGATCCCGAGGGGCGTCCGGGGCCGTTCACGCCGATGCGGGAGCTGGCGCCGGGTTCCGACCGGTGGGGCGCGGAGGTCGCCGCCCACGCGCCGGGCCGGTGGACGTACCGCGTCGAGGCGTGGGGCGACCCGGTCGCCACCTGGCGCCGGACCGCCACGATCAAGGTGCCGGCGGGCATCGACACCGGGCTGGTGCTGGAGGAGGGCGCCGACCTCTTCGACCGCGCGGCCGCCGGGGTGCCGAAGGACGACGGGCAGGACGTGCTGCGCGCGGTGGCGGAGACCCTGCGCGACGACGGTCTGCCGTGTGCCACCCGGCTGGCGGCGGCGCTGACGCCGGACGTGGACGCGGTGCTGGCCCGCCACCCGCTGCGGGAGCTGGTCACCAGCAGCGACCCGCTGCCCCTGCTGGTGGAACGCGAACGGGCCCTGTACGGCTCCTGGTACGAGTTCTTCCCCCGCTCCGAGGGCACCCCCGAGCAGCCCCACGGCACCTTCGACACCGCCGCCCGCCGCCTTCCCGCGATCGCCGCGATGGGCTTCGACGTCGTCTACCTCCCGCCCATCCACCCCATCGGCACCACCTACCGCAAAGGCCCCAACAACACCCTCGACGCCGGCCCCGACGACGTCGGCGTGCCCTGGGCCATCGGCTCCCCCGAGGGCGGCCACGACGCCGTCCACCCCGCCCTGGGCACCATCGAGGACTTCACCCGCTTCGTGACCCGCGCCGGCGCCCTCGGCCTGGAGGTCGCCCTCGACTTCGCCCTCCAGTGCTCCCCCGACCACCCCTGGGTCCACAAACACCCCGAGTGGTTCCACCACCGCCCCGACGGCTCCATCGCCCACGCCGAGAACCCCCCGAAGAAGTACCAGGACATCTACCCCATCGCCTTCGACGCCGACATGGACGGCCTCATCACCGAGACCGTCCGCGTCCTGAGGTTCTGGATGGGCCACGGCGTACGGATCTTCCGCGTCGACAACCCCCACACCAAACCGGTCGTCTTCTGGGAACGGGTGATCGGCGAGATCAACCGCGCCGACCCCGACGTGATCTTCCTCGCGGAGGCCTTCACCCGCCCCGCGATGATGCACACCCTCGCCCAGATCGGCTTCCAGCAGTCCTACACCTACTTCACCTGGCGCACCACCAAGCAGGAACTGACCGAGTACCTCACCGAACTCTCGGGGGAGGCCGCCTCCTACATGCGGCCCAACTTCTTCGCCAACACCCCCGACATCCTGCACGCCTACCTCCAGCACGGCGGCCGGCCCGCCTTCGAGGTCCGCGCCGTCCTCGCCGCCACCCTCTCCCCCTCCTGGGGCATCTACAGCGGCTACGAACTCTGCGAGAACACCCCCCTGCGCGAAGGCGGCGAGGAGTACCTCGACAGCGAGAAGTACCAGCTCACCCCCCGCGACTGGGACACCGCCGAACGCGAGGGCCGCACCATCGCCCCCCTCATCACCCGGCTCAACACCATCCGCCGGGAACACCCCGCGCTCCACCACCTCAGGAACCTCCGCTTCCACCACACCGACAACGACTCCGTCATCGCGTACAGCAAGCGCAGCGGCTCCGACGTGGTGCTCGTGGTCGCCAACCTCGACCCCCACCACACGCAGGAGGCCACGGTCTCCCTCGACATGCCGCAGCTCGGCCTGGACCGGCACGAGCCGGTACCAGTGCGCGACGAGCTCACCGGCGAGACCTACCGATGGGGCGGCGCCAACTACGTGCGGCTGGAGCCGGGGCGGGCTCCCGCGCATGTCCTGCACGTCCAGCGACCGCCCGCCGCACCGCGAAACGGAGGGTCAGGAACGCGATGACCGTCAACGAGCCAGTGCCGGACACCTTCGAGGACACCCCCGCCAAGGACCGGGACCCGGAGTGGTTCAAACGCGCCGTCTTCTACGAGGTGCTCGTCCGCTCCTTCCAGGACAGCAACGGCGACGGCGTCGGCGACCTCAAGGGCCTGACCGCCAAACTGGACTACCTGCAGTGGCTCGGCGTCGACTGCCTCTGGCTGCCGCCCTTCTTCAAGTCCCCCCTGCGCGACGGCGGTTACGACGTCTCCGACTACACCGCCGTCCTCCCCGACTTCGGCGACCTCGCCGACTTCGTCGAGTTCGCGGACGCGGCGCACCAGCGCGGCATGCGCGTGATCATCGACTTCGTCATGAACCACACCAGCGACGAACACCCGTGGTTCCAGGAGTCCAGGAAGGACCCCACCGGACCCTACGGCGACTTCTACGTGTGGGCCGACGACGACAAGGGCTACCCCGACGCCCGGATCATCTTCGTCGACACCGAGGCGTCGAACTGGACGTACGACCCGGTGCGCGGGCAGTACTACTTCCACCGCTTCTTCTCGCACCAGCCGGACCTCAACTACGAGAACCCGCGCGTGCAGGAGGAGATCCTGGCGGCCCTGAAGTTCTGGCTCGACCTGGGCATCGACGGGTTCCGGCTGGACGCCGTGCCGTACCTGTACGCGGCCGAGGGCACCAACTGCGAGAACCTGCCCGCCACGCACGCCTTCCTCAAGCGGGTCCGCAAGGAGATCGACACCCAGTACCCCGACACGGTCCTGCTCGCCGAGGCCAACCAGTGGCCCGAGGACGTCGTCGACTACTTCGGCGACTACCGCGCCGGCGGCGACGAATGCCACATGGCCTTCCACTTCCCCGTCATGCCCCGCATCTTCATGGCCGTCCGCCGCGAATCCCGCTACCCCGTCTCCGAGATCCTCGCCAAGACCCCCGCCATCCCCTCGGGCTGCCAATGGGGCATCTTCCTGCGCAACCACGACGAGCTCACCCTCGAAATGGTCACCGACGAAGAACGCGACTACATGTGGGCCGAATACGCCAAGGACCCCCGCATGCGCGCCAACATCGGCATCCGCCGCCGCCTCGCCCCGCTCCTGGACAACGACCGCAACCAGATCGAACTCTTCACCGCCCTGCTGCTCTCCCTGCCCGGCTCGCCGATCATCTACTACGGCGACGAGATCGGCATGGGCGACAACATCTGGCTCGGCGACCGCGACGCCGTCCGCACCCCCATGCAGTGGACCCCCGACCGCAACGCCGGATTCTCCTCCAGCGACCCCGGACGCCTCTTCCTGCCCACGATCATGGACCCCGTCTACGGCTACCAGGTCACCAACGTCGAAGCCTCCATGGCCTCCCCCTCCTCCCTGCTCCACTGGACCCGCCGCATGATCGAGATCCGCAAGCAGAACCCCGCCTTCGGACTCGGCACCTACACCGAACTGCCCTCCTCCAACCCCGCCGTCCTCGCCTTTCTCCGCGAATACGAGGACGACCTCGTGCTCTGCGTCAACAACTTCTCACGCTTCGCACAACCCACCGAGCTCGACCTGCGCGAGTTCGACGGACGCCATCCGGTCGAGCTGTTCGGCGGAGTGCGCTTCCCCGCCATCGGAGAACTGCCGTATCTGCTGACCCTCGGGGGCCACGGCTTCTACTGGTTCCGGCTCACCCGAGTCGCATCCCGCATCGGCCGACGACTGTGAGCGTGTGCCGGCGTAAGGAGGCGTCACCATGACGAAGACCGCATTCCTGCGCCCACGGAGCGCGCCCGCCGAGCCCATGGAATCGCTCGCCGGGCTGCTGCGCGAGTGGCTGCCGCTCCAGCGCTGGTTCGCCGGCAAGGACCGGCCCGTCACCGACCTCGGCGTGCTGTCGATGACGGAGCTGTTCCCGGGCTGTCTGCACCTGCTGGTCCACGCGGGTCACGGCGGCGTGCCCGTCCCCGGGGGCACGGCCCCGGCCGGTGACTGCTACCAGCTCCTCCTCGGCGTACGGGAACACCCCTCGCCGCGTCTGGGCAAGGCGCTGATCGGCAGGGTGCGGGACGGACAGCTGGCCGGTCTGGCGGTCTACGACGCCCTGCACGACCCGCGCGCCGCCCAACTGCTCCTGGAGCGGCTGCGCCGCCCCGGCACGGCGGGCCCCCTGCGGTTCGGGTGCGACGCGTCCCAGCCGGTGCCCGCCGGGCTCGTGCCGCGGCTGATGACCGCCGAGCAGTCCAACTCCTCGCTGGTGTACGGCGACGAGTACATCCTGAAGCTGTTCCGGCGCATCCAGCCCGGAGTCAACCCGGACCTGGAGGTGCCGGGCGCGCTGGCCCGCCAGGGCTGCCACCGCGTGCCCGCCCCCGTGGCCTGGTTCCGCACCACGCATCCGTTCAAGGCGACGCTCGGCGTGCTCCAGCCGTATCTGCGCGACGCCTCCGACGGCTGGACCCTCGCCCTCGACGCGCTGGCCTCCGGTGACGACTTCACCGCGCAGGCGCACGCCCTGGGCCGGGCCACGGCGGACGTCCACCTGGCGCTGTCCTCGGCCTTCCCCGTCGGCGAGCCCGGCGAGAACGGGCGGACGGCGGCGGCGATGACCGAGCGGCTGACCGCCGCCGCGCACGCCGTCCCCGCGCTCCAGCCGTTCGTGCCGGGGCTGCGGTCCGCCTTCGCGGCGCTGGCCACCTGCGACGCCGGGCCGCCCGCCCAGCGCATCCACGGCGACCTGCACCTCGGGCAGGTGCTGCGGGCGGGGCGCGAGTGGTTCGTCATCGACTTCGAGGGCGAGCCGTCCCGGCCGCTGTCCGAACGGCGCAGCGCCCACTCGCCCGTGCGGGACATCGCCGGGATGCTGCGCTCCTTCGACTACGCCGCCCGGCAGCGCCGCCCCTGGCGCCCGGAGTGGGCGCGGCGCTGCCGCGAGGCCTACTGCGCGGGCTACGCCGCCCGCGCCGGCTGGGACCCGCGCAAGAAGCACGGTCTGCTCCGCGCCTACGAGACCGACCGTGCCGTGTACGAGGTGCTGTACGAGGCCCGGCACCGACCCGACTGGCTGCCCGTACCCATGGCGGCGATCGAGCGCCTCGCCGTGAGAGGAGACTGAAGCCGTGGCCCTGCGTGACACCCCGCTTCCCGAATCGGCCGGGCCCGCCCCGTCCGCCCCCGACGGCCCGGTCCACGGGACCGCGCCGCCCCTCGACCCGGCCGACCGGGGGCGCCTGCTGGCGGGCGCCCACCACGATCCGCACGCGCTGCTCGGCGCCCATCCGGTGCCCGGCGGCATCGCGTTCCGGGCGCTGCGCCCCTTCGCGCGCGAGGTGGGCGTGGTCGTCGACGGCGAGCGCACCCCGCTCGTCTCGGAGGGCGACGGCCTCTTCTCCGCCGTGCTCCCGCTGGACGCGATCCCCGCGTACACCCTGGCGGTGGCCTACGGGGACGACGAGGCCGTGGAGACGCACGACCCGTACCGCTTCCTGCCCGCGCTCGGCGAGCTGGACCTGCACCTGATCGGCGAGGGCCGGCACGAGGAACTGTGGACGGCGCTCGGCGCCCACCCCATGACGCACCAGGGCGTCACCGGCACCCGCTTCACGGTGTGGGCGCCCAACGCGCAGGGGGTGCGGGTCGCCGCGGACTTCACCCACTGGGACGGCACGGCGTTCCCGATGCGCTCGCTCGGCTCGTCCGGGGTGTGGGAGCTGTTCCTGCCGGGCGTCGGCGAGGGCACCTGCTACAAGTTCGAGATCCACTCCCGCTACGGCCACCGGTTCCTCAAGGCCGACCCGATGGCCCGCCGCACGGAGGAACCGCCGAACACGGCGTCCGTCGTCACCTCCTCGCGGTACGCGTGGGGCGACGGGGAGTGGATGGCGCGGCGGGCCGCGACGCCCCTGCACGAGGCGCCGTTCTCGGTGTACGAGGTGCACCTGCCGTCCTGGCGACCGGGCCTGACGTACCGTCAGCTGGCCGAGCAGCTGCCCGCGTACGTCAAGGACCTCGGCTTCACCCACGTCGAGCTGATGCCGGTCGCCGAGCACCCCTTCGGCCCGTCCTGGGGCTACCAGGTCACCGGGTTCTACGCGCCCACGGCCCGCCTCGGCACCCCCGACGACTTCCGGTACCTGGTCGACGCCCTGCACCGGGCCGGGATCGGCGTGATCATGGACTGGGTGCCGGCGCACTTCCCCAAGGACGACTGGGCGCTGGCCCGGTTCGACGGTGACCCGCTGTACGAGCCCGGGGACTCCCGGCGCGCGGAGCACCCCGACTGGGGGACGTACACCTTCGACTTCGCGCGCACCGAGGTGCGCAACTTCCTGGTCGCGAACGCCGTGTACTGGTGCCAGGAGTTCCACATCGACGGCCTGCGGGTGGACGCGGTCGCCTCCATGCTCTACCTCGACTACTCGCGCGAGGACGGCCAGTGGGAGCCCAACGCGTACGGCGGCCGGGAGGACCTGGCGGCGATGGCGTTCCTCCAGGAGATGAACGCCACCGTGTACCGGCGCTGCCCCGGGGTGGTGACGATCGCCGAGGAGTCGACGGCGTGGGGCGGGGTGACCCGGCCCACCGACACCGGCGGCCTCGGGTTCGGCTTCAAGTGGAACATGGGCTGGATGCACGACTCGCTGGAGTACGTCTCCCACGAGCCGGTGCACCGCAAGTACCACCACCACGAGATGACCTTCGCGATGGTGTACGCCTACAGCGAGAACTACGTGCTGCCGATCTCGCACGACGAGGTGGTGCACGGCAAGCAGGCGCTGGTGTCGAAGATGCCCGGCGACTGGTGGCAGCGGCGCGCCAACGTCCGCGCCTACCTCGGCTTCATGTGGGCCCACCCGGGCAAGCAACTCCTCTTCATGGGACAGGAGTTCGCGCAGGGCGCCGAGTGGTCCGAGCAGCAGGGCCCGGAGTGGTGGCTGCTCGACGACGGGTACCACTCCGCGGGCGACCACCGCGGGGTGCGGGACCTGGTCCGCGATCTCAACACCCGCTACCGGGCGACACCGGCCCTGTGGCAGCGCGACACCGACCCGTCCGGTTTCCGGTGGGTGTCGGTCGACGCCGCCGACGACAACGTCTTCGCGTTCCTGCGGTACGACGTCCGGGGCCGCCCGCTGCTGTCGGTGTCGAACTTCTCCCCCGTGGTCCGGCACGACTACGAGCTCGACGCCGGGGACGACGTGACCGCCTGGCAGGAGGTCCTCAACACCGACGCCGCGCACTACGGCGGCGGGGACGTCACGCACCCGGATCCGGTCAAGCCCGAGGACGGCCGCGTCCGGCTCACGCTGCCGCCGCTCGCCACGGTGTGGCTCACGCCGGTCGATCTGTGAGGCCCGACGACGCCGTCAGGTGTCCGACGCCCCGGGCGGGGCATTCGGGGTCGTACGACCGAGGACCCCTCGGCGTCGTCGCGGCAAGTCACAGAAGGGCGGCAGTACGTGCGCACTGTCGGTGTGGAGGAAGAACTCCTCCTGGTCGATCCGGAGACGGGTGAACCCAGGGCGATGTCCGCGGCGGTGCTCGCGCGGGCCGCCCGGGACGACGCGGACCAGGACGTGTTCGAGAAGGAACTGCACGAGCAGATGCTGGAGTTCGCCACGCATCCGCAGTCGTCCATGGAGAGCCTGCACGCGGAGATCGTGCGCTGCCGCGAGGAGGCCGCCGGCCATGCCGGGAAGATCGGCTGCACGGTCGCCGCGCTCGCGACCTCCCCGCTGCCGGTCAGTCCCGCCATCGGTATCAACCGGCGCTACCAGTGGATGGAGGAGCAGTACGGCATAGCCACCCGGGAACAGCTGGTCCTGGGCTGCCACGTCCACGTCTCCGTGGAGTCCGACGAGGAGGGCGTCGGCGTCGTGGACCGGCTGCGGCCCTGGCTGTCGGTGCTGGCGGCGCTCAGCGCCAACTCGCCGTTCTGGCAGGGCAAGGAGACGGGGTACAGCAGCTACCGCAGCCGGGTCTGGCAGCGCTGGCCGTCGGCCGGTCCGACGGAGCTCTTCGGCTCGGCCGAGCAGTACCACCGGCGGGTCGCGGACATGGTGGCCACCGGCGTCATCCTGGACGAGGCGATGGTGTACTTCGACGCGCGCCTGTCCGAGCGGTACCCGACGGTGGAGATCCGGGTCTCCGACGTCTGTCTGCACGCGGAGACGGCGGGGCTGATCGCCACCCTCGCCCGCGCGCTGGTGGACACCGCGGCGCGCGAGTGGAAGGACGGCCGCAAGCCGCTGGACGCGGGCGTGAGCCTGCTGCGGCTGGCCGCCTGGCAGGCGGCCCGCTCCGGTCTGACGGGCGAACTGCTCCACCCCGAGACCATGCGCCGGATGCCCGCCGAGGCGGTCGTCCGCGCCCTGCTCGACCACGTCGGCGAGGCGCTGGAGGCCAACGGCGACCTGGAGCGGGCCCGCGAGGGCTGCGCGCGGCTGCTGCGCGAGGGCAACGGGGCCCAGGTGCAGCGGGACCTGCTGGAGCGCACGGGGAGCCTGCGCGATGTCGTCACGGAGTGCGTGCGGCACACCCAGGCGTAGTCCGCGGTTGTGGGTCAGAGGATCAGGATGAGGGCGTAGACCAGGAAGAACGCCGCGATCAGCACCGCGAGGGCGAGGATCACGGCCAGCGGGCCCCTGGCCCACCCCTTGGACGGGTTGTGGGTCTCCCGCGGGCCGGCCTCGGGCAGGCTGCTCTCCGCGGGCGGGGTCTCGCCCGGGGGGACGCCGCCGCCCGGTTCGAGGCCGGTGCTGCGTTCCGGTTCGGGATCTGGACTGATGTGGTTCATGCCGTCCGGGTCCCCGAAAGTGCCGAGATCATCAGTGCGGACACACTTTGACGATCCCGGCGCGGTGGCGCTCCTGCTCGGCTACATTCAGGCACCGCCGGTGACCCTGCTCGTCGGCCGAGTCACAGCCCGTACATGTCAGGAGCAGTGCATGCGCGACCACGCCCTCGCTCCCCCGTCCGCCCCGCACCTGACCGGCGGTCTCGCCGACAGCCTCTTCGAGACGGCGGCCCGGACCCCCGCCCTGCCGATGATCGCCCGCCGCACCGGCCCGGCCTCCTCCGTCTGGGAGGAGATCACCGCGGTGGAGTTCCGCGACGAGGTCGTCGACCTGGCCAAGGGGCTGATAGCGGCCGGGATTGCGCCGGGCCGGCGGGTGGCGATCATGGCGCGCACCCGTTACGAGTGGACCGTCCTGTGCCACGCGCTGTGGACGGTGGGCGCCGAGGTCGTCCCGGTCCATCCGACGTCCTCGCGCGACCAGGTGGAGTGGATCCTGCGGGACTCCGGCTGTGTGGCCGTGCTGGTGGAGGACGAGCAGGGCGTGATGACCGTCGGGTCCGTGTGCGCGGGGCTGCCGCTGCTGCGGCACGTCTGGCAGCTGGACGCGGGCGCGCTCGACCAGCTGGTGGCCCGCGGCCGGTACCTCCCGCCGGCGACGGTCGACTCGATGCGGCGGATCGTGCTGCCGGACTCCACGGCGGTCATCGCCTACACCTCCGGCACCTCGGGCCGTCCGATGGGCTGCGTCCTGAGCCACCGCGGCCTGGCCTTCATCTGCGACACCCTGCTGGCGGGCTGGGGGCACACGGCGGCGGCGCCGGGAGAGCAGGGGGCGGTCCTGGCGTTCCTCCCCTTCTCCCACGTGTACGGACTGATGATCCAGGGTCTGTGCGTACGGGGCGGGCTGCTGATGGGACACGAACCCGACATCAGCGGTGAGGCCCTGTCCGCGGCCCTGCGCACCTTCCGGCCCACCTATCTGTACGCCGTGCCCTCGCTGCTGGAGAAGATCTACAAGAACTTCCTGCGCGCGGCGCAGCAGGCGGGCCGCGGTGCCCTGTTCGAGCGGGCCGCCGGTACGGCCCGGGACTTCGCCGCGGCCGTGGAGCGGCAGCGGCTGAGCCGCGGTCCCGGCCCCGGCTTCGACCTGCGGCTGCAGCACGCCCTGTACGAGCGCACCGTCTACCGGAAGCTGCGGGCGGCGCTGGGCGGCCGGGTCCGCCGTGCCACGTCGGGCGGCTCGCCGCTCAACCGCGACCTGTGCCTCTTCTACGAGGGCATCGGCATCTACGTGCACGACGGCTACGGACTCACCGAGACCAGCGGCGGCGTGACGATGCAGCCGTATGGGCGGGAGAAGTCCGGCACCGTCGGACAGCCGCTGCCGGGGACCGGGATCCGGGTGGCCGACGACGGGGAGATCCTGGTGCGCGGCCCGTCGGTGTTCCACGGATACGTGGGTGACGAGGCCGCCACCCGGGCCGCGCTGAACGGCGGCTGGCTGGCGACGGGGGACCTCGGGCGGCTGGACTCCGAGGGCTACCTGACGATCACCGGCCGCAAGAAGGACGTCATCATCACCAGCAGCGGCAAGAGCGTCGCCCCGGCGGCCCTGGAGCAGCGGCTGCGGATGCATCCGCTGGTCCACCAGGCCGTGGTCGTGGGCGACAACCGGCCCTGTGTGGGTGCCCTGATCACCCTGGACCCGGAGTTCCTGGCGGACTGGCGGGCGGCGCTGACGCTGCCCGGTGACGCGCCGGCCCGGGAGGCGCGGGAGGAGAACGCGCTGCGGGAGGAGATCGCACGGGCGGTCGCCGCGGCCAACAGCAGTGTGTCGCGCTCGGAGTCGATCCGGGTGTTCCGGGTGCTGCCCCAGCCCTTCGACGTGACCAACGGTCTGCTGACGCCGTCGATGAAGCTGCGCCGGGACGCGATCGTGGAGCACTACGCGCTGGAGATCGACGCCATGTACCGGTCGCGGACGCGTCCGGGGCGCACGCGGCCGCTGGAGGAGTCGTCGGGCTGGGAGGACGTGGACAACGTGTTCCGCTGACCGCCCGGACGGCTTCCGGTCCGTGACGGGTTTGTCACCGACCGGGCACGGGCATGCGGGCGCGTAGGCTCCGGCCGCGCGGGAACCCACAGACCGAGAGGATGCGAAGAACGGCACTACTGCCCCGCGTCGGCGGGGCCCGGAAGGCGAGATGGCACCCGAGTCGCGTAGGGACAGGACACTGGCTGCCGAGGAGATCACGACCCGCGTCGCCAGCTTCCCCGGGGAGCTGCACGACGTGACGGACGCACGCCTGGTCGCGGAGGAGTTCCTCTTCGAACTGGCCCGGGTGTCGGCGCCGTCGGCGCCGGAGCACTGGGACGACATACTCCTGGTGGTCACCGAACTGGCCGCCAACGCGGTCCAGTACGCACCCGGCCCCTTCCAGCTGCGTCTGCGCAGAACCTTCGACGGGGTGCACGTGGTGATGCACGACACCAGCCCCACCGAGCCCGCGCCGCGGCCCTTCCATCCGCACCACGGCGCCGGCGGCATCGGCTGGCACCTGATCCACACGCTGTGCGATCAGGTCAGCGTCGTCGCCAACGCCGACGGCAAGGACATCCACGTCTTCCTGCCCTGGTGACCCGTCAGTCCGCGGCGGCACCGGGAGCGGGCGCGTCGCGCAGGGGGACCAGCACGCTGACCGTCTTGCCGCCCCCGGGGCGCCTGCGGACGTCGATCTCCCGCGCCAGCCTGATCACCAGGGGCCAGCCGTAGCCGCTGCCCCGGTGCGGGGCCGGAAGGGCGCCGGTTCCGCCGGCGGCCTCGGGGATGACGTCGCTGTGGTCGTGGACGGCGATCCGTACGCCCTCGTCCGTCGTCCGGGCGTCGAAGCCGGCCAGTCCGGCGCCGTGCCGGATGGCGTTGGTGACGAGTTCCGAGACGACGAGCGAGAGGTCGATCATGTCCTGGTGGTGCGGGGTGCGGCCCTCGGACGCCCAGTGCGCGCGCACGACCGCCTCGGCGTGCGCGCGGGCGCCGGCGGCGCTGTCCACCCCGGTGTCCGGCGCCCGCCGGGCCGGGACCGTGCTCACCCGGTGGTACTCTCGCGCGGCGGCAGCCGGTGGTAGTAGTCACCGACCGCGCTGAGATAGGCGGGGTCCATGGTCTCGCTGTCGGTCCGGAACCGGGGCGCCGCCTTCACCTCGGCCCTGTCGCAGGACACCGTCAGTTTCCGCTGCCCGGGGTCGATGTCCGCGACGACGCCGACCGGCACCAGCAGACTGCGGCCGAACACCCACACTCCGGTGTCCACGACGAGGTGCCGCATGCCGTGGTGGTCGGCCTGCCGGTCGACGTGGCCGATGGTGCCGTCCCGCGCGACGACGGTGAATCCCGTCAGGTCCTGGTCCTGTACGACGTGGCCCAGGGCCGGCGCGTACGACCAGATGCTTTCTATGGGCACTGCTCCTTGCCTCCTCCCGCCTCCACAGCAGCAGATACCCGTCGGGCGCTGGTGCATTCGAAAGGAATGGACCACATCGCGCCGGACGGTGTCCGCCCGCCGTGGGCCGGGCGGCGCCACGCTTTTGTTGCGCACCGGTGACCTGGGTTAGCCTTCGACGTATTTTCTCATCGCGCAGATCCGTGAACTGCGGAAATGCACACTGACTCTGCCGGAACGAGGGTGCGCATGACCAGCAAGAGCGCCGTGGCGGCCGATGCGGCACCGGGGGATCAGGAGCTGCGACAGCTCCTGGCGGGGCTGACGGCCGTACGGGACGGCGACTTCGGGACCAGGCTGCCGGACGGCGCGGACGGTCTCATGGGGGACATCGCCAAGGTCTTCAACGGCATGGTGGACCAGCTTTCCGTGTTCACCTCCGAGGTGACGCGCGTGGCCCGCGAGGTGGGCACCGAGGGGGCGCTCGGCGGGCAGGCCGAGGTGCCGGGGGTCTCGGGCACCTGGGCCGATCTGACGGACTCGGTGAACGCCATGGCGGGCAATCTGACCGCCCAGGTCCGCAACGTGGCCCAGGTCACGACGGCGGTCGCCAAGGGCGATCTGTCGCAGAAGATCACCGTGGACGCCCGCGGCGAGATCCTCGAACTCAAGAACACCATCAACACGATGGTCGACCAGCTCTCCGCCTTCGCCGACGAGGTCACCCGCGTCGCCCGCGAGGTCGGCACCGAGGGCCGCCTCGGCGGACAGGCCGACGTGCAGGGCGTGAAGGGCACCTGGCGCGATCTCACCCACTCGGTGAACTTCATGGCCGGCAACCTCACCGGCCAGGTCCGCAACATCGCCCTGGTGGCGACGGCGGTCGCCAAGGGCGACCTGTCGCAGAAGATCACCGTGGACGCCCGCGGCGAGATCCTCGAACTCAAGAACACCATCAACACGATGGTCGACCAGCTCTCCGCCTTCGCCGACGAGGTCACCCGCGTCGCCCGCGAGGTCGGCACCGAGGGCCGCCTCGGCGGACAGGCCCAGGTCCGGGGTGTCTCGGGCACCTGGAAGGACCTCACCGACAACGTCAACGTGATGGCGTCCAACCTGACCGGTCAGGTCCGCTCCATCGCCCAGGTCGCGTCCGCCGTGGGGCGCGGCGACCTGTCGCAGCGGATCAGGGTCGAGGCCGCCGGCGAGGTGGCCGCGCTGGCGGACGTCATCAACACCATGGTCGACACGCTGTCGGCCTTCGCCGACGAGGTGACCCGCGTCGCCCGCGAGGTCGGCACCGAGGGCCGGCTCGGCGGACAGGCGCACGTGCCGCACGTCGCGGGCACCTGGAAGGACCTCACCGACAACGTCAACTCCATGGCCAACAACCTCACCGGGCAGGTGCGCAACATCGCGCTGGTGACGACCGCGGTGGCCCGGGGCGACCTGTCGAAGAAGATCGACGTCGACGCGCGCGGCGAGATCCTGGAGCTGAAGACGACCATCAACACGATGGTCGACCAGCTCTCCGCCTTCGCCCAGGAGGTCACCCGCGTCGCCCGCGAGGTCGGCACCGAGGGCCGCCTCGGCGGACAGGCCGAGGTCGAGGGCGTCTCCGGCACCTGGAAGCGGCTCACCGAGAACGTCAACGAGCTGGCCGGCAACCTCACCCGGCAGGTCCGGGCGATCGCCGAGGTCACGAGCGCCGTCGCCGAGGGCGACCTGACCCGCTCCGTGAACGTGGAGGCCTCCGGCGAGGTCGCCGAGCTCAAGGACAACATCAACGCGATGGTGGAGTCCCTGCGCGAGACCACCCGGGCCAACCAGGAGCAGGACTGGCTCAAGAGCAACCTCGCCCGGGTCTCCGGGCTGATGCAGGGGCACCGCGACCTGTCCGTGGTCGCCGAGCTGATCATGGACGAGCTGGTGCCGCTGGTGTCGGCCCAGTACGGCGCCTTCTACCTGGCGGAGGACGGCGAGAGCGGTCCCGAGCTGCGGCTCGTCGGCTCCTACGGCTACCCCGACGACGAGGCCCGGCCCACCCGCATCCCGTTCGGCCGCACCCTGGTCGGGCAGGCCGCGCGCAGCCGCCGCACCATCACGGTGGACGAGCTGCCGCCGGACTACGTGATCATCTCCTCCGGGCTCGGCCGGGTGGTGCCGACCGCGCTGGTGCTGCTGCCCATCGTGGTCGAGGGCCAGGTGCTCGGGGTCATCGAGCTGGCGTCGGTGACACCGTTCACGCAGATCCACCACGACTTCCTGGCGCAGCTGATGGAGACCGTCGGCGTCAACGTCAACACCATCGTGGCCAACGCCCGTACCGACGAGCTGCTGACCGAGTCGCAGCGGCTCACCGCCGAACTGCAGGAGCGCTCCGCGGAGTTGCAGTCCCAGCAGGAGGAACTGCAGCACTCCAACGCCGAGCTGGAGGACAAGGCGGCGCTGCTGGCGGCGCAGAACCGGGACATCGAGGCCAAGAACCTCCAGATCGAGCAGGCCCGGCAGGAACTGGAGGCACGCGCCCAGCAGTTGTCGCTGGCCTCGAAGTACAAGTCGGAGTTCCTGGCCAACATGAGCCACGAGCTGCGCACCCCGCTGAACAGCCTGCTGATCCTGGCCCAGCTGCTCGCCCAGAACCCCTCGCGCAACCTCAGCCCCAAGCAGGTCGAGTACGCGCAGATCATCCACTCGGCGGGCTCGGACCTGCTCCAGCTGATCAACGACATCCTCGACCTGTCCAAGGTCGAGGCCGGGAAGATGGACGTCAGCCCGGAGCGGGTGGAGCTGCGCCGGCTCATCGAGTACGTCGAGGCCACCTTCCGGCCCATGACGATGCAGAAGAGCCTGGACTTCGCGGTGACGACGGCGCCGGGCGCGCCGGCGGACCTGCTCACCGACGACTCCCGGCTGCGGCAGGTGCTGCGCAACCTGCTGTCCAACGCGGTCAAGTTCACCGAGCGGGGCCGGGTGGAACTGCGGGTCGAACCCGCGCCGGACGACGAGGTGCCCGCCGGGGTGCTGCGCGGCGGGCCCGTGGTGGCCTTCCGGGTGCAGGACACCGGTGTCGGCATCCCCGAACAGCACCTGGAGTCGATCTTCGGCGCCTTCCAGCAGGCGGACGGCACGACGAGCCGCAAGTACGGGGGCACGGGCCTCGGTCTGTCGATCACCCGGGAGATCGCGCATCTGCTCGGCGGGGCGGTCACGGTGGACAGCGTCGCGGGTCAGGGCAGCACGTTCACGCTGTTCCTGCCGGTGGCCCGGCCGGAGTTCGAGTCGCTGCTGCGTCCCGCCGCGGTCTCGGACCGCACCGTCGCCGGGACCGTCGTGGAGGCGCCGTCGGGGCAGCCGCCGGCGATCGAGGCGGGGACCGGGTCGGGGCGGCGTCCGCGGCGCCTGCTGGTCGTGGAGGAGCGGCCCCGTGGGCTGCTGACCCTGGTCGCGGAGAGCGTGGTCCAGGACGTCGCCGGCGGCCGGGGCGACGGCACCTCCCGGCCGCCGGTCGACATCATCACCGCCGTCGGCGCCCAGGAGGCGGCCGGTGCGCTGGCCGCCGACCCCTGCCACTGCGTGGTGCTGGAGCTCGGCATGGCCCAGGAGGAGGTCACCCGGTTCCTGGAGGCGGTGCGGGGCGACTCCGCCCTGGCGAGCGTGCCGGTGCTGGTGCACAGCGGGCACCGGGCCGACGCCGCGCTGGAGGAGGCGCTGCGTTCCCGTGCCGCGGGCACGGCGCTGGAGTTCCTGTCCAGCCTGGACGAGCTGCGCGAGCGCATCGCCCTGCACCTGGCCGCGGAGGAGCCCGGCGACGTGCTGTCGCTGGTGCGCCCGGACGAGGCGCAGCGGCCGGCTCCGCAGCCGGTGGTGGACGGCTCGTACGACGGCCGTACCGTCCTGGTCGTCGACGACGACGCGCGCAACCTCTTCGCGCTCAGCGGCATCCTGGAGCTGCACGGCTTCCGCGTGCTGCACGCGGAGAACGGCCGCAAGGGCATCGAGAGACTCGTCGACAACCCCGACGTGGCGCTCGTGCTGATGGACGTGATGATGCCCGAGCTGGACGGCTACGCCGCCACGGCCGAGATCCGCTCGATGCCCCGCTACGCCGAACTGCCGATCATCGCCGTCACCGCGAAGGCGATGCCCGGGGACCGGGAGAAGAGCCTCGCCTCGGGCGCCAGCGACTACGTCACCAAGCCGGTCGACGCCCAGGACCTGATCGCCTGTGTCCGCCGCTGGCTGCCGGCATGAGCGCCGGGGAGCACCGCACCGGGCCGCCGGCCGGTGAGACAGGGCTCGAACGTCCCCCGGCCGGGCCCGCCGGGGTGTCCGCCGACTCGCCCGTGGGCAGGCTGGCGGCCACCGTGGACCGGCTCAGCCGTGAGGTGCGGGCCGCGCAGGCCGAGGCCGAGGGGCGGGCGCTGATCGAACTCGCCAAGGGCATCCTGGTCGAACGCCTGGGGTGCGGTCCCGCGCAGGCCGCGCGGCAGCTCGCCGAGCTGACCGAGCAGGCCGGGACCACCCTCCTGGAGTTCGCGGTCGAGGTCATCAACCAGGCCGCCCGGGACGAGATGTCGGAGGTGACGGACGCCTTCCTGGCCGCCACCCGGGCCGCCGAGGAGGCCGGTCCGGAACCGGCCGCCGTAAGGTTGCGCGCGGCCGAGAGCGGGGCACTGGCGGCCGGCGACACCCAGGCCGTGGCCGAGTCGCTGCTCGACCAGGCGCTGCGCCCGCTGGGCGCGGTGGCCGTGGCGATCTGGGCGGCCGGCGCGGACGGCTCGCTCACCCTGGCGGGCAGCGCCGGGTTCTCCCCCGCCGAGGCGGCCCGCTGGTACTACGTGCCGCCGGACGTGGCGACGGTGGCCCGGTGCGGCCTCGAACAGCGCGAGGGCCTGTGGCTCACGTCGCCGGCCGACCGGGGCCTGCCCAGTGTCGGGCGGCACCACCACCCGGACGGCGGCCGGGCGGCCGTGCCCGCCGGTACCGGGGGACGCGTCTACGGCGTACTGGAGATCGTCTGGCCCGGGCCGCTGCCCCCGCAGCCGCCGCAGATCGTCCGTCAGGTGGAGGCGCTGGCCGAGCTGTGCGCCCACACCCTGGAGACGTTCGAGGTGCCGGGCGACCCGACCCACCGGCCGCGGGTGCTGCCGGACGCCGCGGAGCTGATGGACCTGGCCGACGGGCTGTACGACCCGGCCCTCGTCCTGGTGCCCCACCTGGACGACTCCGGGAACCTGGTGGACTTCCGCATCCAGCACGTCAACAGCCGCTTCCTGGACCCGGCGGGCCGTCCGCGCGGCATGGTCAGCGGAGCGCTGCTGCTGGAGGCGTACCCGATGGCCGCCGGGAACAGCGAGCTGTTCCAGCGGATCGAGCGGGTGTACGCCACGGGTGAGCCGTTCCGGGCCCGGCGCATGAACCTGACCGCCCTCGTCGACCAGGTGCCGCTGGCGTCGGTGGCGGACATCAGCGTCAGCCGGCACGGCGCGGGCATCCTGTTCATCTGGCGCATCGAGGACGAGACGGCCCGCCTGGCGAGCCTGCTCCAGCACGCCCAGCGGCTCGGCCGGATCGGCGGTTTCGAGGAGAACCTGCTGACCGGGGAGATCACCTGGAACGGACAGCTGTACGACCTGTACGGCCGCCCGCCCACGAGCCCCCCGGTGCCGTTGGAGGAGCTGACCGCGCACGCCCATCCCGACGACGCGGTCACCATCGGCCGCTTCCTGCGGACGCTGCTGCACCACCGGCGTCCGGCGTCGGCCGCGTTCCGGCTCCAGCGGCCGGACGGGGTGACCCGGCACATCCGGGTGGTCGCCGAACCGGTCCTGGACACCGACGGCCGGCTGCTCACCACCCGGGGCGCCTACCAGGACATCTCGGCCCAGCACTGGACGGAGGTGGCGCTGGCGGCCACCCGCGACCAGCTCGCCCACACCGAGCAGCACGCCAGCGAACGCGACCGGCTGACGCTGCAACTGCAGCGCGCCATCATGCCGCCCGCCCAGGCGCCGCTGCAGGTGCCCGACCTCGACGTGGCCGTCCGCTACCGGCCGGCGGAGGCCGAGCAGCTGGTGGGCGGCGACTGGTACGACGCGGTGGTGCTGCCCTCCGGGCTGGTGCTGCTGTGCGTGGGCGACGTCGCGGGCCACGGCATAGAGGCGGCGACCAGCATGGTGGTCCTGCGCAACGCGCTGCGCGGTCTCGCCGTCACCGGGGCGGGCCCCGGACAGCTGCTGTCGTGGCTGAACATCGTGGCGCACCACCTGACGGGCGGCGTCACCGCCACCGCGGTCTGCGGCGTGTACGACCCCGCCTCGCGCACGCTGCGGTGGGCGCGGGCGGGTCATCTGCCGCCGGTGCTGGTGCGGGGCTCCGAGGCCGCTCCGCTGCCGCTGGTGAGCGGGCTGCTGCTCGGTGCCGTACCGGAGGCGTCGTACGAGGAGGCGGAGGTGCGGCTGGCGGCCGAGGACAACCTGCTGATGTACACGGACGGTCTGATCGAGCGCCGGGACCGCTCGGTGGAGGAGTCCCTGACCCATCTGCTCACCACCGCCGCCACCGTCCCGGGCACACTCGACCAGCGGCTGGACCGGCTGTTGACGTACAGCAGGTCGGACACGGACGACGACACCTGCATCGTGGGCATCAGGGTCGGCTGAGGAGGAATGGCGGGGCCTGGGCGGGGCCGAGGCATGACCGGGCGATTCGGGGGTACGCGCGGCTGCGCGACGAAAAGCTTGATCACCTTGTTGGAGGTACCGTGCCCATAGCCCAGGACCCGTTGTCCGTCGAAGTGACGCTGCCCCGTGAGGACGTGGCCCTGCTCACGGTGGAGGGGTACTTGGACGTCGACACGGCGACCGAGTTCCAGCACCACCTGGCCAACCAGCTCCATCACGGCCGCCGGCACTTCCTGCTCGACCTGTCGGCGGTCCCCTTCATGGACTCGTCCGGGATGAACATCATCCTGCGGGTCTACCAGGAGGCGCGGGAGCTGCCGGGGAGCGTGCACATCATCTCCCCCACCCCCGCGGTGCGCCGCATCCTGGACCTGACGGGCGTGAGCATCACCGTCCCCGTCTCGGAGAGCGTCGACGAGGCGCTGGAGCGCGTCGACGGGCTGCCGGACACCCCGGCGGAGCCCGGCTCCTGAACACGACGCGCACTCCCGAGCCCGGGGCGGACCCGGTGCGACGCAACGACGACAGGAGAACAGAAGGTGCCGGAGCACGAAGCGGCCGGATCACTCGCCACGCCCGCGCACGCGGTCAGGGACTTCCTGCGGCGCCGGCGCGAGCAGATCGCCCAGCGGTGGGCGGACGAGCCGCTGTTCCGTACGGTGTTCACGGTCTCGCGGGACGAGGCGGTGGAGGCGGGCAAGGTGGTCGTCGACGCGCTGGCCCAGGTGGCCGACGCGGAGCGGGTCGAGGACCCGGACGCCGCGGGATTCACCGGGGTGCGCGAGCAGCTGGCGCGGATGGGGGCGGCCCGCTCCCGCGCGGGCCTGTCCACCACCCAGGTGTCGAGCGAGCTGGCCGCGCTGCTGCCCCCGGTGGAGAACCTGCTGGTCGCCGATCTGGAGCAGGAGCCGCCCGAGCGGCAGCGGGAGTGCTCGACGGCGCTCAGCGTGCTGCTGGGGACGCTGCGTCTGGTGGCCATGCAGACGGCGCTGAGCGAGGGGCAGGCCCTCATCGACCGGCAGCGGCTGCAACTGCTGGAGGTGGCGACGCCGGTCATCAAGCTGTGGGACGGCATCGTGGCGGTCCCGCTGATCGGGACGCTGGACAGCGCCCGCAGCCAGGTCGTGATGGAGACGCTGCTGAACGCGGTGGTCGACCAGCACGCCCGGTTCGCGATCCTCGACATCACCGGTGTGCCGACCGTCGACTCGCTGGTGGCGCAGCACCTGATGAAGACGGTCGCCGCGGCCCGGCTGATGGGCGCGGAGTGCGTGGTGTCCGGTATCCGTCCGGCGATCGCGCAGACCATCGTGCACCTGGGCCTGGACCTCGGCACGGTGAAGACCCGCGCGAGCCTGGCCGACGCCCTCGGGTACTGCCTGCACGAGCTGGGGGCGAACATCGTGAACGCGGCGCCCGAGGGTGCGGGCCGCCGGTGAACGAGGGGTTCTCCCGCCCGGTCGCGGGACATGTGCCGGTGCTCAAGCTCGGCGACGTGCTGCTCGTCACCCTCCAGGGGGACCTGCACGACAGCACGGCGCACCAGCTCCAGCAGGACCTGTCGGAAACCATCGCCCGCAGCGGGGTCGCGGGGGTGGTCATCGACATCTCCGCAGTGGAGATCGTCGACTCCTTCCTCGGGCGGGTGCTGGCCGAGACCGCGGCGCAGACCGAACTGCTGGCCGCGCGGACCGTGGTGGCCGGCATGCGCCCGGCGGTCGCGATCACCCTGGTGGAGCTGGGTCTGACGCTGCCGGGTCTGCGTACGGCGCTGACCACCGAGGCGGCGCTGGAGCTGCTCGCACAGCCCGTCGTGTCGTCCCGTTCCGGCGGCATGCACGAGGAGAGGCAGTGATGCACACCGGCGCGGGCGTCGAGGCCCGCCTGCCCATCCGGTCGGACATGGACCTCGCGTGGGTGCGTCAGCACGTGCGGCAGGCCGCCGCCCAGCTCGGTTTCGGCCTGGTGGACCAGACGAAGCTGGTGACCGCGGCCAGCGAGCTGGCCCGCAACACCCTGGTGCACGGCGGCGGTGGTCTGATGGAGGCCACACACGTCACCACCGCCGACGGCGTCGACGGTCTGCGGCTGACCTTCAGCGACTCGGGACCCGGCATCCCCGACCTCGACCGTGCGCTCAGCGACGGCTACACCTCGGGGGACGGGCTGGGGATGGGGCTGCCCGGGGCGCGGCGCCTGGTGCACGACTTCGCGGTCGAGAGCGCGCCGGGGGCCGGGACCACGGTGCGGGTGACGTCGTGGACGTGCCGGCCGCCGCGCCCGCGCGGGGGCGTCTGATGCCCCGGGTGTGGGAGGTGCCGGTGCAGGACTCGACCCGGGTGCGTGACGTCCGGGTCGCGGCGGAGGACGCCGCGGCGCTGGCCGGGCTGGACGAGCGCCGCACCGCCGCCGTGTCCCTGGTGGCGACCGAGCTCGCCACCAACCTCCTCAAGTACGCCCAGGCCGGTGAGGTGCTGGTCGACGTGGTCGACCCGCCCTCGGCCCGGGAGGGGCGGCCGGAGCGGGCCGTGCAGATCACCGCGCTCGACCACGGGCCGGGGCTCACCGACGTGGTCGGTGCGCTGCGGGACGGGTTCTCCACGACGGGCTCGCTCGGCGCGGGCCTCGGCACGTGCCGGCGTCTCGCCGACGACTTCGACGTGCACAGTGTGCCCGGCCGGGGCACCGTGGCGGTGGCCCGCGTCGGCCCCGCTTCCGACCCGGCGGTCCACGGGCCCAGCGGTGAGGGGGACGGCGGCCCGTCGACGGCGTCCGAGGTGCGGGCCGGCGGCGTCAACGTGCCGTTCGCCGGTGCGGACTTCTCGGGGGACGCCTGGGCGTGGGTCAGGTCCGGTGACCGGCTGACGCTGATGCTGGCCGACGGTCTGGGCCACGGGAGCGAGGCGGCCCGCGCCTCGACCGCCGCCGTCGAGGCGCTGCGCCACGCGGGCCACCTGCCGCCCGCCGAGGCGCTGCGCCGGCTCCACTCGGCGCTGTCGGGCACCCGGGGCGCGGCCGTGGCCGTGGCCCAGCTCGACACCTGGGCCGGCCGGCTGCGTTTCGCGGGCATCGGCAATGTGACCGCCCGGCTGCGGGAGGACGGCCGTTGGCGGTCGCTGCTGTCCCGGCCCGGCATCGTCGGGGTGCACCGGCCGCACACCGTGCGGGAGGACGAGGTCGCCTGGTCGGCGGAGAGCCTGCTGATCCTGCACACCGACGGTCTGCCCGGCCGCTGGACGCCGCCGGCCGACACGGGACTGCCCCCGGCCGACCCGGCCGTGACGGCGGCCGTGACCGTCCGGGACGCGGGCAGTCCCGCGCGCCCGGTGCGGGACGACACCGCCGTGGTCGTGCTGGCCCCCGTCCCCCCGGACCGCCGATGACGCGCACCTGGCGAATCCGGACGGTGACGGACGCGGCGCGCGCCCGGATCGCCGTCGCGCGGCTGGCCGCCGAGTACGGGGTGCCCACGGTCGAACGCGCCCGGCTGGCCACGGCGCTCAGCGGCCGGCTGCGGCAGTGCCTCACCAAGGGCGGCACCTGGGTGCTCACCCTGGACGGGCCCGGTCCGTCCGGCGGGGACACGGCGCTGCACGCCGTGCTGACGCCCTCCCCCGGGGCGGGCGCCGCCGACGGCACCCCGTGGACGGTGACCGTCCCGTGCCCCGAGCCGGACCGGAAGGCCGCCCCCGCCACGGTGCCGGAGGATCCGGCCGGGCTGTCCGAGGCGCTGCTGGGCGCCGACGAGGACACGGCCGTGGTGCTGGACAAGCTGGCCGAGCAGCAGGAGCTGGTCGCCTTCCACCGGGAGGAGCTGCACCAGACCAACCAGGGCGTGCTGGCCCTGCACGCGGAGCTGGACGCGGCGGGCCGTGCGCAGCGGGAGGCGTTCGCCGCCGAGCGCCGGGCCCGCAAGGAGGCGGAGAACGCGCGCCGCAGGCTGACGTTCCTCGCGGACGCGAGCGCCGCGCTGAACGCCTCGCTGAACCACGACGAGATCGCGCGCCGGCTGCCGGAGCTGCTGGTGCCGCGGTACGCCCGCGGTGTCGACGTGTGGCTGTTCGACCAGGACGGCGACCGGCACCCGCCCACGACCCACCCGGCCGCGGCGGTCCGCGCGGCCCGCACCGGCCGGCCGCAGTACGCCGCCGACCACCCCGGCGGCCTGCCGGGCGTCGACGACCGGCCGCCGTCCGCCCTGGACCCGCACCGGCCGCTGCTCTGCGTCCCGCTGGTGACCCGCCGTGCGCCGCTGGGGGTGCTGACGCTGTCGCCGCCGGGCGAGCGGTGGGACCCGGACGACGCGGTCATGCTGGTCGAGCTGGCCCGGCGGGCCGGTATCGCCCTGGACAACGCCCGCCGGTTCGAGCACAACCGGGACATCGCCGAGACGCTGCAACGCGCCCTGCTCACGGACCTGCCGACGCGGCCGGGCCTGAGTCTGGCCGCGCGCTATCTGCCGGCCACGCACGGGCTGAACATCGGCGGCGACTGGTACGACGCGTTCCGGCAGCGGGACGGCAGCCTGATCACCGTGGTCGGCGACGTGACGGGGCACGGGCTGCACGCCGCGATGATGATGAGCCAGCTGCGCACCGCGCTGCGCGCCTACGCCGTCGACGGCGGCGGCCCCGGACGGCTGCTGACCCGGCTGCACGAGTTCCTGCACCATCTCCAGCCGGACCTGTTCGCCACCGCCGTCATCGCCCGGTTCCATCCGGACGAGCACACGCTGACGTGGGCCGCGGCGGGGCATCCGCCGCCGGTGCTGCGGCTGCCCGACGGGCGGGTGCGCGTCCTGGACGCCAAGCCGGGCGCGATGCTCGGCATCCCGCTGCACCAGGAGATTGCCGACCACACCGAGCGGCTGACGCCCGGGTCGACGCTCGCGCTCTACACGGACGGGCTGGTCGAGCGGCGGGCCCAGGGGATCGACCCCGGCATCGAGCGGCTCGCTGCGGCCCTGGGGTCGTTCGGTTCGGCGGAGCTGGGCGCGGATCTGGAGGACGCGGCGGACCGGATCCTCCATCCGCTGCTGAGCGACTCCGAACGCGATGACGACGTCTGCCTGCTGCTGTCCCACCTGCACGCCTGACCGGCCCCGCGCGCCGCGCGCCGCGGCTTCCCGGTGCGTTCCCGCGCCGGTGCGGGCATCGTGGAGCTGAACATGGGCACGCGTCAGGCGTCGATGTTCGAGGCGGACCGCCTGGAGCCGCAGGAAGGGATGGACACCGTGACACGACCAAGGATCCTGGTGGTGGGCGCAGGTTTCGCCGGTGTGGAGTGCGTGCGGCGGCTGGAGCGCAGACTCGCCCCGAACGAGGCCGACCTCACGCTGGTGACGCCGTTCTCCTACCAGCTCTATCTGCCGCTGCTGCCCCAGGTGGCCTCCGGGGTGCTGACCCCGCAGTCGGTCGCGCTCTCCCTGCGGCGCAGCGAGAAGTACCGGACCCGGATCATCCCGGGCGGGGCCATCGGCGTGGACCTGCGGTCCAAGATCTGCGTCGTACGCACCGTCAACGGCGAGACCGTCAACGAGCCGTACGACTACATCGTGCTGGCCCCCGGCAGTGTCACCCGCACCTTCGACATCCCGGGGCTGACGGACCACGCCTTCGGGATGAAGTCACTGGCCGAGGCCGCCTATCTGCGGGACCACGTCATCTCGCAGCTCGACCTGGCCGACGCGAGCCACGACCCGGCGGAGCGGGCGTCGCGGCTGCAGTTCGTGGTGGTGGGCGGCGGTTACGCGGGCACCGAGACCGCGGCCTGTCTCCAGCGGCTGACGCACGCCGCCGTCAAGCGGTATCCGCGGCTGGACCCGGGCCTGATCAAGTGGCATCTGATCGACATCGCGCCGAAGCTCATGCCCGAGCTGGGCGAGCGGCTCGGGCGCAGCGCGCAGGAGATCCTGACCCGGCGCGGCATCGAGATCTCGCTGGGCGTCTCCATCGCCAAGGCGGGGCCCGAGGAGGTCACCTTCACCGACGGGAGGGTGGTGCCCACCCGCACCCTGATCTGGACCGCGGGCGTCGTCGCCAGTCCGCTCATCGCCACGCTCGGCGCGGAGACCGTACGGGGACGGCTGGCGGTCACCGCGAACATGTGCCTGCCGGGCCACGACGGGGTGTTCGCGCTCGGTGACGCGGCGGCGGTGCCGGACGAGGCGAAGGGCGACGGCGCGGTGTGCCCGCCGACCGCGCAGCACGCGCTGCGGCAGGGCCGGCACGTCGCCGAGAACGTCATCGCGACGCTGCGCGGCCTGCCGATGCGGCCGTACGTCCACCAGGACCTCGGTCTGGTGGTGGACCTCGGCGGCACCGACGCGGTGTCCAAGCCGCTCGGTGTGGAACTGCACGGTCTGCCCGCGCAGGCGGTGGCCCGCGGCTACCACTGGTCGGCGCTGCGCACCGGCGTCGCCAAGACGCGGGTGATGACCAACTGGCTGCTGAACGCGGTCGCCGGCGACGACTTCGTGCGGACCGGGTTCCAGGCGCACAAGCCGGGCAACCTGCGGGACTTCGACTTCAGTGACGTGTATCTGACGCCGGAGCAGGTACGGACGCACGTCGCGGAGGCGGGCCGGGCCGCGCGGTGACCTGCCGGGCCCGGCCGGGACGCCCCGTGCGGACCGGCCGGGCCCGGGCGGGAGGGGGCGTGCGATGCTGGGGTCCGGGTCAACGCGTGCGACGGGAGAGAGTGCGGCGGGGTGAAAGCGGCGGGACGCTCGGTGCGGGCACGGCTGCGGGACCGCCTTGCGGCGTCCGATCCCGGGCTGCTGCGGCTGACGGCCGGGCTGCGGACGGTGGGGGCCATCGCGCTGACGCTGGCCGTCCTCGCCTCCCTGGGCTCCGATGTCACCCATCTGGTCGCGGGCGCGATGGCGGCGATGGTCGCCACCTTCGCCATCCGGGAGCGGCAGCGCGCCGCCCAGGCGGTCACGCTGGCCCTCGGCCTGCCGGTGGCGCTGGTGTCGGTGTCGCTGGGCGCGGTGCTCAGCGAGCGGCTGGTCGCCGGGGACGTCTTCTTCGTCGTGCTCATCTTCTGCGCGGTCTACGGCCGCCGGTTCGGTGACCGCGGGACCGCGCTCGGCCTGATCGGCTTCCAGGTCTACTTCCTGGCCCTGTTCGTCGGTGCCTCCGCCGCGGACCTGCCGGGCCTGTGGGCCGCCCTGGCCGTCGCGTTCGCCGGCAGCGCCCTGGTGCGGTTCGCCGTTGTCCCGGTGACGCCGGCGGGTGTGCTGGAGCGGCTTCGCCAGGCGTTCCGGGCCCGGCTGGCCCAGCTCGTCTCCGCCCAGCTGGCGCTGCTCGACGCCGGGCCGGACGAGGTCGACAAGGCGCTGGAGGACGTGCGGGAGGGCAACGCCCGGCTGCACGAGACGGCCCTGATGATCCAGACCCGGCTGGAGGAGGGCACGCCGGACCAATCGACGGCGCGGCTGGTGCAGCGCCGGGTCGCGGACGCCGAGATCGCCGCCGAGCGGCTCGGTCTGCTGCTGCTCTCCGCGCGCAGCGCCGAACGGGCCGACACCCTCACCCTGCACCTGCCCGGGGCGCCCGCCCCGCGGATCGGCCGGCTGCCCGGCCCGCGGGAGGCCACCGCCGTACTGCGCCGGGATCTGCTCGCCCTGCGCGCGCTGGTGCTGCGGACCGGGGTGGCGGGGACGGCCGTGGCCCAGATGCGCAACCGGCTGCTCGGCTACCGGGACGAGGAGAATCTGCCGCCCGCCTCGCCGGCGGTGCGGGACGTGTTCCGGGCCGTCGGTGAGGCCGCCCGTGCCGTGATGGGGCTGCGCGTCGCCCTGGACGGTCCGCAGGACGAGTCGGACGACAGTCCGGCGACGACGCGTTCCCGGGAGGAGCTGGATGCCGAGGACGCCGCCATCGACGCGGGCGAGGAGGACGGCCCGGAGGAGCCGAGGGGGCTGCGGCGGCCCACGACGCGGGCGGCCGTTCAGGTCGCGGTGGGGTCGACGCTGGCCATCGTCGGCGGTGAGCTGCTGTCCGCGGACCGCTGGTACTGGGCGGTGCTGACCTGCTGGATCGTGTTCATCAACACGGCGTCCACCGGCGAGATCCTGGTCAAGGGCTACCGGCGGCTGCTCGGCACGGTGTTCGGGGTCGTCGCCGGCATCGTGCTGGCCGGTCTGGTGGGCGGGCACACCCTGACGGCGTTCGTGCTGGTGCTGGTGCTGATCTTCGCCATGTTCTACACGGCGCCGCTGTCCTACACGCTGATGTCGTTCTTCGTGACCGCGATGCTCGGCCTGCTCTACACGCTGCTGCACACCTACAGCTGGGAGGTGCTGGTGCTGCGGGTGGAGGAGACGGCGCTGGGCGCGGCCTGCGGGGTGGTCGCGGCGGCGCTGGTGCTGCCGGTGAACACCGACCGGCGCACCAACGAACTGCTGGTCACCGTGCTGGAGCGGCTCGCCGAGGTCACCGACGCGGCCGTCGGACAGCTCAGCGGCGGCGCCGCCGACGACCTGTTGGACCGGGCGCGGGAGCTGGACCAGGCGCTGGGCGATCTGCGTGCCGCCACCCAGCCGCTGACCCATCCGGTCACCCCGTTGCGGGCCCGGCGCACCACCGCCCGGTACGTGGTGGCGCTGCTGGAGACCTGCGCGTACCACGCGCGCTCGCTGGCGGCGACGGCCGAGCTGCTGCCGACGCATCCCTCGATCGCGGCGGATCCCCGGCTGCGCGGGGCGGCGGGGCGCACGGTGCGCAACATCGGGACCATCGCGGCCCGTGTCGCGGACGAGGACCGCGCCGTGCCGGTCGAGACGGGGCCGAGCATCGCCTCGCTCCTGGGCGACGGCGGCACGGCCCGCTACGGGCGCATCACCGACCGGGTGCTGCGCCACCTGGAGCGTCTGGACGAGGCCGTGGTGGGCCTCGCCCGCCCGCTCGGCGTACCGGTCGAGTCCCCGGAGCACTGAGCGGGGCCGCACCCTCCCCCGTGTCGGAGGGTGCGGCCCCGCTCATGGGCTCCGGGACCCCTGGGGTCCCGTCGGGCTCGTGCGTGCCGGGGTCAGAAGTCGGTCGGCAGGCCGCTGGCCTTCGCGATGCCACGCAGTTCCTCGTTCTGCCGGTGCCGGTCCCTGATGAAGTCGGCGATCTCGTCCAGACGGGACGGATCGGCGGCGGTCGCCGCGTCGGTGACCACCCTGACCGGTCCGCTGTCGTCGACCTCCAGCTCGACCACCTCGTTGTCCAGGCGGCCGGTGACGGCGGTGGCGATGACGAGGGCGGCCTCGTCGCGGACCTCCTGCGGCAGTTCCTCGTCCCCGCCGTCCAGCGCGAGGTCGAGACCCTGCACACGGTGTTCGTCGATCGCCCGCAGCACCGGCTCCACCACACGGAGCAGAAGCCGGTAGTCCTCGGTGTCCATCCGGACGCGCAGGAGGTCGAGGTAGACGTCCACGGGCCGGCCTTCCGGGGGAAGCTCGGATTCGCTCATCTCCTGCGGGTGCCCCCTCCCCGGCCGGCCACACGGACGCCGTACGACGATCACACCCGGCGCCAGCGGGCCAGGGCGAAGGAGAACACCCCGAACAGCACCAGTCCCACGGAGACGCACACCAGCAGCCACGGGCCCAGCGGGGTGCCGGCAAAGCTGCGGAGGGTGTCGTCCAGGCCCTTGGCCCTGCCCGGCTCGTAGTCGACCGCGGCGCGCACGGCGAAGACACCGGCCGCGGCGAACACCAGGCCGCGGGCCACCCCGCCGCCCACGCCGGTCACGTCGACCAGCCTGCGGGTGCGCGGGGTGAGCTCGCCGAGCTTGAGCTTGTCGTGGTACTTGCGCATCGCCGCCCGTACGCCGATCCATCCGCCCACGACGACGACGGCGGCTCCGGCCAGGCCCACCAGCCACTGTCCGGCGGGTATCTCCAGGGCCCGGGCGGTGAGGTCCCGGGACTGCCGGTCGCTCGACCCGCTCCCGTTGTTCCGGTTCACCGCGAAGGCCAGGACCGACCAGGCGACGAACGCGTAGAAGCCGCACCGCGCCGCCGACGCCAGGCGCTTGCGCGCGCCGCGCCCGTCCTTCCCGGCCGCGCCGAACACCGCCTCGGACAGCCGCCACAGGGCCATGCCGACCAGTCCCAGGCCCAGCGCCCAGAGCAGGACCGCGCCGAACGGTTTGTCGGCGAGTTCCGCGAGGGCGCCGCCGCGGTCCGCCTGCCGTTGTCCGTCACCGAACGCGATCCGCAGGGCGAGCACCCCGACCAGCAGGTAGATCACGCCCCGGGCGGTGAGTCCCGCCCGTGCGGCCCCCTCCGCCATCGAGCCGTTGGCCGCCCGTCGGGCGCCGGCCCGCCCCCTCCATGTCATCGCACGTGAGTTCACATCAACCTCCCGGGCTCCGGATGCCCCGGCTTCGCCCCCGCACACGCGGCGCGGTGGGGGAAGGTGCGGGAAGGTCCGGGGTCCGGGCGGGTCGCCCCTACGCGGGGGCGGGCGCGCTCGCGGTGGTGTCCCACCGGTCGGTCCCGGTTACCGGCAGGACCGCGTCCGGCCCGGCGGGCGGGGCGGGTACCGTCGCGGTCTCGGAGCCCGCCAGCCAGCGGTGCGCGGTGGCCAGGGCGTGCCGTACGTCCCGGGTGCCGGTCGACACGCACAGGGTGTACGCCAGGTCGCGGATGCGCGCGTCCCGGGCGGCCGGTTTGCCGGCGGTCCCGGTTCCGGCCGCCGCCAGGGCCTCGTACTCGTCGACGAGCCGGCGCAGCACGGTGGGGTGGGGCTTCAGCATGTGTCTCGCTTCCTGTTCCGGGCGGGCGTCGTTCACGCCGTCGCCGAGTGTCCGCCGGTGCCGCGCCGGCCCGCCCGCTGTCCCATCGCCTCGTCGCGCACCCGGGCGCAGCTGCGGCTGATGAGGCGGGAGACGTGCATCTGGGAGATTCCCAGCCGGTCGGCGATGCGGCTCTGGGTCATGTCCTCGAAGAAACGCATGTAGAGAATGGCGCGCTCGCGCTCCGGCAGCCTGCGCAGTCCCTCCTTGGCGGACTCCCGGTCCACCACCACGTCGTAGGAGGTGTCCGAGGCGCCGAGAGTGTCGGCGAGGCTGTAGCCGTCGTCGTCGGACGACAGCTCGGCGTCGAGCGAGAGGGTGCTGAAGCTCTCCAGGGCCTCCATCCCGGCGCCGACCTCCTCCTCGGTCAGCCCGGTGTGGGCGGCGATGTCCGCCACGGACGGCTCGGGGCTGCCGGGGTTCTGAGTGAGTTCGCGCCGGGCCACCCGCACCTTGTTGCGCAGTTCCTGCACCCGGCGGGGCACCCGCAGGGCCCACATCCGGTCGCGGAAGTGCCGCTTGACCTCACCGGTGATGGTGGGCACGGCGTAGCTCTCGAAGGCTCCCCGGCTCGGGTCGAACCGGTCGATGGCCTTCACCAGCCCCAGGGCGGCCACCTGGCGCAGGTCCTCGACGGACTCCCCGCGGTCGCGGAACCGTCCGGCGATGCGGTGGGCCATGGGCAGCCACGCGGTGACGAGCTCGTCGCGGACCGCGTCCCGCTCGGGGCCGTCGTCCAGGGACGCCAGCCGGGTGAAGAGGGCCACGGTGTCGGGGGCGTCGTCGTGCCGCCTGCGGTGCGGGGCGGCGGTCGTGTCGGAGGAGTCGGGACGAGAGGTGGGCGTGTCAATGAGCATACGGTTTCGCTCCCGAACGGTGGTTTTCGGTATCTACCGCGGGGCGGTCGCCGCCGGGACACCCGGAGGGTCCTCAGCGGCCGTACCACTCCCGCTGGCGCGCCTCCGGTCCGAAGCACGAAACTCCGATTGCCCCACCCCCGGTGGAACAAACTCCGCTTCTTCGCGGAATCTGCCGGGAGCCCTCGCCGGGGTCAGACCAGCGGGACCACGGCGGTGATGCACTTGCCGCCGGCGGGCAGATCGGACACCCGGATGTCGCGGGACAGCCGGCACACGATGGGCCAGCCGTGACCGCCCGGGCGGCGGCGTCCCTGCCGGTCGGTCGGCGGCAGGGCGACGGGCAGGTCGTCGCTGCGGTCGCTCACCGACAGACGCACCCCGGGGCCGCTGACGTCGACCTGGAAGTCGGTGACGCCGCCGCCGTGCAGGATGGCGTTGGTGGTGAGTTCGGAGGCGACCAGCAGGGCGTCCTCCAGGGCGTCGGTGTCGCAGGGCCGGTGCAGGGCCCGGCAGCGTTCGGACACCGCCCGCGCCACGGCCTCGCGCACCTCGGCCGGGCGGCACGGGCACGATGCCCCGGCCGGGCGGGCGCCCGGCGGTTCGATGTCGGATCGGGTCGTGTACTCCTCACACATCCTGCGGCTCCCTTTTCGATGACAACGGCGGAAGGAGAATGCCTCGGACCTCCCTTTTCGGCTCACCTGTCCCGGTTCAGGCAAACCTCTCGGCCGTCTTCTGAACACCTGTCATGCGAACGGCGCACCGGGGGTACGCGGACGGCATGACGGATGTGGTGGATTCGGACGAACTGATGCGGCGCATCCAGCGGGCGCGGGCCTGCGCGGCGCAGGAGGAGCGGGCGTGGCGGGCCCGGGGCGAGGAGCTCGGGCGTACGGACCCCGGTGATCCGGGTGATCCCGGTGCGGCGCGTGACGCCGAGGTGCGCCGGGTGGCCTACGGGGTGGTGCTGCGGGTGCTGGACGAGATCCTGACGCCGGGGAAGCACGCGGCGCGGGGCTGACCGGGCCGGCGGTGCGGGCCGCGCGGATTGACGGGGGCGGGTGCCGGGCACCCGGGCCGCATGACGGTCGATCACACCCAAGCACCGGTGCTGGAAGCGCTGGAGGACTACCACCGCAACGGACGACTGGGCTTCACGCCGCCGGGGCACAAACAGGCCCGCGGGGCGGACCCGGCGGTGCGCGAGGTGCTCGGGGACTCGGTGTTCCTGGGCGACGTACTGGCGTCGGGGGGCCTGGACGACCGGCTCACCCGGGGCCGGGTGCTCCAGCGGGCCCAGGAACTGATGGCGGACGCGGTCCACGCCGACCACACCTTCTTCAGCACCTGCGGCAGCTCCCTGTCGGTCAAGGCCGCGATGCTGTCGGTGGCGGGGCCGCACGAGAAGCTGCTGATCGGACGGGACGCCCACAAGTCGGTGGTGTCGGGCCTGATCCTGTCCGGGATCGAACCGGTGTGGGTGGAGCCGCGGTGGGACGCCGGGCGCGGCATCGCGCATCCGCCTTCGGCCGACGACTTCGACCGGGCCTTCGACGCCCATCCGGACGCCCGGGGGGCGCTGGTGACCAGTCCGACGCCGTACGGGGCGTGCGCGGATCTGCGGGCGGTCGCCGAGGTGTGCCACCGGCGCTCGCGTCCGCTGATCGTGGACGAGGCGTGGGGCGCCCATCTGCCGTTCCACCCCGATCTGCCGTCCTGGGCGATGGACGCGGGCGCCGACATCTGCGTGACCAGCATCCACAAGATGGGCAGCGGCCTGGAGCAGGGCTCCGTCTTCCACCTGCGGGGCGACCTGGTGCCGCCGGCGCTGCTGGGCATGCGCGCGGACCTGCTGGGGACCACCAGCCCGTCGGTGCTGATCTTCGCGGGCCTGGACGGCTGGCGGCGGCAGATGGCCCTGCACGGCAAGGAGCTGATGGGGTCGGCGCTGGCGCTCGCCGCGGAGGTCAGGGCCGCGATCGAGGAGATCGACGGCATGCACGTCAACGACCGGGACGACTTCTGCGGCCCGGAGCTGGCGGACGACTTCGACCCGCTGCCCGTCGTCATCGACATCGGCGGACTCGGCATCACGGGGTACCGGGCGTCGGACTGGCTGCGCGAGCACCGGAACATCGACGCGCACCTGGTCGATCACCGGCGCATCGGCGCGCAGATCACCCATGGCGACGACCGGGAGACCACCGGCGAGCTGCTGTCGGCGCTGCGGGAGCTGGGGCGGGCGGCGCGGAACCTGCCCCGGGGGCCGCGGGTGGAGGTGCCCTCGCCGGGCGAGCTGCGGATGGAGCAGGCGGTGCTGCCGCGGGACGCGTTCTTCGGCCCGGCCGAGGACGTGCCGGTGTCCCGGGCCGCGGGACGGATCGCGGCGGAGATGATCACGCCGTATCCGCCCGGCATCCCGGCCGTCCTGCCGGGTGAACGGCTCACCGAGCCCGTGCTCCGGTATCTGCGCACGGGGCTGGAGGCGGGCATGCACCTGCCCGACCCGTCGGACCCCGCTCTGGAGACGGTCCGGGTCGTCGACGGGAGCGCCTCCTGACCGCATGGTGAAACGAGTCACGCCCGCCCGGTCCCGGTTACCGGAACCCCAGCCGAGTGCTTTATCGTTCACTCATACGTGGTGGCGGAGTCGACGTTCGTCCTCCGGACACCACCGCTTACGGCCCTGGCTGGCTTCCCCCGTCCAGCCAGGGCTTCTTCATGTCCTGGGAACGTCCGCTCCGCCGAGGTGCCCAGGACGGCGGCAGCGGCTGAAATGAACGTAGGGAAAGCCCCGGAACCGAAGGCCCGGCGAGGAGCCCCGCCCCATGACCAAAGCGATCAAACTGCTGACGGCCCTCCCCCCTGCGCAGCGCGAGCGGCTGATGACCCTGGCCCGGGAGGTGTCCTTCCCCGAGGACGCCCGGATCTTCGAGGCGGGCGGCACCGCCGACCGCTTCTGGGTGATCCGCTCCGGCGCGGTCTCGCTGGACCAGCGGGTGAACGCCCTGCACCGGGTGACGGTCGCCGGCCTCGGCGCGGGCGATCTGCTGGGCTGGTCCTGGCTGTTCCCGCCGCACCAGTGGGACTTCGGCGCCGTGGCGTTCAGCCCGGTGCGCGCCTACGAGTTCGACGCGGCGGCCGTGCTCCGGCTCTGCCAGGAGGATCCGCAGCTCGGGCTGACCCTGGTGCGCACCGTCGCCGAGGTCCTCGCCCACCGGCTGGAGATGACACGCGGCAAGCTGATGGAGCAGTACACGATGCACCGGCGCGGCGGGGCGCTGTAGACCGGCGCGCACCGGGTGGCGCGCGTCAGCCACCGGCGATCAGCGTGAGGCCGAGGACGACCATGGTGGCGGCGACCAGCCCGTCCAGTACGCGCCAGGCGGCGGGGCGGGCCAGGAAGCGGCTCAGCAGCCGGGCGCCGAAGCCCAGCGCCGCGAACCAGCAGAGGCTGGCCAGGATCGCGCCGAGGCCGAAGGTCCAGCGCAGCGGGCCGTGGTCGGCGGCGACCGAGCCCAGCAGGAACACCGTGTCGAGGTAGACGTGCGGGTTGAGCCAGGTCATCGCCAGGCAGGTGAGCACGGCCCGGCGGCGGGAGCCGGCCGCCTCGCCCTCCGTCACCAGGCCGGCGCCGGCCGGCCGGAACACGCGGCGGGCGGCCAGGGCCCCGTAGCCGAGCAGGAAGGCGCCGCCGATCCAGCCGACCGCCGTCAGCGCGCCCGGCCACGCCACGACCACCGCGCCGACACCGCCGACGCCCAGCGCGATGAGGGCCGCGTCGGACAGGGCGCAGATGCCGACGACGGCGAGGACGGCGTCCCGGCGGACGCCCTGGCGGAGCACGAAGGCGTTCTGGGCGCCGATGGCGACGATGAGGGAGAGTCCGGTGCCGAATCCGGCGGCGGCGGTGGTCAGGGCGCTGGTCATGCCGAGGACGCTACGGCCCGGCCGCCCGTGCAGTACAGCTAAGGATTCTTACGTAGCCTTAGCCATTGTGATGACGGATCTTCCGCTGGACCAGGTGCGGACGCTGCTCGCGGTGGTGGACGAGGGGACGTTCGACGCGGCGGCCGCCGCTCTGCACGTCACGCCCTCGGCGGTGAGCCAGCGGGTGAAGGCGCTGGAGCAGCGCACCGGGCGGGTGCTGCTGCTGCGCACCAAACCGGTGCGGCCGACCGAGTCGGGCGAGGTGCTGGTGCGGCTGGCCCGCCAGGTGGCCCGGCTGGAACGGGACGCGCGGGCCGAGCTGGGCCTGAGCGGGGCCGGGGAGCCGACCCGGGTGTCGGTGGCGGTGAACGCGGACTCGCTGGCGACCTGGTTCCTCGGCGCGCTGACCCGGCTGCCGCCGGCGGCACGGCTCTGTTTCGAGCTGCGCCGCGAGGACGAGGCCCACACGGCGGCGCTGCTGCGGGAGGGCACGGTGATGGCGGCGGTGACCTCCTCCCCCGATCCCGTGCCGGGCTGCTCGGTGCGGCAGCTGGGCCGGATGCGCTATCTCCCGGTGGCGAACCCGGAGTTCGCCGCGCGGCATCTCGCGGGACCGCTGCGCCGGTCGCTGCCCGAGGCGCCCGTGGTGGTGTTCGACCGGCGGGACGACTTCCAGGACGGCTTCGTACGGCGGCTCACGCGCGGGGGCGCCGAGGCGGGCGTGTGGCGTCACTACGTGCCGACCTCGGAGGGCTTCGTCGAGGCGGTCGCGAGCGGCCTGGGCTGGGGCATGGTCCCGGAGGTCCAGGCGGCCCCCCTGCTCCGCGGCGGCCGCCTCACGGTGTTCGCCCCGGACCGCGCCACCGACGTCTCCCTGTACTGGCAGCAGTGGAGGCTGGACTCCCCCGCCCTGGCGGAGGTGGCCGACGCGGTCGCGCGGACGGCGCGGGAGTCGCTGCGCCGCTGAGGCCGGTCCGGCCGGCCGGCCGCGGGGACGTTCGCCGGACTGACGACGGCCCGCGGCCCGTCCCGGGAGGCGCGCACGGTGGTGCGCGTACGGTCCCGCTGTTTCAGCGCCTGCCGAGAGGTGACCCGACAGGAAGTCAGGCATCCCACGCGGTGCGTATCGAATCCGATCACAGGTGACTTTCTGATGGACAACTGGCGGAACATTGCTGCCTGCAGGACCGAGGATCCCGATCTCTTCTTCCCGATCGGCACCACCGGGCCGGCCCTGGTGCAGACGGAACAGGCCAAGGCGGTGTGCCGGCGCTGCCCCGTGCGGGAGCCGTGCCTGGAGTGGGCACTGGACACGGGGCAGTCCATCGGAGTGTGGGGCGGCACGAGCGAGACGGAACGGCGCGCGCTGAAGCGTCGCGCGGGTGCGCGGCGGGCGGCCGGGGGCTCCTGAGCCGGCGCCTCAGCCGCCCGTCCTGCGCAGTGGCCCCCAGGGACCGTTCTGGCGGGCCACTTCCGCCCGCGCCTCGTCGATCACGGCGGGGTCGATCCAGCACAGCGGACGCACGTCCACGACCAGCGGCTCGTTGTCGGGCCCGCGCCCGTTCTCGCGGCCCCTGAGCACCCAGCACCGGATGCCGGGCCCCTTCTCGCGCGGCAGGTGCTCGTAGTCGTACAGCCGGCGGGCCACCCACAGCGCCACCGGCCGCTCCTGCCACCACCGCTCGACGTCGAGGGGGTTGGCGGACAGCCCCGGCATGGGCACGCCCGTCAGGTCGTCGACGCTGGACGCCGCCGTCAGATCGGTCGCCGGGCCGCGGGACCAGCGGACGTACAGTCCCCGGTCCCGCTCGACCAGGGCGGTGAGCTCGGCGAGTGTGCCGACGACCGGCAGTTCGTCCGGTGCGTCCATGTGCGGCCTCCCTCCTCGGCACGTCAGGCGGACGGAGTACCCGTCCGGCGGTGACGGAATCGGGGACCCTGCCGGGGCCCGGTGTGCCGCCGCGCGGCGCTCGCCGTGCCCGGTCCCGTGCGCCGCAGTAGGCTCGCGGGACAGCGCCGGAAGGGGTCGATCATGAGCGTGCGGGTGCGCCGTGTCCATGAACCGCCCGAGCCGGACGACGGTGTCCGGGTCCTGGTCGACCGGTTGTGGCCGCGCGGTCTGGCGAAGGACGCGGCGCGGGTGGACGAATGGCCCAAGGGCCTGACGCCGTCGACCGGGCTGCGCCGCTGGTACCACGCCGAGGAGCGGCCGTACGAGGAGTTCCGCGCCCGCTACGAGGCGGAGCTGGCCGCGCCCGGGGCCGCCGAACTCCTGGAACGGGTACGCGCGTTGGCGGAGCAGGGCCCGGTGACGCTGCTGACCGCGTCCAAGGACCCGGAGCACAGCCACGCCCACGTGCTGGCCCGCCTCCTCCGGGACTGAGACGGGCCGCTGCCTCCCGGGTGTTCTCAGCCCGTCTGTTCCGCCGCCGCCCGGCCCGCCGCCCGGCCCGAGAAGAGGCAGCCGCCGAGGAAGGTGCCTTCCAGGGCGTTGTAGCCGTGGACACCGCCGCCGCCGAAGCCCGCGACCTCGCCCGCCGCGTACAGCCCCTCGACCGGCTGCCCGTCGGTGCCCAGCGCCCGGGAGTCGAGGTCGGTCTGGATGCCGCCGAGCGTCTTGCGGGTGAGGATGTGCAGTTTGACGCCGATCAGCGGGCCGGCCGCCGGGTCGAGGAGGCGGTGCGGGGTGGCGACGCGGCTGAGGCGGTCGCCGAGGTAGCGGCGGGCGTTGCGGATTCCCTGCACCTGGGCGTCCTTGCTGAAGGAGTGGGCCAGCTGCCGGTCACGGGCCTCGATCTGGCGCCGTACGACGGCCGCGTCGAGCAGGGGCTCGTCGGTGAGGCCGTTCATCCTGTCGACGAGCTGTTCCACGGTGGGGGCGGTCACGAAGTCCGCGCCCTTGCGCAGGAACGCCTCCACCGGCCCGGGGGCGCCCTTGCCCAGCACGCGTTCGCGCAGGAACGCGCCCCGGTCCTTGGCGGTGATGTCGGGGTTCTGCTCGGAGCCCGACAGCGCGAACTCCTTCTCGATGATCCTCTGGGTGAGGACGAACCAGGAGTGGTCGTGCCCGGCGAGGTCCTCGGTGGTGCGCAGGTGCCGCAGCGTGCCGAGGGTGTCGTAGCCGGGCAGACAGGGCTCGGGCAGCCGGCGGCCGAGGGCGTCGAACCACATCGGGGACGGTCCGGGCAGGATGCGGATGCCGTGCCCCGGCCAGACCGGGTCCCAGTTGCGCAGGCCCTCGGTGTAGTGCCACATGCGGTCCCGGTTGACCAGCCGCGCGCCCGCGCGGGCGCTGATGTCCAGCATCCGGCCGTCGACGTAGGCCGGGACCCCGGTGACCATCTGGCGCGGCGGGGTGCCCAGCCGCTCGGGCCAGTACCGGCGGACGATGTCGTGGTCGGCGCCGATGCCGCCGCTGGTGACGATCACGGCCTGGGCGGTGAGTTCGAACGCGCCGATCGCCTCGCGGTGGGAGGCGACCCCGCGCGGTGAGTCGTCGGGGCCGAGCACGGTGCCCCGGACACCGCGCGCGGTGCCGCCCTCGACGACCAGTTCGTCGACGCGGTGGCGGTGGTGGAAGGTGAGCAGTCCGTCGCGCGAGGCCTGCCGGGCGTACCGGACGAAGGGGTCGACGACGCCGGTCCCGGTGCCCCAGGCGATGTGGAAGCGGGGCACGGTGTTGCCGTGGCCGTCCGCGCGCAGGTCGCCGCGCTCGGCCCAGCCGACGGTGGGCAGAAAGGTGATGCCGTGGCCGGTCAGCCAGGAGCGCTTCTCCCCCGCCGCCCAGGCGACGTAGGCGCGCGCCCATTTCACCGCCCAGGAGTCCTCGTCGTCGAGCCGGTCGAAGCCCGCACTGCCCCGCCAGTCGCTCCAGGCGAGGTCGAAGGAGTCCTTGATGCCCAGGCGCCGCTGTTCCGGTGAGCCCACCAGGAACAGCCCGCCGAAGGACCAGAAGGCCTGGCCGCCGAGGTTGGCGGCGTTCTCCTGGTCGACCAGGGCGACCCTGCGGCCCCTGCTGGTCAGTTCGTGGGCCGCGACCAGGCCCGCGAGGCCCGCTCCGACGACGATGACGTCGGCATCCATGGCGACCGTCCCTTCCTTCATCCGGTGAGCAGCGCGGTCAGCAGTTGTTTCAGCCAGGCCCGGGCGCGTACGACGTCCCGGTCCAGCAGGAGTTGGGTGGTGACGCCGTCGTAGGCGGCGACCACGGCGTGCGCGGCGCCCTCGGCGTCGCCGAGCACGGCGGGCAGTGCGGTGTGGGCGCGGGCCAGCCGGTCGGCGATGGCGCCCCGCAGCCGCGCCCGGTGTTCCAGCAGGCCGCGCGCCACGTCCGGGTCGCGGGCGGCGTGCACCAGGAAGTCGGTCTTGACCAGCAGCCAGTCACGGTCGAGCAGCAGCACCTCGGTGACGCGGTCGACGGCGGCGGGCACGTCGAGGCCCGGCCCGTCCTGGGCGAGCGCGGCGGTGACCTGGTCCGCGATGAGTTCGGCGCGCTCCGCGTACAGGGCGAAGAACAGCTCGTCCAGGCCGGCGAAGTTGGAGTAGAAGGCACCCCGGGTGTAGCCGGCGGCCTCGCAGATCTCCTCGATCGAGACGTGCCCGAAGCCCTTGGCGGCGAAGACCCCGAACGCCGCTCGCAGGAGGTTCGCGCGCGTGTGCGCCCGGCGCCTGGTGACGCGCCCGGCCGTACCGCCCACCGTCAAGGTCCGCTCCCTCGTTCGATACGGGAACGTATCCGATACACCGGTGTATCGGATAGGGCCGTGCGGCGGGCAGTCGCCCGCCGCACCGGTCTAGAACATATTTTCGAATGAGGGGTACGCTGGTTGCATGACCACGCACCACCCGCCGGCGCTCCAGGGATCCCTCTTCGACCAGGACGACGAGCTGCGGCTCGGCCCGCTCGACGGGGTGCGCCGCACCGGGCTCGGCCGCGGCGCCTGGATCGACGTCCTGCCGGGCTGGCTCCACGGGTCCGACGCGCTCTTCGCGCACCTGGCCGCGCGGGTCCCGTGGCGGGCGGAGCGGCGCCAGATGTACGACCAGCTCGTGGACGTGCCCCGGCTGCTGTCGTACTACCGCGCCGACGACCCGCTGCCGCACCCGGTGCTGGCCGAGGCCCGGGCGGCGCTCAGCGCGCACTACGCCGGCGAACTGGGCGAGCCGTTCGCCACGGCAGGGCTGTGCTACTACCGCGACGGCCGCGACAGCGTCGCCTGGCACGGCGACCGGATCGGTCGGGGCGCGCGCGAGGACACCATGGTCGCCATCCTCTCCGTGGGGGCGCCCCGTGATCTGCTGCTGCGGCCCGTGGGCGGCGGAGACACCGTGCGCCGGCCGCTGGGCCACGGCGACCTCATCGTGATGGGCGGCTCCTGCCAGCGCACCTGGGAGCACGCCGTGCCCAAGAGCAGCCGCGCCACCGGCCCCCGGATCAGCGTCCAGTTCCGCCCGCACGACGTGAACTGAGACGGGGACCGAACCGCCGTCCCGCGCCCCGGCCGCACGGACGAACGCGCGTACCGGCCCGCCGTGCGCGCCCGCGCGGTGATCTGCTTTCCTTTTCCCGCCGGACCAGGACGACGACGGAACGACGGAACGCGGGACGATCATGCGAGCAGCAGTGCGCCAGGTCGCGGACGGCACCCATCTGGTGCGGGGCCCGAGCACCAACTGGGTGATCCTCACCGAGGGGGACGCCGTCACGCTCATCGACACCGGTTACCCCGGCGACCGCGAGCGGCTGCTCGACTCGCTGGCGCAGGTGGGGAGTTCACCGGAGGCGGTGACGGCCGTGCTGATCACCCACGCGCACAACGACCACCTGGGCTCCGCCCAGTACCTGCGTGCGGCGCACGGCACCCCCGTCTACACCCACGAGGCCGAAGTGCCGCACGCGCGGCGCGACTTCCTGCACCAGGTGGGTGTCGGCCGGGTGCTGCGCAACGCCTGGCGCCCCGGTGTGGTGCCCTGGGCGGTGCACGCCCTGCGCGCCGGCGGGACGGCCGATGCGGCGGTCACCGGTCCCGAGCCGTTCCCGGCGCCGGGTCCGCTGGACCTGCCCGGCCGGCCGGTGCCGGTGCCCACCCCCGGGCACACCGACGGACACTGCGCCTTCCACCTCCCCGGCGTCGGCGCGGTCGTCTCGGGCGACGCCCTGGTGAGCGGTCACCCCACCTCCCGCGTCCGGGGGCCGCAGCTCCTGCCGGACATGTTCCACCACGAGCGGGCGGCCGCCGTGGACGCGCTGGACGTGCTGGCGAAGCTGGACGGCGACCTGCTGCTGCCCGGCCACGGCCCGCTGCACGAGGGCTCCGTGGAGGACGCGGCACGGCTGGCGCGGGAGCGGGCGCAATAGGGTGAGGTGAGGACCGCCCACGAGACGAGGACACCCCAGCCATGGCACTGCAGATCAACGCCACCAACCCGGAGCACCCCGCGCTCCTGTTGGAACTGCCGTGGCACCTGCCGCTGGAGGAGTGGCCGGAGCGGTACCTGGTGCCGCTGCCGCGCGGCATCTCCCGGCACGTGGTGCGCTACGCGCGCGCCGGCGACGAGGTGATCGCGGTGAAGGAGCTCGCCCAGCGGCCCGCGCTGCGCGAGTACGAACTGCTGCGCGACCTGGACCGCATCGGCATCCCGGCAGTGGACCCGCTCGCCGTGGTCACCGGCCGCACCGACACCGCCGGGGAGCCCCTGGAGAGCGTGCTGATCACCCGGCACCTGGGCGGCTCGATGCCGTACCGGTCGATGTTCGAGACGACGATGCGCCCGGCGACGATGCACCGGCTGATGGACGCGCTGGCCGTGCTCCTGGTCCGGCTGCACCTCGCCGGGTTCGCGTGGGGCGACTGCTCGCTGTCCAACACCCTGTTCCGGCGGGACGCGGGCGCCTACGCCGCCTACCTCGTGGACGCCGAGACCGGCGACCTGCACCCCGAACTGAGCGTCGGACAGCGGGAGTACGACCTCGATCTGGCCCGCGTCAACATCAGCGGCGAACTGCTCGACCTGGAGGCGTCCGGGGCGCTGCACCCCTCCGTCGACCCGGTCGACTTCGGCACCGAGATCTGCGCCCGCTACCAGGGCCTGTGGCAGGAGCTGACCCGCACCTCCGTCTACCCGGCGGGCAAGTACCACTACATCGAGCGCCGCATCCGCCGCCTCAACGACCTCGGCTTCGACGTGGCCGAGATGCAGATCGAGCACGCCTCCAACGGTGACACGGTCACCTTCGTGCCCAAGGTCGTCGACGCCGGCCACCACCAGCGGCAACTGCTGCGCCTGACCGGCCTGGACACCGAGGAGAACCAGGCCAGGCGGCTGCTGAACGACCTGGAGAGCTGGATGGCCACCCAGGACGACTACGCCCCGGGCGACCCCCTCGGCGCCCGTCCCGAGGTCCTCGCGCACCGCTGGGTGCGCGAGGTGTTCCGGCCCACCGTGCGGTCGGTGCCGCCGGAGCTGCGCGGCCCGATGGACCCCGCGGAGATCTACCACGAACTCCTGGAGCACCGCTGGTACCTGTCCGAGCGGGCGCAGCACGACATCGGCCTCGACACGGCCGTCGAGGACTACATCAGGAACATCCTCCCGAAGGCGCGGACCACCCTGCGGCCGACCGACGACTGAGCCGGCGGTTCGCTCAGGCGGGCGGCACGACCGCCACCGGGCAGTCCGCGTGGTGCAGGACGCCGTGCGCCACCGAGCCGATCCGGGCGCCGACGGCCGTGCGGTGGGCGCGGCGGCCGACCACCATCAGCTGGGCTGTGCCCGCCACCGACAGCAGCACCTGGCCGGCGCTGCCCATCTCCACGTGCTCGACGACGTGCACGTCCGGGTAGCGCTCCCGCCAGGGCGCGAGCGCGGCCGCCAGCCCCTTGCGCTCGTACGGCTCCAGGCCCCCCGCCTCGTCGAGGAGCTGGAGCGACGCGGGGCTGTAGGCGAACACCGGGGGCAGGGTCCAGGCCCGCACGGCGCGCACGGTGGCTCCGCGCCGTGCCGCGGTCTCGAAGGCGAAGCCGAGCGCGGCGGCGCTGTCCTGCGGTCCGCCCTGCTGCCCGACCACGATCTCGTGCCCGGCGACCTCGTGCGACGGCCGGTCCCCGGCCCGCACGAACACCACCGGCCGCTCCGCGTCGACGATCACCTGCTGGCCGACCGAACCGACCAGGAAGCCCAGGATCCGCCCGTGTCCGCGCGAGCCGAGCACCAGCATCTCCGCCTCCGCGGCGACACCGGTCAGGGTGTCCACGGCGTCGCCCTCCAGGACGTCCACGGCCACCGGCAGGTCCGGGTGCCGTTCGCGCACGGCGCGGACCGCCTCACCGGCCGCCTCGCGCACCCAGCGCTCCTGCGTGGCCCTGTCCCCCGTGTCCACCCCGTCCACGGCGTCGTGCGCCTCGAACCGCCAGGCGTGCACCACCCTCAGCGGCAGCCCCCGGCGGACCGCCTCCCTCGCCGCCCAGGCCAGCGCGGCGAGGCTCTCCCCGGTTCCGTCGATCCCTGCCGTGATCGGGCGCGTCATGCGGTTCCTCCCGGTGTCGTGTCAGCTCCGCGGGGTCCAGTGTTCCCCATGGGGCGCGGACACCGCGCCGCCGAGTGCCCCGGTGGGCCCGCCGCGGGAACCCCCGCCCGCCGCACGTCGTTGTCCGGACACCCCCACCGATCCGTGCACGACGACATCAGGGCGGCGCGATGAGCGAGTTGGTCCCCGGCGGCAACCTGCCCCTGCCGGGCGGTGCGGTGACCGTCCGGGTGGCCGGGCCGTTCGACCTGTCCGCACTGATCACGGACGACGGCGGGAAGGTCCGGGACGACGGCGACTTCGTGTTCTACAACCAGCCGTCCGCCCCGGGCGCCCGGCTCGGCGGTGACACGCTCACCGTCGACCCGCCCGCCCTGCGCCCCGGCGCCACCCGGGTCACGGTCGCCGTCAGCCCCGCCGACCCGGGCACCCCGCTGGGCGCCCTGCCCGCCCCGGTGCTCCAGGTCGCCTCCGGCGGGCGCCCGCTGGCCCGGTTCTCCCCGCCCCGTCCCGGGCGGGAGACCGTCCTGCTCCTCGCGGAGATCTACCGGCGCGGCGACGGCTGGAAAGTGCGCGCACTGGGCCAGGGGTACGCCGACGGCCTGGCCGGACTCGCCCGGGACTTCGGCGTGGACGTGGAGGACGACGGCGCGGCTCCCGCGGGGGCGGCACCGGGTGCGGTGGCACCGGCGGGCGCGACGGTCCCGCCGGGCGCCGTTGCACCTCCGGGCGCGGTGGGGCCACGAGGTGCGACGGTCCCGCCCGGCTCGGGGATCCCGCGAGGCACGGCGGCACCACCCGGCACGCCGAACCCGCCGGGCGGGGTGCCCGTACCGGGCGCCGTGGCCCCGCCCGCGCGCCCGGCCGTCCCGCCCGCGCGCACCGTCCCCCCGCCGCGTCCGGCCGTCCCGCCGCGCCCCCTGGCACCGCCTCCGCCCGTGTCCCCACCGCCCGCCGGGGACGGCTTGGACGGCTTCCTCGACCTGGTCAACTCCGCCCGCGCCGCGGCCGGTTCCCCGCCCGTCACCCATGACGCGCGGCTGGCCGCCGCCGCCCGGGAGCACGCCGGCATGATGTCGCGGGGCGGACGCCTCGGCGTCGAGGGCGTGGACGGTATCTCCGTGCACCAGCGCGTCACCGCCGCCGGATACGCCTACCTCGCCGTCGGCGAACACCTGGTCTCCGGCCCCCTCACCGTCGCCGCGTTCGTCGACCACTGTCTGCGTCACGACGCGGCCCGGCGTACCGTGTGCGACCCCGCCTTCACCCACGCCGCCCTGGCGGGCGCCGGCGGCGGCGGGTTCGGTGACACCTACTGGACCGCGCTGTGGGCCGGTCCGCTCACCCCGGACGGCCTCGACCGCACGGCCGGTGAGGTCGTCGACCTCACCAACCGGGAGCGCGCCCGCGCCGGACTGCCGCCCCTGTCCCGCGATCCCCTGCTCACCGCGGCCGCGCAGGCGCACAGCGCCGACATGGTGGCCCGCGACTTCTACTCCCACACCGCGCCCGACGGGAGCCGGCCCTGGGACCGGGCCGCGGCCGCGGGCTCCGCGCGACGGACGATCGGCGAGAACATCGCCTGCGGCCAGCGCTCGGCCGCCGAGGTCGTACGGGGATGGATGAACAGCCCCGGTCACCGCGCCAACATCCTCAAGCCCGGCTTCACCCACCTCGGCGTCGGCTTCGCGGGCGGCGGCCGGGCGGGCACGTACTGGACCCAGCTCTTCGGTGCCTGAGCGCGGCCGCCGCCCGGCACCCGGGCGGCGACGCGATCCGGGGCAGTCCCGGAAAGATCCTGGCGGAGCCCGGGAGTCCGGGCGAGGATGCCCGTATGAAGGGTGATCTGTTTTCCAGTCGGCACATGGTGCAGCCCGCCACGGCGCCGGGCATGACGGTCGAGAACGCCAAGTGCCTCCGTTACACGGTCGACGGCGAGATGCTCGCCCGGCAGGGCGCGATGGTCGCCTACCGCGGCAGTCTCCAGTTCGAGCGCAAGGGGCAGGGCGTGGGCGGCATGCTCAAACGCGCGGTGACCGGCGAGGGACTGCCGCTGATGGCGGTGCGCGGACAGGGCGAGGCCTGGTTCGCGCACGAGGCTCAGAACTGCTTCGTCGTCGAGATCGACCCCGGCGACGAGTTCACCGTCAACGGCCGCAACGTGCTGTGCTTCGACTCCTCGCTGTCGTACCGGATAGCGACCGTGAAGGGCGCCGGCGTCACCGGGGGCGGCCTGTTCAACAGCGTGTTCAGCGGGCACGGCCGGCTGGGGCTGGTGTGCGAGGGGAATCCTCTGGTCATCCCGGTGTCGTCGCAGTCGCCGGTGTTCGTGGACACGGACGCGATCGTCGGCTGGACCGCGGGCCTGGCCACCTCGCTGCACCGTTCGCAGTCGCTGGGCTCGATGCTGCGCGGCGGATCGGGCGAGGCGGTGCAGCTGAAGCTGCAGGGTGAGGGCCATGTCGTCGTACGGCCCAGCGAGGCGGCACCGCAGAAGCCCCAGCAGCACTGACCGGCCCCGGCCCGCCGGCCGGGGCCCGTGTTGACCTTGGCCGCTCCACCGGGTCAGGGTGGCTCCAGGCGCGGACCACCTCACCGCGCCCGGACCGGAGAGGTGACGATCGTGATCGAGATCGCCGGCATCGAAACCGCGGCCGAGCGGATCGCCGGACATGTGGTGCGGACCCCGACCGTGCCGAGCCCCGGACTGTCGGCGCTGCTCGGTGTCCCGGTCACGGCGAAGCTGGAGCTGTTGCAGCGCACCGGCTCGTTCAAGGTGCGCGGTGCGGCGGCGAAGCTGCTGTCGCTGAGCGAGGCCGAGCGGGCCGCCGGGGTGGTGGCGGTGAGCGGCGGCAACCACGGCATCGCGCTCGCGGTCATGGCCGCCTCCCTCGACGTCAAGGCGACGGTGGTGATGCCCCGCTCGGCGCCCGTCCGGGCCGTGGAGATCGCGGAGTCCGCCGGCGCGTCGGTGCGGCTGACCGACGACATGGACGGCGCCTTCGCGATGACGACCCGGCTCCAGCAGGAGGGGCTGACCCTGGTCCACCCCTTCGACGACCCGGTGGTGATCGCCGGACAGGGCACCGTGGGCCTGGAGTTCGCCGCGGACGCCGGTGAACTGACCGACGTCCTGGTGAGCATCGGGGGTGGCGGGCTGATCGCCGGTGTCGCGGCCGCGCTGCGGGCGCTGCGGCCCGGGGTGCGGATCTGGGGCGTGGAGACGGAGGGCGCCCAGGCGATGTCCGAGGCGCTGGCGGCGGGCGGCCCGGTGCCGGTGAAGCTGACGTCGATCGTCTCCACGCTGAGCGCCCCCGCCGTGTCGCAGCTGACGTACGAGCACGTCTCGGCGCTGGTCCACGAGGTGCTGGTGGTGCCGGACCGGGAGGCGGTGCAGGGCTCGCTCGACCTCGCGGACCACGCCAAGGTGTGGGCCGAGCCGGCCGCCGGCTGTCTGCTGCCCGCCGCGCGGCGGGTCCGGGAGCGGGTCGGTGAGGAGGCCAGGATCGGGCTGGTGGTGTGCGGCGGCAACGCCACCACCCGCGACATGATCGCCTGGGCGGAGCACTTCGCGCTGCGCTGAGCGCCCGTGGCCGGAACGCTTCCCGTCGGCGCATCCGCCGGCCGTCTCGTTGAACGGACCCCGCCCGGTTTCCCGTACCTCAAGGGAAGAGCGGGAACCAGCGGTGCGACGAGGGATGGCCATGGGCAGGACGCGCGTCTCCACAGACCGGTCGGTCGCCGGACGGTACCGGCTGGTGGAGATCGTCCAACGCGAGACCCACCGCATCCGCTGGTACGCCGACGACGGGTGGACGGGCCGCCCCTGCCTGGCCACCCGCACCTGGCTGCCGCCGGACGCCGGTGACGCCGTCCGCCGCGCGCCCTCCCGCGTCCTGCGGGCGGCCGAGGACATGTCCCGGCTGTGCCCCGGCCGGACCGCCACCGTCGTCGACAGTGTCGTCGAGGACGGCTTCCTGTGGACGGTCACCGCCTGGATCGACGGCACACCGCTCGACGAACTCCTCGCGGAGCAGGGCACCTTCGACTGCGTGCGGGCCGCGCGCATCGCGCTGGAGCTGCTCGACGTCCTGGACGCCGGGCACGCCGGCGGTCTCCCGCACGGCGAACTCAGCCCCGGCCAGGTGTTCGTGCGCCCGGACGGCCCCGTCGTCGTCACGGGGTACGGCCTGGCCGGCGCCACGGAGGCACCCCGGCTCACGGCGCCGTCGTACGCCGCTCCGGAGCAGGCGCGCGGCGAGCGGGCCGGACCGGCGGCGGACCTGTGGGCGCTCGGCGCGATCCTCTACACGATGCTCGAGGGTCGTCCGCCGTTCCGGGAGCGCGGCCGGCCCCGGGCCACACTGAAGGGCGTGGACCGGCTGCCGCCGCGCGCCCCCGTGCGCTCCGGTCCGCTGACCCGGGTCGTCCAGGGGCTGTTGCGCAAGGACCCGCGGGAGCGGCTCACCCGCCAGGTGGTCCGCGGGGTCCTCGTCCGGGTGCTGAGCGGGGATCCCGGTGCCGCCCCGGCGGGGATGCCGGGCCCCCGGCTGCGCGGCGGCCACCTCGCGGGCGTGCGGAGCGCGGGAACGGGGCCCGGCCGGCGGGCCGTGGCGCTCGGCACCGCGCTGGCCGTCGTGACCGTCGCGGTCGCCGTGCTCGGCGCGTCACGGGGGCTGCCCGGTACCGGGGCCGGTGCCGCCGCCGACGCGCCGCCGGCGTCGGCCTCCGCACCGGCCGGTTCCGGCCCGGCGGGCGACGGGCGGGACGAGCCGGGCGACCGGGGCACGGCCCCGCCGTCCGCTCCGCCCCCGTCGGGCGGGGGCGGCCTCCCGCCCGGCTACCGCACGGTGCGCGCACCGGAGGGCTTCTCCGTCGCGCTGCCCGCGGGCTGGGAGCGGCGGGACACCTCGCGCGTGGCCGGCCTGGCGTACCGCGTCACCTTCGGCGCCGACGGGGATCCGCGCACCCTCGCCGTCACCTACAGCGAGCGGGTGGGAGCGGACGCCGTGGCCGTGTGGCGGGACGACGTGGAGCCCGCTCTGGAACGGTCCGGCGGCTACGAGCGGATCGGCGGGATCCGGGCGACCACGTACCTGGGGCACGAGGCCGCCGACATGGAGTGGTACGCCACGGCCGACGGCACCCGCGTGCGCACCTTCGGCCGCGGGTTCCTGCTGGGCGGCGGGCGCGGCTTCTCACTGCGCTGGACCACCCCGGCCGACGGCTGGGAGGAACCCGCCGGCCGGGAGGCGCTGCGCACCTTCCTGCGGACGTTCCGGCCCGGTACGGACTGAGTCGCGCGGGGCGCGCAGCGCGCGCAGGCGCGGACCGTGCAGCGGCCGGGTGAGCCAGCGGGCGGTGACGGTACGGGCGCCGAGGGAGCAGGTGACGCGCAGGCGGTGGGGCGTCTCCAGGAACAGGACGTCGACGGCGAGGGTGTCGGCATCGGTCCAGCCGCCGCTCACGGCCGTGGGGAAGGGCTGTTCGGAGACGGTCCAGGCCGGCCCGCCCGGCCGCACGTCGAGCCGGTGGCCGCCGTCGGTCAGGCTCAGCGTCCAGCCGCCGTCGGTGTCCGCCGTGACCCGGGCCCCCGTCAGTTCCGGCTGGTCCGCGCGGATCCCGCCGGACGGGGCGAACGCGGCGCCGGACCAGTCGCCGGCCCGCTCCGGCGGTGCGGGGCTGCCCGCGGCCGGTGACAGGGAGAGCCGTTCCAGGCGCTCGCCCAGGGCGCTGTCCTCGGCCTTCCGGCCGGACAGCGGACCGGGCCGGAAGGCGGGCAGGAGGTGCCGCCACACCAAATCCAGGTACTCCTGCATCCGCTCGGTCGCCGTCGTCGCGGCGATCACCGCGTCGTGCTCGGGCAGCACCAGGCAGTACTGCCCGTACGCGCCGTCGCCCCGGAATCCGTGGCGGGACGCCCAGAACTGGTAGCCGTAGCCGAGGTCCCAGTCCGGCCGGTCGTCCGCCCCCATGGCGCCGGCGGTCGCCACGCGCGGGCGGGCGGCGCGGGCCGCCCACCCCGCGGGCAGCAGCCGCTCGCCCCGCCACACCCCGTCGTTCAGGTACAGCAGGCCGAACCGCGCGACGGCGTCGGTGGCGGCGTGCAGTCCGCTGAAGCCGATCTCCCGTCCGGCGCGGTCCCGCAGCCACAGCGCCTCGCCGATGCCCAGCGGGTCGAGGATCCGGGGCCGCAGGTAGGCGGTGAGCGACTGCCCGGTGACCCGCTGCACGATCGCGCCGAGCGTGTACGTGCAGGGCTGGTTGTAGGCGAAGACGGTGCCCGGGTCGCGCTGCGGCGGCTGGAGGAGGAAACCGCGCACGGGTTCGGCGGGGTCGGTGCCGAACGCGGCGTCGACGGTCTCGCTCTCGTGCCCGCTGGCCATGGACGCCACGTGCCGGACCAGCATCGCCCGGCTGCGCGGGTCGGTGATGCCGGCCTCGAACTCCGGGAAGTACGAGAGCACCGGGGCGTCGAAGTCGATCAGCCCCTCCGCCTCGGCGAGCGCCGCGGCGGTGGCGGTGAAGCTCTTGCTGAGCGAGTACAGCAGGTGCGGGCGCGCGGCGGTGTACGGCGCCCACCAGCCGGAGGCCACGACCCGGCCGTGGCGCAGGATCATCAGGCTGTGCGGCTCGATGTCCGGGTCGGCTTCGAGGGCGTCGAGGAAGGCGTGGACACCGGCGGCGTCCACACCCTGGTCGGCGGGGGCGGCGGTGGGGAGCGGGCGGGTGGTCATGGGGGCATCCTGCCCCGTGGGCCGGGCGGGTGATCCGTCGTTTTCCCCGTCCCCGTGCGGGGACCCGGGCTTCATGGCGCGTATCGGATACACGATGATGACCGAGCAGGCCGGGCCCCGTGAGCTGGTCGACCATGTGGTGCGGGCGGAGGAGGCGGGCTTCGACTTCTCGGTGACCTCCGACCACTACTTCCCGTGGCTGGGGTCGCAGGGGCACTCGCCGTACGCCTGGAGCGTGCTCGGCGCCGCCGCGCAGGCCACCTCGCGGATTCCGCTGATGACGTATGTGACGTGTCCGACGTTCCGCTACCACCCGGCGGTGGTGGCGCAGAAGGCGGCGACCCTTCAGTTGCTGTCCGAGGGCCGGTTCCGGCTGGGGCTCGGTTCCGGGGAGAACCTCAACGAGCACGTGGTGGGCGGCGGCTGGCCGTCCGTGGACGTGCGGCACGAGATGCTCGAGGAGGCGGTGGGCATCATCCGGGCCCTGTTCGAGGGCGGCCATGTGAACCACCGGGGCACCCACTTCGACGTCGAGTCGGCCCGGCTGTGGGACCTGCCGGACCAGCCGCCGCCGATCGGCATCGCGGTGTCCGGGGAGCGTTCCTGCGCCCTCGCGGGCCGGCTCGCCGACCTGGTGATCGCCACGGAGCCGGAGGCGGAGCTGCTCGACTCCTTCGACCGGCACGGCGGGCGGGGCAAGCCCCGGGTGGGGCAGCTGCCGGTCTGCTACGACCCCGACCGGGACGCGGCCGTCGAACGCGCCCACGCCCAGTTCCGCTGGTTCGGCAACGGCTGGAAGGTCAATTCCGAGCTGCCGCATCCGGCCTCCTTCGAGGCGGCGACCCGGTTCGTGCGGCCCGACGACGTCGCCGCGTCCATCCCGTGCGGCAGCGACCCGGCGGACTTCGTCGAGGCCGTACGCCCTTACGCCGAGGCCGGCTTCACCGAGATCGCCCTGGTCCAGATCGGCGGCGAGTCCCAGCCGCGTTACCTGGACTGGTCGGAGAAGACGCTGCTGCCGGCGCTGCGGGAGGCGTTCGGCTGACGCCGGGGGCGGGCCCGGGGCGCGAGTGATTCACCCAGAGAGCCGAGCATCTTGCGTGGATGCGGGGTACTAGAGGGCTCTACGCCGTACTTCCCGGAGGCCTCTCGTGAACTCGTTCGTGCACAAGACCCTGGTGGTGGAGCTCCAGGCGGGCGACGCGGACCGCTTTCCCGTACTCGCCCACCTGAGCTACGACCCGTCCGACCCGTTCGCCGTCACCATCGTCTTCAGCCACGACGGCCGCGTCCTCGCGCGCTGGCAGCTGGACCGGGAGATGGTCACCGAGGGGCTCACCCGCCCGGTCGGGCTCGGGGACGTGCGGCTGCGTCCGGAGTCCCGGGGCGTGGGGCGGGAGCTGCGGATGGAGTTCCTCGGCGAGGCGCACGCCGACGGCGGCCGGCACCACGCGGTGGTGTTCGCCTGGGCCGAGACGGTCGGCGAGTTCCTGCACGAGACCCGCAGGCTGGTCGCGCCGGGGTGCGAGGAGGTCCGGGTCGACGACTTCCTCGCGGACGTCCTCGCCGGGAGCTGAGGCCGGGCCGCGGGCGGGCGGCCCGGGCCCGCCCGCCGTCACCGGGTCGTGTGACGGTGCCGGGTCCACATCGGCAGCCCGAACCAGCACAGCAGGTACCAGCACACCACTCCTGCGACCAGGTACGGCACGGAGTCGTCGTCGGTGGCCACGCGCAGGATGAGCAGCAGCGAGGCGCTGGTGGTGGCGAGCAGCAGCAGCAGGCCGAGCAGGGTGAGCCGGGAGGCCCACCGCACCGCCTGCGGTTTGATGCGCCGTCCGGAGACGAGGCGGTGCAGTGACACCGGTCCGATGAGGGCGCCGGTGGCGCAGGCGCCCAGCACCACCGTCACGATGTAGATGGCCTGGTCCGTGTCGGACAGGGTGGCGTACGTCGGGGTGAACACCACGGTCAGCAGGAATCCGAACAGGATCTGCACGCCCATCTGGGCGACGCGGACCTCCTGGATGAGCTCCTGCCACATCCGGTCCGCTCTCTCCTCCTCCGTCTCGTTGCGTCCCCTGCGCCTGGTCTCGCCCCGCTCCGCGTCCGACACGGGTGCCTCCCGGGTGTGCGTCGTCCATACGTCCCACGCCGGGTGCCCAGAAAGCCGCCGTCCTCCCCCGGCCGGCCGCGTCCGGGCCGTTACCAGCGGCTCTCCACCTGGGCCTTGATCCGCCGCTCGTAGAGGTCCCCGATCGCCGTGAGCGTCGCCCCGGACAGCTCCGGCAGCCGGGCGGCGGTCGCGTTGGCGCGGGCCTGTTCGGGGGAGCGGGCGCCGGGGATGACGGTGGTGACGCCGGGCTGCTGGATGATCCAGCGCAGCGCCAGCTGGGCGGGGGTGTACCCCTCGGGGGCGAGCGCGGCGAACTCGGCGGCGGCCTCGACGCCGGTCGCGTAGTCGACGCCGGAGAAGGTCTCGCCCTGGTCGAAGGACTCGCCGTGCCGGTTGTAGGTGCGGTGGTCGTTCTCCGGGAAGACGGTGTCCTTGGTGTACTTGCCGGACAAAAGTCCGGAGGCCAGCGGGACGCGGGCGATGATGCCGACGCCGGCCGCGCGGGCGGCGGGCAGCACCTCGCGCAGGGGCTTCATGCGGAACGGGTTGAGGATGATCTGCACGCTCGCCACGTTCGGCCGGGCGATCGCGGTGAGCGCCTCGGCGCAGGTCTCCACGCTGACGCCGTAGGCGGCGATCCGCTCCTCCTCCACCAGGGTGTCGAGGGCGTCGAACACCTCGTCGGTGGAGTAGACGGGGGTCGGCGGGCAGTGCAGCTGCACCAGGTCGAGGCGGTCGACGCCGAGGTTGCGGCGCGAGCGGTCGTTCCAGGCGCGGAAGTTGTCCAGGACGTAGTTCTCCGGGATCTGGTCGACCCGGCGGCCCATCTTGGTGGCGACCAGCACGTGCAGGTCGGGCCGCCCGCTCAGGAAGGAGGCGATGGTCTGCTCGCTGCGTCCGTCGCCGTAGACGTCGGCGGTGTCGAAGAAGGTGACCCCCGACTCGGCCGCGGTCTCCAGGACCGCGAGGGCTTCCTTGTCGTCGACGTCGCCCCAGTCCGCCCCGAGTTGCCACGTGCCGAGACCGACCACGGAGGCGTGCTGACCAGACCTGTCGAATGTGCGCTCGTCCATGGCGTCAGTCTGTCATCCGCCGGGACCGGCCGGCGCGCCGCTCCTCCCCCGGACGGCGCGTCCCACGTGCGGGTCAGGCCGCCCGGGCGCACTCGGGGTGGCCCCAGCCCTTGTCGTTCCTGGCGATGGGCTCACCGGCCGCGTAGGACCGTCCGCACGGGCAGCGGCCGGGGAACTTGGCCTTGATCGTGCGGGAGGAGGCGCCGCCGCGCGCCCGGGACGCCTTGGCGCCGCCGGATCCGCGCTTCGCCGCGCCGCTCGGTCCGCGCTTCGCCGCGCCGCCGGCCGGGCGGTCCGGGGCGGGCGGCGGTTCGGGCGAGCCCTGCTCGCTGCCGGCGTTCTCCTGCGCGGTGGCGGCCTGGCTGGCGGCGCGGTCGGCGAAGTCGTTGAGCCGGTCGCCGTCGACCTGGTGGGCGGGGACGTAGCGGAACTCGACCGTGCGGTTCTGCAGGAGGTCGTCGATGCGGACGACGAGTTCCTGGTTGGCGACGGGCTTGCCGGCCGCCGTGCGCCAGCCGTTGCGCTTCCAGCCGGGCAGCCAGGTGGTGACGGCCTTCATGGCGTACTGCGAGTCCATCCGCACCTCGAGCGGTACGGCGGGGTCGGTCGCCGCGAGCAGCCGCTCCAGGGCGGTGAGTTCGGCGACGTTGTTGGTGGCCCTGCCGAGGGCCCCCGCCTCCCAGCGGACCGGCGTCTCGGACGCATCGGCGACCACCCAGGCCCAGCCGGCGGGCCCGGGGTTCCCCTTCGAAGCCCCGTCGCACGCGGCGACAACACGTTCACGCATATGCTCGATCATGCCATGGCCGGGCGGGGTGTCCGGCCGGGGGAAGCCCCGCTCAGTCCGCGTCGGTCGTCCTCGGCACGTCGCCCACGGGCTTCGTGATGTCGATCACCGAGAAGTGCGCGCCCTGGGGGTCGCTGATCCCGGCGAACCGCCCGAACGGCGTGTCCATCGGGCCGAACCGCAGCAGCCCGCCCCGCGCGGTCGCCCGGGCCACCGCCTCGTCGCAGTCCCCCACGGCGAAGTAGACGTTGATGTAGGGGGGCATCTCCGGCGGGAAGTCGTCCGTCATCCTCATCCGGCCGAGGACGCTGCGCTCCCCCAGGTCGTAGACGCGGAAGTCCTCGACGCCCTCGAGCCGCCTCGGGCGGTAGGAGAAGACGGCGGGGAAGAACGCGTCGGACTTCTCCGGTTCACGGGTGAAGACCTCCGCCCAGCAGTACGCGCCCGGCTCGGCGACCGCGCCGAAGCCCTCGTGCGTGCCGGCCTGCCACAGGCCGAAGAGGACCCCGCCGGGGTCGCGCGCCAGGCACATGGTGCCGAGGTCGCCCACCCGCATCGGCTCCATCAGCAGCTCGCCGCCGTTGTCCCGGATCCGGGCGGCGGTCGCCGCGGCGTCCCGCGCCGCGAAGTACAGGCACCACTGCGAGGTGCCCTCCTGGCCGGGCATGGGCGGTACGACGGCCGCCACCGGTCGGCCGTCGGCGTAGGCCTCGGTGTAGTCCCCGAACTCCGACGACGTCCCGCCGAAGGTCCAGCCGAGGACGTCCGCGTAGAAGCTCTTGGCTCCCTCGATGTCGTTGAACATCGCATCGGCCCAGCAAGGGGCCCCTTCGGGTGGTACGGCCATGGCTGCGGCCCTCCGGACAGGCGATCGGTCCGTCTCCTCACGCTAGCCATCCCGACTCGCGCCCGCGCGCCGAGCGGCCGTCCCGCCCGGGGGGCCGGGGCGGGGCCGCCGCGGGCCCCGCCGTCCGGCCCGGCCGTCACTCGCCCGCGTACGCCTTCTCCAGGGCGGCGATGTCGATCTTGCCCATCGCCATCATGGCCTTCAGGGCGCGGTCCGCCTTCCGGGTGTCCGGGTCGCTGATCATCTCGGTCAGCCGCACGGGGTTGACCTGCCAGGACACACCGAAACGGTCCTTGAGCCAGCCGCAGGGGCCGTGTTCGCCGCCGCCCTCGACGAGCTTCTCCCAGTAGTGGTCCACCTCGGCCTGGTCCTCGCAGTCGAGCTGGAAGGAGATCGCCTCGGTGAACTGGAACTGGGGCCCACCGTTCAGCGCGACGAACCTCTGTCCGTTGGCCGTGAACTCCACGGTGAGCACGGAGCCCGTGGTGCCGTACCCGGACTCGGTGTACCGCAGGACGCGGCCGACGCTCGAGTTCTTGAAGACGGAGACGTAGAAGTCGGCGGCCTCCTCGGCCCGGCCGTCGAACCAGAGACATGTGGTGAATCCGTCGGCGCTCATGGCTACCTCCTGGGTGGGAACGCGGTCAACAGTGGTGACCGGTCCGCTCCCCGGGACTCATCGGTGGGCGGCGGAACAACCCGGATGGCGGCACCACGTGTCGCGCCTGCTCCTCCCCGCCGAACTCCGGATGCCGCTGCGGCACCGGGCGCAACACACGGAGAACCTGGTGGTGGGTGATGTCCGGGCGTTCTCCCGCCAGTCGCGGGAGGAGCGGACCGGCTGAGCGCGCTCTGCCCGTGGCGAATCTGCCACGGGCAGAGATCTCCCCGCCCGCCCCGCCGGCCCGTCGACAGTGGAGGAACGCGGTCGTCCCGGCCGCGTTCCGACGAGCGACCACCAGGAGCGCCCATGTCTCCACGCACCGCCGGCCCGTGGCCGGCCGTACTGCCCCGGGCCGAGGAGGGCGAGACCCCGCCGAACCGGTTCGACGACCACCTCGCCGCGCAGCTGCTCGCCCAGCGGATCGTGCTGCTGGGCACCCAGGTCGACGAGGTCTCCGCCAACCGGGTCTGCGCGCAGCTGCTGATCCTGTCCGCGGAGGACCCGCGCACCGACATCGCCCTGTACATCAACAGTCCCGGCGGATCCGTGCACGCGGGGCTGGCGATCTACGACACGATGCGGCTGATCCCCAATGACGTCTCCACCCTGGCCATGGGCTTCGCCGCCAGCATGGGCCAGTTCCTGCTGTGCGTCGGCACGCCGGGCAAGCGCTACGCGCTGCCGAACGCGCGCGTCATGATGCACCAGCCGTCGGGCGGCATCGGCGGCACCACCGCCGACATCGAGATCCAGGCGGCGAACCTGGACTTCACCAAGCGGACCATCGAGCGGATCACCGCCGAGCACACCGGACAGACCCCGGAGACCATCTCCCGGGACGGCGACCGGGACCGCTGGTTCACGGCCGAGCAGGCGCGGGAGTACGGGATGGTCGACCGGGTGGTGGAGTCGCTCGACGACGTCCGCCCGGCGGCGACACGACGCAGGATGGGGCTGCAGTGATGGGGACGTACACGATTCCGAACGTCGTCGAGCGCACCCCGCGGGGCGAGCGGTCCTACGACGTGTTCAGCCGGCTGCTGTCGGAGCGGATCATCTTCCTGGGCACGGAGATCGACGACGGGGTCGCCAACGTGGTCATCGCGCAACTCCTGCACCTGGAGTCCGAGGCCCCGGAGAGCGAGATCGCGATCTACATCAACTCGCCCGGCGGCTCGTTCACCTCGCTGATGGCGATCTACGACACGATGACGTTCGTCCGGGCGCCGATCTCGACGTTCTGCGTCGGGCAGGCGGCCTCCACGGCGGCCGTGCTGCTGGCGGGCGGCGACCCGGGGCGGCGGTTCGTGCTGGAGCACGCGCGGGTGCTGCTCGGGCAGCCGGCCTCGGGCGGGGCACGGGGCACCGCGTCGGACCTGTCGCTCCAGGCCAAGGAGATGGTGCGGATCCGCTCCCAGGTGGAGGAGGTGCTGTCCCGGCACACCCGGCACGACGTGGCGACCCTGCGCGCGGACATGGACCGCGACAAGGTGTTCACCGCCCAAGAGGCCGTGGTGTACGGCCTGGCGGACGAGGTGCTGGCCCGGCGCCTGACGGGGACGTGAGGCGGCCGGGCCAGTCGGCGGACGGAGGTCAGGCGGCCAGGCACAGCCCGTTGTGCGCGGAGCCGGACACGCCCCGCCCCGGGGCGGCCCGGTGGCCGGAGCCGGTGAGCCGGCCCGCGCCCACCCGGCGCCCGGCGCTGGTGACGCGGACCAGCTCGCCGTGGACCCGTGACAGCAGGTCCCCGAGGCCCAGGCCGAGCGCCTGGGCGGCGGCCGCGAGGACCTCCGACGACGCCTCCTTGCGGCCCCGCTCCACCTCCGAGAGGTAGGGCATGGAGATGCGGGCCGCGTCGGCGACGTCCTTCAGCGTCCGCTCCTGGGCGAGCCGCTCCCGGCGCAGCACGTCGCCGACCAGGTCCCGCCACAGGGGCTCTCTGGCCGTGGGGTCGGGGGTCCGGGCCGGCGGGGCCTGGCCGGGTCGCAGGGGGATGACGGGGGCGTGGTCGGGCGCTTCACTGGTCACCTCCTCAGCCTAGGAATTCCGGTCCCGGGGGGAAGGGAGCGGCGTTCCGCCCTGAGTGAAGCACCCGTGAGGCACGGCCCGCCCGGCGGCCCGGCAACGCGCCGACACGGCCCGGGACCCGGCCCGGGCTGCCACGCCCGCCTGCGCCCCGTACCATCGGTCGTAGGAGTGACGACCGATGCGCACCGCGTCCTCCGGCCGTGGGAACACGGTGCGAATGTGTCAGCGTGACCTGGGTACCCGGATAGCCGGTACAGCTCAGGCACAGGTCAGCCGTGACGTCCGTGGGGAGAGGCAATGGAGACCGCCGTGATCCGGTCGCAGGCGCACGACGAGCACACCGAAGCCGGGACGGTCGGCGGAAGCCGGGGGGACGTGGTGGACCCGCGCGCCGTGGCCCCGCGCGACGCCCGGGAGCTGTCACGGCAGTTCTTCCGCCGCATGGCGGAGCTGGAGGAGGGCACGCGCGAGTACCAGTACGCGCGCAACACCCTCATCGAGATGAACATGTCCCTCGTACGGTTCGCGGCCGGGCGGTTCCGCGGCCGGGGCGACGACATGGACGACATCGTGCAGACCGGCATGATCGGGCTGATCAAGGCGATCGACCGGTTCGAGCTGTCCCGCGAGGTCGAGTTCACCTCCTTCGCGCTGCCGTACATCGTGGGCGAGATCAAGCGCTTCTTCCGTGACACCACGTGGGCCGTGCACGTGCCGCGCCGGCTCCAGGAGCTGCGCGTCGAGCTGGCCAAGGCCCGCGAGGAACTCGCCAGCCGGCTGGACCGGGACCCCACGGTCGCCGAGCTGGCCACGCTGATGAACCTCACCGAGCAGCAGGTCGTCGAGGGGCAGATCGCGGCGAACGGGTACAACTCGTCGTCCCTGGACGCCGCCCTCACCGGTGACGGCCCCGAGGGCGGCGAGTCCGTCCTCGCCGACTTCATCGGCGTCGAGGAGGAGGGGCTGCGGCTCGTCGAGGACTTCCACGCGCTGGCCCCCCTGATGGCCGAACTCAGCGAGCGTGACCGGGAGATCCTCCACATGCGGTTCGTGGAGGAGGCCACCCAGGCGGAGATCGGCGAACGCCTCGGCTGCTCCCAGATGCACGTGTCCCGTCTGATCAAGCGGATCATCTCCCGCCTGCGTGAGGGCATGCTCGGCGAACTCGGCTGCGCCTGACCTCCGGGGCCGGCCGCCCCGGTCTCACCCGGCGCCGAGGCCGATGACCGCCCGCACGCGCTTGCCGACGGGCACCCGTTCCACGTCGACGCGCAGGGCCAGCGCCTGGACGATCTCCAGTCCGTGCCGGCCGACGCGCCGGGGGTCGCGGGGGAAGACGCGGGGCAGGGCGGCGCTGCTGTCGTAGACCATCACCGTGAGCGAGGCGGCCGTGCCCTCCAGCTCCAGGATGTACGGTCCGCCGCTGTGCCGGTCGGCGTTGGTCACCAGCTCGCTCACCACCAGGAGCACGGCGCCGTCGGCCCGCTCGTCGATCTCGGCGCACCACTCGGTCCTGAGCTGCTCGAGGAAGTGCGCGGCGAAGGCCCGCGCGTCGGCGATGCAACCCGGCTCGCCGGTGAAGTGTGCCGCCCGCCGCAGCGGTTCCACGGGCACGTCGAAACCAGTCGGTATCACTGCCCCGTCCAGGTGATAGGTCATGCGTTTCTTTCTGCGAAGCCGGCAGGCCGGACGATCTGCACCAGTCCTGGTACCCCGAGTCCCGCCGCGCAGTCCACCTGATCGGTGTGCGGCCTCGCGGGGCGGGGAACCCGGGTTCCGCCGGGTTCGGCGGAAGGGCGGGCCATGAACGGACTGACGGCGGTGCGGAGCCTGACGACGCTGCCCGTGGTGACGCTGGGCGGGGACTGCCTGGCGCATGTGAAGGACACCGTCTTCGACCCGTCCGCCCGGCGGATCGCGAGTTTCACCCTGACCGGCCGGACCCTGCTGTCGGGCCCCCTGCCGCGGGATCTGCCCTGGCCGGCGGTGCACTGCCTGGGGCGTCACGCGGTCATGGTCCGCGACGAGGGGGCGCTGTTCGACCTGCCCCTGTCGGTGGCGCGCCGTGACGCCGTGCGCGGGCGGCTGCTCGGGGCGCAGGTCCTGACCGACGACGGCGACGCGGTGGGCACGGTCCTGGACGTGCTGGTCGAGGGCGGCACCAGCGGCCGGCTGGTCGCCTTCCGGCTCGCCGCGCACCGGGAGCTGGTGCACGGCTCCCGGCACCGGCGGCACCGGGTGTACGTGCCGCGGGGCGAGGCCCTGAGCGTCACCGGCCGGACGCTGGTGATCCCCGCGCACGCGACCACGTACGTCACCGACGACCTGCCGGGGTTCGTGGCCCGCGTCGGCGCCCGGCACGACCGGAGGGGTGTGGCGTCGTGATGCTGTTCTCGCGGGTGCGCGGGCTGCCGGTGCTGACGCCGGGCGACGCGGAGCGTCTGGGGGTGGTGCGGGCCCTGACGGTCGACGCGGCGCACGGGAGGGTCACGCACGTCCGGATAGGGCGCGGGCGGCTGCGCAGGGAGGCCGTGGTGGCCTGGGGCGCCCTGCGTGCCGTCGGCCCGGACATGCTGATCGTGCGCCCGTCCGGCGGTCCGGCAGGGGCGCCGCCCCATCGTGACCTGCTCGGCAGCAGGGTGCTCACGGAGTGCGGCGAGGAGCGGGGCACGGTGCTCGACGCCGCGTTCGATCCGCTGACCGCCCGGATCGGGACGGTGCTCACGACGTCCGGCGAGCTGCCGGCCGGCCGTCTGCTGGGGCTCGGCGACCACGCGCTGGTGATCCGCACCGGGCATGCGCACCACCGGGTCTGAGCGACGCGGACGGACCTCCCGGCGGGCGGTGGCCGCCGGGGCTGCTTAGCGTGCAGAGGTGAGCTCACGCACCTCTTCCGGCCGTCCGGTCGCCCGCCACGGCTGGGCGCAGGCCCTCGTCACGGTACTCGGCGCCCTGATCGCCATGGGCGTGGTGGCGGTGCTGGGGCTGTGGGCGGCCGGTGCCACGGAGCTGCCGGGCGGTGCCTTCCCGCAGGTGGTCGCGGCGACCGTGGTGACGGCCGTCGGCGGGAGGGTCGAGCTGTCGGGGGACGCCGGCGGTCTGGCCGGCACGGAGGGCGGCCTGACGGTGATCCCGCTGTCCGTCACCCTCGTGGGGGCGCTGGTCATCGGCCGGGGCTTCCTGCGCCCGCTGCGTCACCGGGCGGTGGCGGGAGCGCCCGAGCTGGCCGGGTGGGCCGCGCGGATCGCCGCGCTGTGGCTGCTCGCGCTGCTCGCTCTGGCACTCGCCGCGCGGCACACGTTCGAGATCTCCCTCGGGGACGGCCCGCTCGGCGACCTCGGTGACCTGTTCGGGCTGGCGCCCGTGGTCGGATTCTCCGCCGACGTGCCGGTGAGCGTGCTCATCGGCCTGGTCTGGCTGGCGGGGGTCCTGGTGGTGACGCTCATGGTGTCCCGCGGCGCCCCGCTGCCCGCCGGGCTGCTGCGCTTCCAGACCTCGGTGCGTCCGGCGGCGCGCGCGATGGTGCGGCTGCTGCTCGCCTGCGTCGTCATCGGCCTCCTCGTCGCGCTGTTCGTCGCGGCCACCCGGGGCCACGCGGTCGAGACGTTCGCCGTGATCCTGCTCGGGCTGCCCAACGTGGTCTGGCTCGCCCTGACGGTCGGGTTCGGCGCCACCTGGGACGGCAGGGTGGAGGGGCCCTTCGGGCTGCCCATGCCGCGGGTGCTCGACGAGGTGCTGCGCACACCGGACGTCTCCACGCTGAACCTGGGCACGCTCGTCGAGCACGACGGCCGGAAATGGTGGTGGCTGCTGGTGGTGGTCGCGGTGCTGCTGCTGGCCGCCGCGTTCGTGGCGGCGGCCCTGTCCCCGCCGCGGATCCGCGCCTGGCAGCACGCCGTGCACATGGCGGTGGCGCTGGCCCTGACGGTGCTGATGATCTGCCTGATGGCCCGGATCTCCGCGCGGATCGGTCTGTCGGTGCTCGGCATCGGTGACCTGGGCGAGGGGTTCTCCGGGCAGGTGCTGCTGAGGCCGCGGCCGTGGAGCACGCTGGGGCTGGCCCTGCTGTGGGGTCTGGTCACCGGCTTCGCGGGGGCGTTGCTGGCGCGCCGGGTGCGGCGCGGGGGCGACGCCGGCGGGGCGGACACCGCGCGGCGCGGGGGCGCGACGGGCCGCTGAGCCGGGCCGGGCGCCGTCAGGCGACCGGGACGCCGAGCACCCGGGCGGCGCGCTGGATGCGCAGGGCGTCCACGGATTCGGCCAGCAGTTCGTACTCCGTGGTCTCGTCGCCGGTGGCGACGCGCACCATCCGTCCGGCGGCGAGCGCCTCGGCCACCTCCTCCTGCCGTGCGGCGTCGGCGCACCAGGTGCGCAGCACGGCGGGTACGTCGGGCACGCCGTCGGGGACGGGAACGAGCGCGCCCGGCGGTAAGTGCTCGGCGTCGGGCCGGGGGTCGAGGCGCTCGGCGATCCAGGAGGCGCGGTCGCGCAGCCACCACAGGGCGAGGGCGAGCGTGGGTGCCCGGTAGGTGCCCAGGGGTACGCCGATGCGCCGGCCGTCACAGACTCCGTAGGCCGTGACGTGGCACAGGAATTCGTCGTGCACGTTCCCTCCCCCGCTGCGTTGCCCGCCTGTCGAGACGGGCCGGCTGCCCGTCCGTGGCGCGCGTGCTGTGCGTGAGGGCGCCGTCGCGCGGTGTGAAGCGCTCTCGCTGTCGAGTATGTTCACCGCTGAAACACTGTCACCATGTGTTTCCGGCCAGTCTCCTGGCATATTCACGGCCGGGCCTGGCCGAAAACGGTGCGGGGTGTGCGCGAGGGGCGGACGGTTCGCCTCCGGCCGCCGGACCGGACGTGCTCACGGACGACGCCGGGAGCCCGGTCCGTGCCGTGGACGGCTTCCGGACCGGGTGCCCGAGGGAGGCGTGACCCCCGGCGTCGTCCGCGGGGCTACTGCTTGACGACCGCCTCGATGCGGGACAGCTCGTCGTCGGAGAAGTCGAGGTTGCGGATGGCGGTCACGCTGTCGGTCAGCTGCTCGGGGCTGCTCGCGCCGACCAGGGCCGAGGTCAGACGGCCTCCGCGCAGCACCCAGGACAGCGCCATCTGCGCCAGGGTCTGGCCGCGCGACGCGGCGATCTCGTTGAGCGTGCGCAGCCGGCCCACCAGCTCCTCGGTAAGGGCGTCGGTGTTCAGGAAGGGGCTGTCGCTCGCGGCCCGGGAGTCCTCGGGGATGCCGTCGAGGTAGCGGGCCGTGAGCAGGCCCTGCTCCAGCGGGGAGTAGGCGATCGAGCCGACCTGGAGCTCGTCCAGGGCGTCCATCAGGCCCTCGTCCTCCGGGCGTCGGTCGAGCATCGAGTAGCGCGGCTGGTTGATCAGCAGCGGGGTGCCCAGCTCGCCGAGGATGCGGGCGGCCTCGCGGGTCTGCTCGGCGGAGTAGTTGGACACGCCGACGTACAGCGCCTTGCCCTGCTGGACCGCCGAGTGCAGCGCGCCCATCGTCTCCTCCAGCGGAGTCTCCGGGTCGAAGCGGTGCGAGTAGAAGATGTCGACGTAGTCGACGCCCATCCGGGTCAGGCTCTGGTCCAGGGAGGACAGCAGGTACTTGCGCGAACCCCACTCGCCGTACGGGCCCGGCCACATCAGATAGCCCGCCTTGGTGGAGATGACCAGCTCGTCGCGGTACCGGGCGAAGTCGGTGCGCAGCGCCTCGCCGAGGGCGGTCTCGGCCGCGCCGGGCGGCGGTCCGTAGTTGTTGGCGAGGTCGAAGTGGGTGACGCCGAGGTCGAAGGCGCGGCGCAGGATGGCGCGCTGGGTCTCGGCCGCACGGCCGGGACCGAAGTTGTGCCACAGGCCGAGCGAGAGCGCGGGCAGCTTCAGGCCGCTGCGTCCGGTGCGCCGGTAGGGCATGTCCGCGTAACGGTCGGGGTGTGCGGTGTACAACGCGACTCCAGAGGTTGGCACACGTCTTGGCGGTTCCGTTGAACCGCTGGTCCACTCTGTCGTGACCTGCGGGCAGTGGTCCAACAGAAGAATCCGATGGAATTCAGCGGATACGCTTCTCAATCATGGAACTGCGTCACCTCCAGCACTTCGTCGCCGTCGCCGAGGACCAGCACTTCACCCGCGCGGCGGAACGGCTGATGGTCTCCCAGTCGGGCCTGTCCGCGTCCATCCGGGCCCTGGAGCGCGAGCTGCAGACGCCGCTGTTCGTGCGGACGACCCGCAGGGTGACCCTCACCGAGGCCGGGCGGGCGCTGCTGGCGGAGGCCGAGCGCATCCTGGCACAGGTGCGGGCTGCGCACGAGGCGGTGGCGGCGGTGCAGGGCGTCCTGCGCGGCACCCTGGCGGTCGGCTCGGAGCAGTGCATCGCCGGGGTGCACGTGGCGGAGCTGCTCGCGGCGTTCCGGCGGCGGCACCCGGACGTGGAGATCCGGCTGCGGCAGTGGGGGTCGGCGGCGCTGGCCGAGGAGGTCGCGGCGGGACGGCTGGACCTGGCCTTCGCCTACCGCACGGAGGCGGACCCGGAGCAGCTGCGGTGCGTGCCGCTCACCAGCGAGCCGATGACCGTGCTGTGCCATCCCGGCCACCCGCTCGCGCGGGCCGGGGCGCCGGTCACACCGCGTGACCTGGGCGAGGAGGTGTTCGTCGACTTCCACCCCGACTGGGGTCCGCGCCGCGCGACCGACGCCGCCTTCGCCGCCGCGGGCGTACGGCGCACGGTGGCGCTGGAGGTGAACGACGTGCACAGCCTGCTCGACCTGGTCGACGAGAACCTGGGCGTCGCCGTGGTGCCGCGGCACTTCCGGCACAAGCGCGAGGCGCTCACCGCGCTGCCCCTGAAGGACACGGCCGACGCGGCGTACGAGACGGTGGCCCTGGTGCCGTCACCGCGGGCGATCAGTCCGGCGGCCCGGGCGCTGATGGCGCTGCTGGACCACGGGGGCGCGTGAGGGGCCCGGATGCGCGAGGGTGGAACCATGCATGCCAAGGACATCCTCATCGACGGCTTCGGCCGCGTCCGGGAAGAGGTCCACGCCGCCGTCGAGGGCCTCGGCCCCGACGGGCTGAACGCCCGGCCCGGCCCCGCCGCGAACTCCGTCGCCTGGCTGGTCTGGCACCTCACCCGGGTCCAGGACGACCACGTCGCCGACGCCTTCGGACTCGACCAGGTGTGGCTCGCCGAGGGCTGGGCGGGCCGCCTCGGTCTCGGCCTGCCCCGCCACGACACCGGGTACGGCCACACCTCGGCGAAGGTCGCCAAGGTGCGGGTCGACGCGGGCGAGCTGCTGACCGGCTACCACGACGCGGTCCATGCCCAGACCCTCGGCGCCCTGCGCGCCCTGGCCGCGAAGGACCTGGAGCGCGTCGTGGACGAGGGCTGGGACCCTCCGGTGACGCTGGGCGTGCGGCTGGTCAGCGTCCTGTCCGACGACCTCCAGCACGTCGGACAGGCCGCCTATGCGCGGGGGCTGGTTCGGAGCACGGACGTGTAGCCCGGCAGCACGACGTCCCGGAGGAGGGCGTTGCGCTCGTCGAACGGCAGGAAGGCGCTCTTCACCGCGTTCACCGTGACCGTGCGCAGGTCCTCGACGGTCCAGCCGGCCTGCTCGACGAGCAGGGACATCTCCCGGGTCATGGTGGTGCCCGAGACGAGGCGGTTGTCGGTGTTGAGGGTGACGCGGAAGCCGAGGTCCTTGAGCGCGGTGATCGGGTGCCCGGCGATCGAGTCGGCGGCGCCGGTCTGGAGGTTGGAGGTGGGGCACATCTCCAGGGCGATCCGGCGGTCGCGGACCCAGCCGGCGAGCCGGCCGAGCTTGCCGGCCCCGAGGTCGGGGATGTCGTCGGTGATGCGCACGCCGTGGCCGATGCGCTGGGCGCCGCACACCTGGAGGGCCTGGTGGATGCTGGGCAGCCCGTGCGCCTCACCGGCGTGGATGGTGAAGGGCACGTTCTCGCCGCGCAGGTACGTGAAGGCGGCCAGGTGGTCGGCGGGCGGGAAGCCGTCCTCGGCGCCGGCGATGTCGAAGCCGACGACACCGGCGTCCCGGAACGCCACGACCAGGTCGGCGATCTCCCGCGTCCGGTCGAACATGCGCATGCCGCAGAGCAGCGTCCCGACCCGCACCGGAGTCCCGGCGGCGGCCGCCTTGGCCATGCCGGCCGCGAGCCCCTCCTGCACGGCCTCGACGACCTCGGGGAGGGTCAGCCCGCCCCGGGTCATCAGTTCCGGCGCGTAGCGGACCTCGCCGTAGACGACTCCGTCGGCGGCCAGGTCGAGCACGTACTCCTCGGCGGTGCGCAGCAGGCCCTCGCGGGTCTGCATCACGGCGAGGGTGTGCTCGAAGGTGCCTATGTAGCGGACCAGGTCGCCGGAGCCGGCCGCCTCGACGTACCAGGCGGCGAGCGCGTCGGGGTCGGTGGTGGGCAGGGTGTGGCCGACCGTGTCCGCGAGTTCCACCAGGGTGGCGGGACGCAGTCCGCCGTCGAGGTGGTCGTGCAGCACGGCCTTGGGCAGCCGGCGGAGGGTGTCGGCGTCGATGCGGGGCGCGGTCATGGGTGGTGCGTTCCTCGGTGCTCGGATCGTGATCGTGGGGTGCGGGGTCAGTCGGCGGGCTGGAGCAGGTCCCAGCGGTTGCCGTACAGGTCCTGGAAGACGGCGACGGAGCCGTACGGCTCGTGGCGCGGCTCCTCCAGGAAGGTCACGCCGGCGGCGGTCATGCGCGCGTGGTCGCGAGCGAAGTCGTCGGTGTGCAGGAAGAAGCCGACGCGCCCGCCGGTCTGGTCGCCGACGCGGGCGCGCTGCGCCTCCCCCTTGGCACGGGCGAGCAGCAGGGCCGCCCCGGTGTGCCCGGCGTCCGGTTCCACGACGACCCAGCGGCCGCCGTCGGGGCGGGGCGCGTCCTCGGCGAGCCGGAAGCCGAGGGCCTCGGTGTAGAAGCGGATCGCCTCGTCGTAGTCGTCGACGACGAGGGTGACCAGGGCGATACGGCTCATCGTGACCTCTCGAAGGGGGATTGACGGGAGAGGTTATACGTAAAACCACCGGGTCGCCAACCCCGCTCGGCGGTCTCCTGTTCAGCGCGTCCCGTCCGGCCGGCCGGGTCCGGCGGCGCCGAGGCGCGGGGCGCCGGCGGCCACGTCGCCCATGAGGCGGGGGGCGCCGGTACCGGGGGCGGCGGGGACGTGCCGGCCCCGGCGCGGGGGCCGGGCACGACCGCCGCCGGGCCGGGGGCCTTACGGGAGGGTGTAGGTGTTGAGGGCGGTCACGGCGGCCGCCGGGTCGCCGAGGTCGTAGCGGTCCACGGCGAGGTAGGTGGGCTTCTTGCGGGCGGCGGGCTGGCAGAAGCGGCGGGCGCGGTCGGCGAGTTTGCCGTTGTCCGTGCCGGCCGTGCCGGCGGTCGGGGTGTCCCGGAAGTGGTTCATGACGAACAGCGGGCGGAACCCGGGCTCGGTGCGGGTCAGCGGGATGTTGGTGTTCGCGTCGTACCAGCGGCTGTAGCAGGACCAGTCCGAGGCGCCGACGCCCGGACCCATCGACCAGTGGTTCTCGACGGTCCACTCCCGCTGGTACATCACGCCGAAGCTGTCCCGGGTCAGTCCGGCGGACTGGTCGGCGGCGCGGCTGTGGTCGGTGAAGATCAGCAGTCGCTGTCCGGCGGCGGCCAGCTGCCCCATGGTGGGCCAGCCGTTCTCCCGCACTCCGCTGCGGTCGGGGCGGTAGAGCACGTCCGACAGGCCCTGCACACGCGCGAGTTCGGCGCGCAGGACGCCCGGGTCGACGTAGTCCTCGAGGAAGACGGTGACGAACTGGTCGGGGTGGGACCGCAGGAAGTCGACCATCCGCTGGAGGTCGACCCACAGGGCGACGGGCCGGCTGACCAGGGTGCAGCTGTTGTGGCAGAGGATCGCGCCGTCCGGGGTCTGGTGGATGTCGAGCATGAAACCGCGGACGCCGTCGGCGAGTTGGCGTTCGATGCCGCGGTTCTGGTTGGGGAAGAGATTGACGAAGGGCGGGGCGAAACCGCCGTCGACGCCGTTGGCGTAGGCGTTGTGGGCGGTGAGGAAGGTGACCTGGTCCAGGGTGCGGGTGTCCTGTGGCGGCATGGGCCGTGTGACCGGGACGACCGGAGTGAGGTACCAGGTGGCGAGGTCGCCCGTGCCGGTGCCGACGGCGAGCGGGGCGGGGTGGTTGGCCCCGGCGGGTTTCGGGGCGACGGTGAGGCGGCGGTCGGTGCCGGGGGCGGCGAGCGTGAACCGGTCGGGGCCGGCGGGGGTGATCGCCCAGCGCGCCTCCGGGGTCGTGCAGGCGACGGTGCGGGCCTGGTCGCCGGCGCGGCCGAGGCAGGTGCCGGGGCTGTCGGTGTTCTCCAGGAGGTGCGACGCGCCGTCGGCGCGCAGGGTCCACTGCTGGTGGTCCTCGTCACCGCGCGGTCTGTGCTGCTCGACGGCGCCGGCGGCGTCCGCGGCGTTCAGCCCGGTCGTCGCGCTCTGCACGTAGTACGTGCCGGGGGCCGGAACCGTGCCGGCCCCTGCCGCGGGTGCGGGGGCCACGACCGTCGCGGCCAGCGCGGCGGCCGTGACGGTCGTGGTGAGCAGGGCGTGGGGGGTGCGCATGCTGGTTGCCCTTCGTCCGAAGGAGGGCCCGCGCACCTGCCGTGCGCGGGCCGGGACCCGACGAGTTTTAAGTCAGGTGCATGACACCATGCCCCGCGGTCGGGCGTCAGCAGTACAGGTTGCCGCCGGGTGACGTTCCGAGGATCTGGGTGAACTGCTGGTACTTCGTCACGCGGCTCTGCACCTGCGCCGGGTTCCTGCCGTCGCACTCCAGCGAGCCGTTGATGCTGCGGATGGTCTGGCCGAAACCGGCCTGGTTGACCATGGCGTTGTGCGGGGTCATCGTGCCGGGGCCGGACTGGGTGTTCCAGTACCACAGGGCGGTCTTCCAGGCGACGGCGGAGTCGTTCTGCACGAGCCAGGGGTTGTTGAGCAGGTCGATGCCGAGCGCGTCGCCCGCCGCCTTGTAGTTGAAGTTCCAGCTCAGCTGGATCGGCCCGCGCCCGTAGTAGGCGGCCTGGCCGGCCGGACAGCCGTAGGGCTGACTCCAGTCGCAGTAGTGCGGGTAGTTGGCGGTGTTCTGCTCGACGACGTGCACCAGCCCGCCGGTCTCGTGGCTGACGTTGGCCAGGAACGCGGCGGCCTCCTGCTTCTTGATCGTGTCGCCGCCGGTGGTGGCGAAGGCGGGGTAGGCGCTGAGGGCGGCGGTCAGGCCGCTGTAGGTGTAGAAGGGGTTCCGGTTCGGGAACATCTGGTTGAACTGCGCCTCGGTCACCACGAAGTTCCCGACCGGCGTCCCGGGGCCGTTGTCGCAGGCGTACGGCTCCCAGTACCAGGTGCTGATGATCGGGTCGTAGCCCGGGTTGGCGTGCTCGGCGATGTAGGCCCTGCCGTCGGTGTAGCGCACGATGTCACCGGCGTTGTACCACTTCCCGGCCACCCAGTTCGGGTAGCTGGAGCACGCGGCGGCGGAGGCAGCGGAGGCGGTGGCCGCGGGGAGCAGCACGGGGGCGCTGCCGGCGAGGACGAGGGCGGCGGTCACGGCGGCGACGCGCCTTCTCGGCGATCTTCTCGACAAGGGATCGACTCCTTCGCGGAACAGGGCCGCTCCCCGGCGAGGACACGCCTGGGCGGGGCCTCGCCCGCACGCGCCGGCGGGACCGGTCACGGCAGTGGGGGGCGGCCGAGGTGGGGGGTGCCGAGCACACTCAACCGCTTTGGTCTGTACCAGTCAAGGGTTTAGACCAGTCAACTGTGCCTTGCCGCCGTGGAGTTCGGTCCGCGAAAGGGCCCGGGAAGGTCACCGAGCCGTCGGCCGTGCCGCGTTCGGGCGAGGTGACACCGTCCGCGCGCCGAGGGGCCGGGGGTGACGTCGCCGCCGGACTTCAGGGGTACGGTCCACTCGGTGCGCGTCGGTGCCGCCGGGCTTCGGGGGTCATGCCCACCCGTGCCGTCGGTGCCGCCGGGCGGTGCGTCAGTCGGCGTCCCGGGGCGTGACGATCACCAGGAAGGCGTCCGACCTCAGGTCCATGACGACCGTCGCGGGCTCGCCCTCGGCGCGGCGCCGGGCCGCGTACTCCTCCGCCGGCCACGATCCGCGCGGGGAACCCGCGGGGAACCGCTTCAGCACCTTCGCTCCGGTCACGGTACTCATGGGGGCGGACACCTCCGGTCGTCGCGTTGCGTAGGTTCCGCCTGCCCCGGCCGGGCGCGGACATGTGCGGGACCGTCGTTTCCGGGACGTACCGGAAAAGTGGGGAAGGAGGTGAGTGAGTGAGCAGGCGCACGCGACGCGAGGAGGCCCCCGTGACGACACCGGACGACGGCACCGGACCGGCACCGCTGTGCCTGGTGACCGGAGCGACGGGCTACATCGGCGGGCGGCTCGTGCCCGAGCTGCTCGACGCCGGGTACCGGGTGCGCTGCCTGGCGCGCTCACCCGACCGGCTGCGCGACCACCCGTGGGCGGGCCGCGCGGAGGTGGTGCGCGGCGACGTCACCGATCCCGCGTCGGTGGCGGCGGCGCTGGACGGGGTGGACGTGGCGTACTACCTGGTGCACGCGCTGGGCACGGGCCGCGACTTCGAGGAGACGGACCGCCGGGCGGCGCACGCCTTCGGGGAGCGGGCGCGCGCGGCGGGCGTACGGCGCGTCGTGTACCTCGGTGGACTCACCCCCGCGGGCGTCCCGGAGCGGGAGCTCTCCCCGCATCTGCGCTCGCGGGCCGAGGTGGGCCGGATCCTGCTGGACTCGGGCGTGCCCACCACCGTGCTGCGCGCGGCGGTGGTGATCGGGTCGGGGTCGGCCTCGTTCGAGATGCTGCGGCACCTCACCGAGCGGCTGCCGGTGATGATCACCCCCCGGTGGGTGCACACCCGGATCCAGCCGGTCGCGGTGCGCGACGTGCTGCGCGCCCTGGTCGGGAGCGCGGGCATGCCGCGGGACGTCAGCCGCGCCTTCGACATCGGCGGTCCCGACGTGCTCACCTACCGGGACATGATGGTGCGGTACGCGGCCGTCGCCGGGCTCGCGCGGCGTGTGATCGTGCCGGTGCCGGTGCTCACGCCGGGCCTGTCCAGTCACTGGGTGGGCCTGGTCACCCCGGTGCCGGCGGGCATCGCCCGGCCGCTCACCGAGTCGCTGCGGCACGAGGTGGTCTGCCGGGAGCACGACATCGCGCGGTACGTGCCCGATCCGCCCGGCCACCCGATCGGCTTCGACGAGGCGGTGCGGCTGGCGCTGAAGCGCGTACGGGAGGCCGATGTGGCGACCCGCTGGTCGTCGGCCTCGGTGCCCGGCGCCCCCAGCGACCCGCTGCCCACCGACCCCGACTGGGCGGGCGGCAGCCTCTACACGGACGTGCGGGAACGGACCGTGGACGCCCCCCGCGCGTCCCTGTGGCGGGTGATCGAGGGCATCGGCGGGGACAACGGCTGGTACTCCTTCCCGCTCGCCTGGACCGCGCGCGGCCTGCTGGACCGGATGGTCGGCGGCGTGGGACTGCGCCGGGGGCGGCGGGACGCGGCCCGGCTGCGGGCCGGTGACTCCCTGGACTTCTGGCGGGTGGAGGAGATCGAGCCGAACCGGCTGCTCCGGCTGCGGGCCGAGATGCGGCTGCCGGGTCTGGCCTGGCTGGAGATGTACGCCGAGACCGACGGCGCCGGCCGCACCCGGTACCGCCAGCGGGCCCTGTTCCATCCGCACGGGCTGCTCGGCCACCTGTACTGGTGGGCCGTCTCCCCCTTCCACGCCGTCGTGTTCGGCGGCATGGCCCGCAACATCGCGCGGACCGCGGCGCGGACGGGCCCGCACCGGACTCCTCCCCCGCCCTACACATAAAGGGGAAATAAGCGCAGAATGAGATGTACGCGGCGCTTCACCGCATACCGCACCAGACGCGGTCAGGCCTGCTAGTCAAAGGAGACGACCCATGGCCAACGTCTCGCACCCGCGCGGTGACATCACGACCCACCCCGACACCCACGAGATGCGGGCACGGTACGACCGCGTGCTCGGCGGTCGTGACGTGGCCCTCGTGGACGGACCGGTCTTCCTGCTCGGTCTGTACTGCGCGGTGTCCCCGTGGATACTCCACTACACGACGAGCCAGCCCGCGCTCGTGACCCACAACCTGATCGTGGGCATCGCGATCGGTCTGCTCGCCCTGGGGTTCACCGCGGCCCCGGCGCGCATGTACGGCCTGAGCTGGGCCATGTGCGCACTGGGCGTGTGGATGATCATCTCGCCGTGGATCGTCGGCGACGGACCCGACGCCGGCGTGATCTGGAACAACATCATCATCGGCGCCCTCGCCGTGATCCTGGGCGCGGTCTGCGCGGCCACGGCAGCCAAGAGCGCTCCCCGGCCGTAGGCAGGCCACACGAGGAGCCCAGCGCCGGTCCGCACCCACCGCGGACCGGCCCTTTCGCGTCCGGGGCCGGATCCGCCCGGCGGACGAGGGCCCCTCAGACGCGGGACAGCCACTGCTCGTACCAGGTCACCGTCGCGTCGACGGTCTCCTCCAGCGGCGCCGGACGGACACCGAAGGCCTGCTCGAAGGCCGAGGAGTCCATGATCTGCGGCTCGGTGTGCTGGTAGAACATCTCGGCGTACTCGGCGACGAACCGCTCGTCGAACGGGCCGAAGGGACGCATCTCCTCGAGCACGACGACGTTCAGGGGCCGGCCGGTCCGCTTCTCGATCAGGGCGTGGAGGTCGCGGGTCGCGACCGCGGGCGCGGTCGGCAGGTGCCAGACCCGGCCGTCGCCGTCGGGCCGTTCGCCCAGGGTGGCCAGGCCGGCGGCGACGTCGCCGATGGCGGTGCAGCTGTGCGGCAGACCGATGTCACCCAGTGCCAGCACCTCGCCCCCGGTGAGCGCGCCCGGGAACACGGCGGCGCCGAGGGAGGAGTTGAGCACGCCGGGGCCGACGAAGTCGGCGGAGCGGGCCAGCACCACCCGGGCGCGGCCCTCGCGGTGCGCGGCGAGATACCCCTCGTCCAGGTCGGCGCGCATCCGGCCCTTGCGGCCGGTCGCCCGCCAGGGGGTGTCCTCGGTCATCACCGCTCCCCCGGTCCTGCCGTACGGATACAGCGTGTCGAGGACGACGAGCCGGGCACCGGACGCCTCGACGGCCGCGAGCACGGCCTCCTGGACGCGGGGCATCACCTCGACCTGGAGGTGATAGGCGACGTTGACGCAGTGGTACACCACGGCGGCGCCCGCGACGGCCGCCCGCGCGCCGTCGGCGGTACCGACGTCGGCGGCCAGGCGCCGGACGCCGTCGGGCGCGGGCCCCTCCCCCTTGCGGTCGACGAGCCGCACGGGGTGGCCGCGGCGGGCGAGTTCCGGGGCGAGGGCGGTTCCGGCGGGACCCGAACCGAGGACGGCGTGCAGGGGGCGGGCGTCGGGGGCGGCTGCGGGCATGACGGTCTCCTGGGCAGGGGCGCGACGGATCACTTATCGACCTTCGCAACTGTTAGAGACTCTAACTCGCGGGATAGCAACTAGCAAGAGTCGGCCCGCCGGGCCGGGGAAAGGGGGGAGCGGCCGGGGAAAGCGGGGAGCGGCCGGGGAAAGCGGGGAGCGCCCTACCGCGCCGGCCGGTACACGTACGGGGTGGTCGAGGTCAGGGCGGCGAAGCCGAGGCGTTCGAGGACGGGGCGGCTCTGGGCGGAGGCGTCGACCTGGAGGTAGCGGTAGCCGCGGTCCACGGCGACCCGGCCCCGGTAAGCCACCAGCGCGCGGTAGATGCCCCGGCCGCGCCATTCCCGTACGGTGCCGCCGCCCCACAGTCCGGCGAAACCGGTGCCCGGCACGAGTTCCATGCGGGCCGCGCTCACCGGGGTGTCACCGGCCAGGGCCACCACGGCGACGACGGTGTCGGGGTCGTGGTCGAGCCGTTCGAGCAGCTGCCGGCGGAGCCAGGCGGCGTCGGCGTCGAACGCCTTCTCGTGCACGTCGGCGACCAGGCCGACGCCCGCCCGATCGGTGACGGGCACGACGCGGATGCCTGCGGGCGGCTCGGTGCCGAGGGCCAGCCCGGCGGTGTCGCCGATCATCAGCGTTTCGTCCGGTTCCGGCACGAACCCGGCCGCCGCGAGCCGCTGCCCGAGACCGGCCGGCAGGTCGTGTCCGTACAGCTTCCACTCGAACGCGCGGCCGAGCCCGGTGAAGTACGCGATCTGCTCCGCGATCACCGCGTCCGCGTCCGGCATCTCCGGGGCGGACCACACGACGCCGTTCCAGCCGTGCGCGGGAGCGGTCTGGCGCACCACCGCGCCGACGCGCTCGACGCGCGCGCCGGGGCCGTCGGGCCGGGCCCCCTCGCGCAGGTGACGGTCGAACAGGGCGAGTACGGCGGCGTGGTCCATGCGGCCGACTCCAGCACGAGGCCGACGGCGCCGGCAACGGGTTTTGGCCTAGGGTGGCCGTCGACCGGGGCGTCGCGAGGAGGGCCGGACCATGGTCGTACGGGACGAGGAACTGCCGTATCTGCGCCGCTGCGTGGAACTGGCGGCCGAGGCGCTGGAGTCCGGCGACGAGCCGTTCGGTTCCGTCCTCGTCGCCGGGGACGGGACCGTGCTCGCCGAGGACCGCAACCGCGTGGCGTCCGGGGACCGCACCCGGCACCCCGAGTTCGAGCTGGCGCGCTGGTCGGCGGCGCACATGACCCCCGCCGAACGGGCCGCCGCCACGGTGTACACCTCGGGCGAGCACTGCCCGATGTGCGCCGCCGCGCACGCCTGGGTGGGCCTGGGACGCATCGTGTACGTCGCGTCCTCCGAGCAGTTGGCGTCCTGGCTCGCCGAGCTGGGGGTGCCCGCCCCGCCGGTGCGCACGCTGCCCGTCACCGAGATCGCCCCCGGAGTGACGGTGGCCGGGCCCGTGCCCGAACTGGCCGAAGAGGTCGGGGAGCTGCACCGGCGGTTCCACCGCGGACGCGGCTGACCCGGCGGCCCCGCCGCCCCGTGGGATCACGGCCCCCGATCACCTCCCCCGGGGCTCATCCTTCCGCGGGCGGGCACGTCGGCCCGGGGCCACTCCGCCCGGGAGCAGCCCGGCAGCACTGCCCAGGGTCACTGCCCGCTTCCCCACCGGCCGTCGCCCGGCGTCACAGGAGGGCGCCGCCGGAGACCTCGATGCGCTGGGCGGTGACCCAGCGCATTCCCTCGGAGGCCAGCGTAGCGATGGCGTCGCCGATCTCCTCAGCTTCGCCGACGCGGCCGAGCGCGGTCTGCCCGGCCAGGACCTGGCGCATTCCGGCGTCGTCCCGCATCGCTCCGCCGTTGAAGTCGGTGGCGGTCGGCCCCGGGGCGATGGAGTTGACCCGGATGCCGCGAGGTCCGAGTTCTGCGGCGAGGGTGCGGCTCAGAGCTTCGACGGCGGCCTTCGATGCGGAGTAGGCCGAGGTGGCGGGGCTGGTGTGGCGGGTCAGTGACGTCGAGACGTTGATGACCTGGCCGCCCTGGGCCAGCAGCGGCACCAGCGACTGGATGAGGAAGAACGTGCCCCGGACGTTGGTGCCCATCATCGTGTCGAAGTCGTCGATCGTGACAGTCTCCAGCGGCCCGAAGACTCCCACTCCCGCGTTGTTGACCAGGATGTCGAGCCGCGAAGCACCCCAGCGCTCCAGCTGCGCGCCCAGTTCTGAGGTGAAGTAGGCGAAGGAGGAGACGTCGCTGATGTCGAGCCGGAGAACTGCGGCAGTCCCACCCACGGCCTGCACCTGTTCCACCGTCTTCTCAGCCCCGGCCGCATCGCCGCGGTGGGTGACCACGACCCGCACCCCACGTGTGGCCAGGGCGATGGCCGCGCTGCGCCCGAGGCCGCGATTCGCACCGGTCACCAAAGCGACCTTGTCGATTGTCATGAACTTCCTCCACCGTGCGAGAACCCCGGAATGCGCCTAGGTGCCACAGACCCGAGGCGAGTCACTCGACTCGTCTTGTTGGTGCACCGTAAGCGGACCCTCCGAGGCGAGTCAAGTGACTCGCCTCGGGGCTGCGGCATACTTTGCGCATGGCAGCAGAACTCACCGCGCATCACCGCAGGCTCGCCCAGCAGAAGCGCGAGGCGATCACCTCCGCGGCCACAGAACTGTTCCTGGACCGCGGCTACGACGGCACCTCGCTCGCACGGATCGCCGAAGCGGCCGGGGTCTCGAAGTCCACACTGTTCAAGCAGTTCCCCACCAAGGCGGCCCTCTTCGAGGCCATCGTCACCGAGTCCTGGCAGCGCGACGCCGGTGATACCGCCGCGCGGCCACAGGCGGGAGATCTGCGCTCCGGGCTGACAGCCATCGGCCACCGCTACGCCGACCTGATCGGCCAGCCCCGCATGACAGGCCTGTTCCGGATCGTCATCGCCGAACTGCCTCGGTTCCCCGAGCTGGGACGGATGCAGTTCCAGCTCGGCAAACTGCCCTACTTCGCCTCCGTCCAGCAGTACTTGGAATCCGAGCATGAGGCGGGCAACGCTGATGTGCCCGACGCCGAGAGCGCCGCGAACCAGTTCCTCGGCATGATCGCCAACTACGTCCTGTGGCCCCGCATGCTGCTGACCGGCTGGAAACCCACAGCCTCCGACATCCACAACGCCGTCGAAGAGGCCGTCCAGACCATGCTCGCCAGATACACCCCCAACCCGCCGGCCTGACCCGAAGCCGGAACTTCGACACCGACACGGCCCTGTTCTCGTATAGCTACCGCCAGATGGCGTGTAGCGCCGAGTAACTACTTGGGGCTGCGGTCGCGCTGATGGAGGGCGGCGAAGTCGGCGTGTGCGGCCTGGACGGCCTCGGGGTACGCCTGTCGCTTGTCGTGCTCGGAGAGCGCCCGATAGATACTGGACAGGCTGGGGCCGCATCCCTTGCGGCGGCCGGTGGGGATGATCAGGTCCGGTTGGATCTGCTCGACGGTCTCGCCGATCGCCCGGCGACGGAGCACGGCCGCTTCCGCCGACCTCCCTTGATCTTGCTCCGGGAAAGGGTCGTTTCGGGGACCACCTGTCCCGCGTGCCTGAGCGCCAAGGCGATGGGGTGGCGGGTCCGGACGCGTCGGACCTCCGGGTCAGTCGTGGGGGGTGTCGGCCGGATGTGCAATCGGGGCCGGGGCGGTCTGCCAGGAGCTGAGGATCCGCAGTGCGTGGTCTTCAGGGGTGTCAGGTTCGGCGGTGAGGACCATGAACATGACGTCGGGGTCGTTCGGCCTGGTCCAGGTGTCGCAGTCGAGTGTGAGGGGGCCGACGAGGGGGTGCCGAAAGCGTTTGGGGCCGTAGGTGGTGTCGGAGACGATCCGTCCGTTCCACCACTCGCGGAATTCGGGGCTGCGTACCGACAGCTCGCCGACCAGCGTGGCCAGGCGCGGGTCGTCGGAGTTGCTGGCCGTCTCCATCCGCAGCAGTGCCGCGCTGAGCCGGCCCGCGTCCTCCCAGTCGGTGAAGAGGCTGCGCATGGCCGGGTCGAGGAACAGCAGTCTGGTGTAGTTGCGCTCGGATGGCGTCAGCTTGCCGAAGTCCTGGTAGAGGGCCGCTGCGGCCGTGTTCCAGGCGAGAATGTCGTTGTAGCGGCCCAGCACCATCGCCGGAAAGTGGCCGAGGGCGTCGAGCATCCACTGCACCGACGGCCGCACCCGATGCCCAGCGCGGCGGCGCGGGGCGGGGGTCTTGCCCGCCAGCTCGTACAGGTAAGCCTGCTGTGCCTCGTCGAGCCGCAGCGCCCGCACCAGGGAGGCAAGGACGGTCGCGGAGGCCCGCACGCGCCCCTGCTCGATGCGGGTGTAGTAATCGGTGCTCATCGTGGCAAGGCGGGCGACCTCGTCGCGGCGCAGCCCCGGGACACGCCGCAGGGTCCCGTCATCGGCGAGACCCACCTGCGCGGGCGTCAGCTCGGCCCGGCGAGCCTTGAGGAACGCACCGAACTCGGATCGGGATGAACGCGAATCGGTCATGACACCACTATGCGTCCACTGTGCCGCGGACTCGGGCCGTCAAGGGGGGAAAGAATCTTCCCCGGCACGCCTTTCCCCAGGCAGGAACCTTCCTCTCCCGCACACGGGTCACAGCGGGCACGGTGGGGTCATGCGAACCGATGTGACCTTCACCAGCGCCGGGATCACCCTCGCCGGCCACCTGTACACCCCCGACACCGCTGCCGACAGCCCGCTCGCCGCCGTGGTCGTCGCTCACCCCGGCGCCGGCGTCAAGGAGCAGACCGCCGGCGCCTACGCCCAGCGACTTGCCGACGCCGGATTCGTCGCGCTCACCTACGACGCCGCCTACCAGGGCGAGAGCGGCGGCACTCCCCGAGGCACCGAGGACCCCGCCCAGCGTGTCGAGGACATCAAAAACGCCGTCTCCTACCTCACCAACCGCCCGGAGATCGACTCCGACCGGATCGGCGCCCTGGGCATCTGTGCCTCCGGCGGCTACGTCATTCCCGCCGCGGTCACCGACCACCGCATCCGCGCGGTCGCGACGGTCAGCGCCGTCGACCTCGGACTGTACTTCCGGGTCGGCCCCGACGGCACCCAGGACCCCGCCGCCCTCCAGGCGCTGCTCGACGCGGCGGCCGCGGCACGCACCACCGAGGCGGCCGGCGAGCCGCTCCCGACGATGTCCGTGCGCCCAACTGAGGAAGAGGCACGCGCCGGCGGCCGCTATTCCTACGAAGCCTGGGAGTACTACAGCACCGACCGCGGCCGGCACCCTCGCCAGGCCGACGAGTTCACCTTCTCCAGCGTCGACAAGATCGTGAACTTCGACGCCTTCCACCTCATCGGTCTGCTCGCCCCGCGTCCGCTTCTGATGGTCGCCGGCAACGAAGCGGCCACCGCCTGGATGTCCGAGGAAGCGGTCAAGAAGGCGAACGAGCCCAAGCGGCTGCACTGGATCGAAGGAGCCAGTCACGTCGACCTCTACGACCGCTACGTACCTCAGGTCACCACCGAACTCCTCCCGTTCTTCACCCAGAACCTCGCGGCGCAGACCGCGCACGCGACGGTCTGACACCCCCCGGCGGAAGCGGTCGTGTGGCCCGGGCGACATTCGCGGCCACGCAACCGCTCCCGTTCGCCATGAAAGGGAAGCAGTTCGGCGTCAACCACGGACACTTCGCGCTCACCGGCCTCCTGCTGGAGGTACTGCTGCCTGTGCGCGGCTCGCGGGTGGTGACCGTCAGCGACTTCGGCCACCGCGTCCAGCCGACATCCACTTCGACGACCTGCAGTTCGACCGTTCCTGCAACCGCGTCGCCGCCTACGGGCAGGCCAAGCTCGCCAACCGTGGATGCAGAACAGCGGCGACAGGGCCCGCCGGTCCGCGTCGGTGAGCTTGTCCGCCCATTTCGGATCGGCCAAAACCTCCTGCACCGGCGGCGAGCAGCGTCCAGACCTCGATCAGGTCTTCCGGCTCCCAGTCCTGCCGCATGCGCCCCATCCTTCGCCGTCACCCGTTCACTCGACGAGGCGACCCAGGCGGGGAAACGAGGGCTACGGAAGTTACTCAGTGCTACACGCCACCTGGCGGTAGCTATACGAGAACAGGGCCGGCACGCAGGGCCCGCCGCGAGTACGAGAACCGCGTCAGCATCCTCACGCCGACGGAGTCGTGATCGTTCTCAGCGCCAACGGCTGTACCGATGTTCCCCGAGACCGGCATCCTGCGCACCGGTACTCGCCCACACCGGTGTCACCGCGGCCGTCGCGCCCGCCGCCGCGGGGACGGCGAGCACACCGCTGCGGGGTCACCCGTCCCACACGCGGACGCCCGCCCGCGCCGGCCGCGTACGGACCGCGACGACTGCGTCCCGGTCGCGCCTCCTCCGTAGGCCGCGGCCGCTGTCACTCCCAGGGGGGGACCGTGTCGCCGGGCGCCTCGCGACCTCAGCCGCGAACACACGGCGGCCGGGGCGCCCCGGCTGCCGCCGCCGGGCCGACAGGCGGGGGCCGCGGGGCGCCTTTATGGTGAGCGAGGGCGCCGGTTCCCGGTCCGCTGTGGGACGTCCCTGGAGGCATCGATGCTGGCCAAGCTGTCCGTGCGACCGTCGGCCCGGCACCGCGCGGTGCGCCCCTCGGTCCGGCGCTGCGCGGCCACCGGGGCGGTCGGGCTGGCCCTGCTCGGCACGGGGCTGGCGGCCACCGGCCGCGCGGACGCGGACCTCGACCGGTTCTACGACCAGAAGATCAAGTGGGCGGCGTGCGGGACGGCCTCGGAACTGCCCAGGGACCTGCAGTGCGGCAGCATCACCGTGCCCCTCGACTACGCGCGGCCCGAGAAGGGCGCCCTCGCACTGGCCCTCGCCCGCTACCGGGCGTCCGACGACCCCCGCGGTTCGGTGCTGGTGAACTTCGGCGGCCCGGGCAGCTCGGGAGTGCTCGGACTCGCCCACGGCCGCAAGGACTTCCTGGACCTGACCGACGACTACGACGTGGTCTCCTTCGACCCCCGTGGCGTCGGCCGCTCCTCCCCGGTCAGCTGCGGCGCCGACGCCACCAACGAGGCGCTGGAGGCCACGGACGGGGAGGAGATGTCCGATCCGCGCGAGACGCTCCGGCAGTTGCGCGAGGTCGCCGCCGAGTGCGCCGAGAACTCGGGGCCCGTACTCGCCCACATCGGGACCGTGAACGTCGCGCGCGACCTCGACGTGATGCGCCATGTGCTGGGCGACAGCAAGCTCAACTACCTCGGGTTCTCCTACGGAACCCGGCTCGGCGCGGTCTACGCCGCCCAGTTCCCCGACAAGGTGGGCCGCATGGCGCTGGACGGCGTGGACACGCTGACGGCACCGCTGGCCGAGCAGGGACTGGCCAGTGCCCGGGGACAGCAGACGGCGCTGGAGAACTTCCTCACCTGGTGCACCTCCGAACTCACCTGCCCGTTCGGGCAGGATGCGCGCGAGGCCCGCGACCAGGTCGTCGAACTGGTCGACTCGCTCGACGAGAACCCGGTACCGACCGACTTCGGTTACGAGTTCACCGGTCAGGACCTGGCCGGCGCCATCGGGCAGGGCCTCTACACCAAGGAGTTGTGGCCGATGCTCCAGCGGGCGCTCGCCCAGCTGATGGAGGACGGGGACACGCGCGGTGTGGAGGCCCTCGCGACCGGGGGGATGACGCTGCCCGCGCCGCACCGGGCCGACGACCCCCTCGTCGAGGAGGAGGACGTGCCCCTGGACAACCTCCCGGCGGCGCTGATGGCGGTGAACTGCGCGGACGATCCCGACCGTCCCGCCGCCGGGCGGCTCACCCGGGACCTGGAACGGCTGCGCACCGCCTACGAGAAGGCCTCGCCGGTCTTCGGCCGGTACCGGCTCGCCCAGGTCGTGCTCTGCTACGGCCGCCCCAAGGGGACCGACTACATCCGCGAGCGGGTCAAGGACCTGGACACGCCGAGGATGCTGCTGGTCGGCACACGGGGCGACCCGGCCACGCCGTACCGCTGGACCGTGGAGACGGCCGAGCGGCTCGGCCCGTCGGCCGTGGTGCTGGACAACCGGGGCGAGGGCCACACCGGCTACGGGTCGTCCGACTGCGTCCACCGCAAGATCGACGACTTCCTGCTCTACGGCTCGCTGCCGCGCAGCGGCAGTTCCTGCGGCACCGAGGGCGACGACCGCATCTGACCGGCTGACCAGCTACCGGCTACCGGTTACCGGGACCCGGCGGTACCGGCCTGGCCGGCACCGGCGTACCGCCGCAGCGCCCTCGCGGCCTCCCCGGCGCCGGGCACCGAGACGGCGAGGCGGACGAACGGCTCCGGGTGCCGCAGCTCCACCACCACCGCCGGCACACCCGCCCGTACGGCCACGAAGTCCCGGCCCGCGGGATGCCTCCGCTCCCCCACGCAGAACCGTCCCGGGCGGCAGCGGCCGGTGACCGGCGTGCCGCGCATCGCGCGCCAACCCGGTTCCACGCCGGCCGCCCGCACCTCGGACACGGGGACGCGCACCACCCGGCGGCGCGCCACCAGCGCCTCCCACCACACCAGCCGGACCACCAGCGTCCGCGCGTCGGCCCGTCCTTCCACGACCAGCTGTGCCATCGGCGGCCACCTCCCCCACCAGGCTGCACCCAGAACCGCCCGGCCCCCACCCGGGCCCGCCCGCCCCCGCACGTGCGGGCGATTCGCACCGAATGCCCTGCCGCGTGATTCGCCCTATGGTGCTGTCATGGAGCACGATCTGAGTCCCACGACCCTTGCCGAGCTTCGCCGCCCGCGCCCCTACCCCGCGGTGTCCGTGCTGACGCCGACACACCGGCGCGAGCCCCTCAGCACCCAGGACGCGGTCCGGCTGCGCAACGTGGTGGCCGAGGCCAAGAAGAAGCTGGAGGCCGATCCGGCGGTCACCCGGGACCGGCGCACCGACGTGGCCCGGCAGCTCGACCGGGCCCTGGCCGAGGTGGACCTCGCGCACTCCGAGGACGGCCTGGTCATCTTCGCCGCCCCCGGCGAGCACCAGGTGTGGTCGCTCGCCCGTCCCGTGCCCGAGCGGGTGGTCCTCTCCGACACCTTCCTGACCCGCAACCTGGTGTCGGCCCACACGGCGGAACGGCCCTTCTGGGTGCTGTCCGTCTCCGCCGACCGGGTCACCCTGTGGAGCGGAGGCGCGGACCGGGTCACCGAGGAACGCGCCGGCGGCTTCCCGCTCACCCGTCAGGCACCGAACTTCGACCCCGAGCGGCAGGAGCGGATCGGCGACCAGCCGAGCGCCTTCCGGGACGAGGGCACCCGCCGGTTCCTGCGCGACGCGGACATCGCGATGGGCAAGCTCCTGCGCGACCACCCGCGGCCGCTGTACGTCACCGGTGAGCCCGCCGCCCTGTCCCTGCTGTGCGAGGCCGGCAGTGTGGCCAGGGACGCGGTGCACGTCCCGCACGGCGGGCTGGCGCACGGCACCCACGAGGCGGTGTGGCAGGCCGTGCGGCCGGTGCTCGAGGAGGAGGCCCGCAAGAGCACCGAGGACGTGGCCCGGTCCCTGGAATCGGCGCGGGGGCGCAAGGAGTTCGCGGCCGGGGTGGACGAGCTGTGGCAGAGCGCCCGGGAGGGGCGCGTCCGGCTGCTGGCCGTCGAGGAGAACTACCGGATCGCGGTCCGTGACGCCGGCGACCACCTCGTCATCGCCGAGGACGGCGACCTCGACGCCCGCGAGGACATCGTGGACGAGATCGTCGAGCAGTGCCTGGAGACCGGCGCCGAGGTCCGCTTCGTTCCGGACGGCACCCTCGGGGACGCGGACGGGATGGCGGCCGTACTGCGCTACTAGCGGGGCGACCCCCCCGGTCACCGGGTGAACGGAGAACCGGCCGTCGAACGGGTGAGTGAACGGCGGCGGTTGGGCCGACGGGTCGTCATATCACTTGCGTATCATGGGAGTTGATGCGGCGATCGGACCTCTGGCGTATATCCCGGGGTAACCGCTCGAAGACGGTGGCATATGCCGTAGGCACCGCCTTATCGTGTGTTGCCAAATCCCTTACAGGGCGTCGCGGGCTGTGCGACAGTCGTAACCGGCCCCTCGCTCCGCCCGAAGGCCGCCGTATCGTCCCCGCATCGGAGTGCGTCATGCCGCCCCACCTCTCCGCGGACCGCCCCGCCGCGCAGCCGCCAGGACGCGGCCCGGTCGACGCGCTCATCTCGCAGACCCGGCGGCTCAAGGGCGAGGTGGACGCCGTACGGCGGGACACGCCCGCCGACGCGACCGACCCGGGCGAACGCTGGCGGCGCGCCCTGTACGACCTGGCGCTGCACCAGCTCGACGACCTGGACCAGCACCTGGCGCAACTGCGCGACGACCCGCGCGCCGTCCCCGGCCCGACCGGACACGACACCGCCGCACCCCCCGCGCCCCGGCACGGCTCCCTGGTCAGCCGGGTCGGCAGCGCCGAGTGGAACCTGCTGACGGACGAGGTCAGCTGGTCCGCGGAGCTGTACCGCATCCTGGGCCGCGACCCGGCCGCTCCCCCGCTCACCCTGGACGAACTGCCCTCGCTGGTGCTCGACGAGGACCGGCCGGGGCTGACCGCGATGGTCACGGGCTGCCTGGTCGACGCCCGGCCCATCGACGGGGAGTTCCGCGTCGTACGCCCGGGCGAGGGCGTACGGACCGTGCACATGATGGGCGAACCGGTGCTCGGCGCCGACGGCAGTACCGCCTCGATGTGGGCCGTACTGCGCGACGTCAGCGAACTGCGCCGCTGCCGGCGGGCGGTGAGCGAGACCCGTGACTCGCTGCACCACCAGCGGCACGCCGCCGCGCGGACCGAGCACCGGCTCGCGGTCGAGCTGCAGGAGGCCGTGCTGGCACCACGGCGCGGCCCCCTGCGGCTCCCGCACGGCGGATCGCGGACCCTGGACCTGGCCGCCGCCCATCTGCCGCCGTCGGCCGACGCGCCGGTCGGCGGCGACTGGTACGACGCCCTCGACCTGGCCGACGGTTCGACGCTGCTCAGCGTCGGCGAGCTGACCGGCCACGGCGTCGGCGCGGCCACGGGCATGGCGATGCTGCTCGGCGCCGTGCGCGGCATGGCGATGACCGGCACCGCGCCCGGCCCGCTGCTGGCCTGCCTCAACCGCCTGCTGGACACCGCGCCGCAGCCGGCCCTGGGCAGCGCCGTCTGTCTGCGCTACCGGCCCGGGACCCGCTCACTGGTGTGGGCGCAGGCGGGACACCCCGCCCCGCTGCTGTTCCGCGGCGGGACGGGGCGTGCGCTGGACGCGCCGGACGGCGTGCTGCTCGGGGCCACCTCGGGAGCCTCCTACGGGCAGGCCGAGGAGACCCTCGAAGCCGGTGACCTGCTGCTGCTGCACACCGACGGGCTGGTGCCCGGGCACGCCGGAAGAAGCGCCGTGCACCGGCTCCTCCGCCTGGCACCCCGGTTCGCCGGGGCCGCCACCGCACAGGACTGCGTCCGGGCGGTCGTACGGGAGTTCGGAGAAGGGGAGCGCCAGGACGACGCCTGTGTGCTCGTGGCCCGGGTCGCCTCGTAACCGACGGCTCGTGCGGACCGGGACCGTCAGGCCTGGGCGGCGGAACCGCCCTTGCCCCTCGGCTTGGGCAGCGCCAGTTTGATCTCCTCCCTGAGCTCCTGGATCTTCGGGTAGGAGGCGTACTCGGCGGTGAGCCGGTACATCTGGCGCAGCCGGTCCCAGGTGCGGCGCGAGGAGTTGGAACCCATCGACATCAGCGCCAGGCGCGCGTACCGGTCGGCCTGTTCGGGATCGTCCGCGATGAAGCAGGCGGACGCCATGGACAGATGGTCGAAGATCTTCGACCGCTCGCGCCCGTCGACGCGCAGGGACAGCGCCTTCTCCGCGTAGTGCTGGGCGTGCGCGGCGGCGCCGGGCTCGAACTCGGCCAGCGTGCGGTAGGCCAGGGCCGTCATCCCGTACAGATCCTCGTCCTTGAAGGTCTGCATCCAGTCCGGCGGTTCCAGATCGGACTTGTCCGAGACGAACAGGTCCTCGGCGCGGCCCAGCGTGCGGCGCATCGCCTGCCCCTTGCCCATCGACGCCTGCGCCCAGGCCTCGATGGTGTGGAACATCGCCCGGGTGCGCGGCAGGACCTCCTCGCCCGAGCCGGACTGGGCGAGCTTCATCAGGTCCAGCGCCTCGTCCGGCCGGCCGAGGTGCACCATCTGACGGGCCGCCCGGGACAGCGCCTCACCGGCGCGCGGCCGGTCGCCGCCCTCCCGGGCCGCGTGGGCGGCGATCACGAAGTACTTCTGCGCCGTGGGCTCCATGCCCACGTCGTGCGACATCCAGCCGGCGAGGACGGCGAGATTGGCGGCGACGCCCCACAGGCGCCGCTGGAGATGGGGTGGATGGTGGTAGGAGAGCATGCCGCCCACCTCGTTGAGCTGGCCGACCACCGCCTTGCGCTGGAGGCCGCCGCCCCGGGCGGCGTCCCAGGCGCGGAACACCTCCACGGAGCGCTCCAGTTCCTCGATCTCCTGCGACCCGATGGGGGCGGCCTCGTAGCGGTCGAACCCGGCGGGGTCGGCGTGCAGGGGGTTGTCGAGTCGGGGAGCGTCGGCGGTGAGGGCCGGATCGGTGTGCAGCCACTCGTGCATGGCGCTGCTGAGTGCGGATCCCGCGGTGAGCGCGGCGCCCGCGCCCACCAAGCCGCGTCGGTTGAGCATGAGGTCCATTCCCGTGAATTCGGTGAGGACCTCGGCTGTCCGCTCGGGCGCCCACGGCACTCCGTCGGGATGGTGCGTACTCCCGTCGCGCTGCCGTTTCCCCGTACGCCCGTGCCGGACCAGACCGAGATCCTCGATGGTCACGACACGGCCGAGACGCTCGGTGAACAGGGCCGCCAGCACCCGCGGCACGGGATCGCGCGGGATCTCTCCCATGTCGATCCACCGCCGCACCCGGGAGGTGTCGGTCGCCAGCTGGGGGTGGCCCATGGCCGCCGCCTGCCGGTTGACCAGCCTCGCGAGTTCGCCCTTGGACCAGCCGGCCAGGCCGAACAGGTCCGCGAGCCGGGTGTTGGGTTGTCCGCTCACGTCAAGCCCCCAGGTTCTCGGCTGAGTTGACAGTAGCCCGGTGCCGGTTGCCGGGCGACTATTCGCCAGGGTTCGCCAGGGTGCGCCAGATGGTGTGCCAGGGGGCATCGGGTGTCGAGTAGGAACGCGCCACCACGACCCCGTCGCCGCAGGGACATTCCCCAGGGTGCGCCCGGGCGGCCGGGCCGGGTGGTGCACTGACGTCGCAGGCACACGAAGGGATCTGTATCACCCATGTACGCAGCATCGTCCTCCGTGTCCGCCCCGCCCCGGCCGCTGCGTCCGCGTCCGTCGGACAACGGCCCCTACCTCGCCCCCGCCCGCCCGGCGCCCCCCGTGCTCGGCGCGGGCAACGTACGGCGCACCGCGGGACCGGGCACCCAGCCGCTCAGCGGAAGGCTCGACCTGTCCGGCCCCCAGGGCGCCCAGCTGCGCACGGCGATCGCGTCGGTGCACCGCATCTGTCCGGAGTTCACCCCGGTGCAGGTGCTGCGCCGCACCGGCCGGTCCGTCCTCCTGGTCGGTTCCGCCGGCCGGAACACCGCGGTCGCCAAGTGCTTACTGGACCACTCCCCGGCGTGGAGCGAGCGGATCCGCCATGAAATAGCGGCCTACCGCTCGTTCGTCCGGCACCGCCCGCCCGTGCGGGCGCCCCGGCTGATCGCAGCGGACCCGGACAACTGCACGCTGGTGATCGAGCGGCTGCCCGGCCGGGTGGCGGCCCTCCAGCGGCACCCGGTCGAGGCACCCCCGCGGGCGGACATCAGGGCGGCACTCGGCGCGATCTGCCGGTTGAACTCCTGGCGGCCGCCGGCCGGGACGTTCGACGCGCCGCTGGACTACGCGGCCCGCATCTCCCGCTACCACGAGCTGGGGCTGCTCACCGACCGGGACCTGGGTGACCTGCAGAAGCTGCTGCACGGCATCGCGCAGGCGGCCGGGCGGCAGGGCATGGGCCAGTTCTGCCACGGCGACGCCCTGCTGTCGAACATCCTGATCTCGCCGGCCGGTCCCGTGCTGGTGGACTGGGAGCACGCGGGCTGGTACCTGCCGGGGTACGACCTGGCGACCCTGTGGTCGGTCCTCGGGGAGGCGCCGGCGGCCCGGCGGCAGATCAGCCAGATCGCCCAGTCGGCCGGTCCCGCCTCGCGGGACGCGTTCCTGGTGAACCTGATGCTGGTGCTGACCCGGGAGATCCGCACCTACGAGACGGCCGTGCAGCGGTCGATGCAGGACGCGGCCCCGGCGGCGGCCCACCCGGGCGGCACCGCGTCCGGTGAGGAACAGCGGCTGCTGCTGCGGCGGCTGCACGACGACTGCCAGCTGGCCCGCCGGGCCGTGCGCGCGGCGGTCGGCACCCGCTGACGGCGGCGAAGGTCCGCGGTGCGCTTGACGGAGGCGCACCGCGGACCTTCGTCGTGGTCCCCGTCCGGACGTCCGGGAGGGGACCATTGGTGTACTCCACTGACGCGCCGCAGGCCCCGCGGCCGTCGCCACGAAAGACCCGCACACCCCGATTGACAAGGGAAATCTCGCCTGCCTGGGCATGATTGACGGATTATCTGCTGACCGGTACCACTGACGGACCGCTCGGCTCCGTACGGCGCACCGTGCCCGACCGTCCCAGGAGGCTGCATTGCGAGAACCCGCCACCGAACCCGGCCGTGCGGCCGGGTCGTCTCGACGCGCCCGCCGGGGTGCCGTCCGCGCCCTGGCCGCGGCCGCGCTGACGCTTCCGCTGCTGGGCGTGGCTCCGTCCGAGGCCGGACTGCCGGACACCGCCGGGCTCCAGAATGCGTTCACCGCGGCGGCCGCCGAGTACGACGTGCCGCGCAGCGTGCTGCTGGGCGTCTCCTACCTGCAGTCCCGCTGGGACGCGCACGGCGGCGCCCCGAGTGTGACCGGCGGCTACGGCCCGATGCACCTGACGGACGCCGAGGCCGCGCTCGCCGCGTCGGAGCACCACGCGGAGGGCACCGAGGACCCCCGCGGTGACGACGCCCGCCCGCCGCTGCGTCCCGGGGCGGGGGCGCCGCGCACCGGCGAACTCCCGGCGCGGCTGACCACCTTGCCGAGGGCGGCCCGGCTGACCGGGCTGAGCCCCGAGCGCCTGCGCGAGGACCCGGCGGCGAACCTGGCGGGCGGCGCCGCGCTGCTGGCCGAGGCGCAGCGGCGGCTGGGCGGGCCGCCGAGCGACGACCCGGCGGACTGGTACGGGGCGGTGGCGCTGTTCTCCGGCGCCGACGACACGGCCTCGGCCGCCGCGTACGCCGACGAGGTGTTCGAGGTGATCCGCTCCGGCGGGGCACGGGTCACGGACGCCGGGCAGCAGGTCGCCCTGGCTCCCCGCCCGGACCTCGCGCCCGACGTCGCGGCGTTGGACCGCGCCGGGCTGCGCACCGGCTCCGCCGCGGGGACGGAGTGCCCGAGGACGGTGTCCTGCGAATGGATCCCCGCGCCGTACGAGGAGTTCGGGGACGGCGACTACGGCAACCACGACCTGGGCGACCGGCCGGCCTCGCAACCCATCCGGTACATCGTCGTCCACGACACGGAGGGCGCCTGGGAGGGCGTGCTCGACATGGTCCAGGACCCCACCTACGTGTCCTGGCAGTACAGCCTGCGCTCCACGGACGGTCACATCGCCCAGCACGTGAAGGCGAAGGACGTGGCCTGGCACGCGGGCAACTGGTACGTCAACGCCGGGTCGATCGGCCTGGAGCACGAGGGTTTCCTGGCCGAGCCCGACGCCTGGTACACGGAGGCCATGTACCGCTCGTCGGCGCGGCTGGTGAAGTACCTCGCCAAGAAGCACGGCATTCCGCTGGACCGGCAGCACGTCCTCGGCCACGACACGGTGCCCGGCCCGACCTCGGGGACCATCCCCGGGATGCACACCGACCCGGGCCCCTACTGGGACTGGGCGCACTACTTCGAACTGCTGGGCCGCCCCTTCGAGGCCACGGCCGGCAAGCACTCCGGCGTCGTGACGATCCGGCCGGACTACTCCGCCAACCGGCCGGTCTTCACCGGCTGCGAGGGCGCCGGCGAGCCCTGCACGACGCACGGGTCGAGCGCGGTGCGCCTGTACTCCGACCACGACGAGAGCGCGCCCCTGATCAGGGACATCGGCCTCGGCAGGGCCCCGACCACGGGGGTGAACGACCTGTCCTCGCGGGTGTCCACCGGCCAGCGGTACGCGGTCGCCGACCGCTGGGGCGACTGGACCGCCATCTGGTACCTGGGCCAGAAGGCGTGGTTCAGGAACCCGGCGCGGCAGCCGGCCGCGGTGCCCTCGAAGGGATTGGTCGTGACCCCGCGGGAGGGGGTCGACTCGGTTCCGGTGTACGGGCGCGCCTACCCGGAGAAGGAGGCCTACCCGGCGGGGGTCCCGGCGCAGCCGGTGACGCCGCTGCCGTACACCCTGCCCAAGGGCCAGAAGTACGTCACCGGCGGCAAGGTGCCCGGTGAGTACTACTACGCGGTGACCTTCGACGAGGCCTCGCACCGGGTGGTGACCGGCGAGGACCTGTACTACGAGATCCAGTTCGGCCACCGGGTCGGCTTCGTGCGGGCGGCGGACGTGACGGTGACGTCGTCGTAGCACCGCCGGGACGCGGAGAGGGCCGGGTTCCCACGGGGACCCTGCCCTCTCGCGCGCTGCGGGCGCCCGTGCCGTACGGGGGTGTCAGCCCTGCTGGAACAGTTCCGCGGGCAGCGGCTTGAGGAGGGCGTACAGGTCGTCGGTGATGGGGCGGTCCCAGGCGGCGATGGTCACCAGGACGTTGTCGCTGCGGTCGAACTGCACGCAGGAGATGCGTCCCTCGGAGAGCTTGACCCGGCGCACGATCAGCAGGTTGTCGCCCTGCATCACCGGCACGTCCTCGGTGCCGACGACGGTCACCTCCTCGTCGTTCTCCAGCGCCAGCAGCAGCTGCCCGACCTCGAAGGGGATCTCTCCCTCGGGGACGTCGCGGGCCGGGGAGCCCTCGGGCAGGTTGCCGATGACCATCGCGGGGCCACGCCCGCCGAAGAGGTCGTAACGCAGGAAGACGCCCTGGCAGCTTCCGTCGGGGGCGGGCAGCAGCCCGGCACCCAGATTGCCGGGCCAGTCGCCCGGGTCCATGGCCAGTACGTCGAAGTCGGGCCCGGCGGGGGTGGCGCTGCGGCGGCGGAGGAACGACATGCCGCCATGGTACGTGCCCGGGCCCTCCGGCGGACGGTCGGGCGGCGGCGTCCGCGGCTGCCCGGGGCGCCCGTGCCGCTCGCGGTGGCGGGCCACCCGGGCGCGGTTGCCGCGGGACGGCTCGCAGTCCTCCTCGCGCGGGTGTTCCTCCTGGAAGTGGCGCACGCGGCGCGGTGCGTGGCAGGCGCGCGGGCCGCCGCCGGGCGGCGGCCCGCGAGGAACCCGGTCGCGGCCCGTGCGAGCACGGCGGCCGGGTCGTCGCCGCACGCGGCTGCCGGTCTCCGCACCACGGCCCGGCTCCGTCGGCCCCCTCCCGGACCGGCATGGTGGGGGTGCACGCACCGCGTGCGCGCGGAGGGGGAGAGGGAGCGGACGGCGGCGCGCAGGTCGCGGACCGCGGTGAGCGCATCGGCGTCGGCGCGGTGGTGCACCGCGTCCGGGTGGGCCCGCACCCAGGCGGTGGGCCCGCCGGGCTCGCCCGGGTCGTCGCCGACCCCGCCGTCGCCGTCGTACCGGACGGGTCAGGGCGAGGGCGAGACGGGCGCCCCTGCGGTCGAGTCCTGCACGGGGGTGATGGCAGGGGCGCCGCCGTCCCTCGGCCGCGCGCCGGCGCGGGGGTGCCCGCGCTCCGGGCGCCCGTGCCGTACGGCCGGCCGCTGCCGGACCGGGCCGGCGCGGGGCTACTCCTCCGGAGGGGCCGGCGGGACGACCGCCACCGGACTCGCCGCGTGGAGGAGGACGGCCTGGGTCACCGACCCCATCATGCGGGCGGGCACCAGCAGACGGCGGCGGTGACGGCCCACGACGACCAGCTCGGCGTCCCGGGAGGCCTCGACCAGCTGCCCCGCGGCGTCTCCGGGCAGTACGTCGGTCCGAGCGGTGACCTCGGGGTGGCGCTCGCGGTGCGGGGCGAGGAAGCCGTCGGCGAGGGCGCGCGTCTCGTGCTCGACGGCATCCTGGTCGATCGCGGGCGGGGGCATCTCCCCGGGCAGCATCCAGGTCTGCAGGGGCCACGGGTAGGCGGCGACGATCCGCAGCGGGGCGCCGCGCAGGGCGGCCTCGGCGAAGGCGAAGGCGAGCGTGGCCTCGTCGGGGCTGTCGGCGTGCAGGCCGGCCACCACGGGCCGGCCGGGCCGGTCCGGCGGGGCGGCGTCGGTCCCGCGTCCGGGCCGGTCCGGCGGGGCGGCGTCGGTCCCGCGTCCGGGCCGGGGGACCACGACGACGGGGCATTCGGCGTCACGGGCGGCGGCCAGGGAATTGGAGCCGAGCAGCAGGCTGGCGAAGCCGCCGCGGCCCCGGGAGCCGAGCACCAGCAGCCGGGCGGTGGCCCCCGCTTCGGGCAGCAGCACACCGGGCGCGCCCTCCAGGGCGGCGTACTCGACGGCCGGCGGCCCGGTCCGTCCCGCCAGGTGCGCGCGGACCCGGTCGAGGACCGGGTCCGCGTCGGGGTCGGGCGGCCCGGCCGCCAGGACCTCGGGCTGCGCCCAGGGGGCGTACTGCCGTACGTGCACGATGCGCAGCGGGGCCTCGCGCCGGCGGGCGGCGTCGAGGGCCCACTCCAGGGCGCGCAGGCTGTCGTCCGAACCGTCGACCGCTGCGACGACCGGCTGGGTGCTCATGGTTCCTCGCCTCCGGAGTACGACCTCGGCCTCCCCCGGGCCAGCCTGACGCAGGCGTGGCCCGGGAACGGCGCTTCAGGCCGCGTGTCCGGAATTACGCGGAGCACACCTCCCGGCGGTCCGCGACGGCCCACCGCTCAGGTGAGGTCGAACTCCCCTTCCCGGGCTCCCGACACGAAGGCGCCCCACTCCGCGGGGGTGAAGATCAGGGAGGGGCTCTCCGGGCGGCCACTGTTGCGCATGGCGATGAAGCCCTCCACGAAGGCGATCTGCACATCGCCCCTGCCTCGGCTGCTGGACTGCCACTGCGCGTTGCTGAGGTCAAGGTCCGGCTTGTCCCAGCCCGTGAGCGGGCGCTGCTGGGTGGTGCTCTCGGCCACGTCCGTGCTCCTCCCGATTCGTCGTCCGCGGTCAGCCTAGCGATCGGTTCCTGCCCCGGACAGGCCGCGCGGTGAGTACCTTTTCGCGGGGCGCGGCGGGACGGGCGGGCGTGCTGTGAACGGACGGCGGCGTGCCGACGTACTGGTGGGGGGCGGGCCCGTCACCGGGCCCCGTTCGCCATGCCACCGCAGGACCGCACGGAAGGACCCTCCGGGTGTCGCTCTTCATTCGCTCCCGTCAGCCGTCGGACACCACCGGGGGCGGAGCGGACCGGGACGGCGCGCCGGCCGCCGCCGAGGGCGCACCGGACCCGGCGCCGCCGGGCTGGTTCGGCTGGCGGCGCCGCCGGCCCCGGCTGGCGCGCGGTGTCACGGTCGGCACGACCGCGCTCGCCGGAGCGCTGGTGCTGTTCGCGCTGCTGGTGCCGAACCAGGTGGAACGGGTGAACCCGGCCGCCTTCCTGCGGCTGCCCGCCGAGGGGATCCTGCTGGCGACGCTGCTGCTGACGCTGCCGCCGAGGTTCCGGCGGGTCGCGGCGGTGGTCGCGGGCGTCCTGCTCGGCCTGCTCACCGTCCTGAAGTTCGTGGACATGGGGTTCCACCAGGTGCTGGCCCGGCCGTTCGACCTGGTGCTCGACTGGATCCTGCTCGACGACGCGGCGGAGTTCGTCCGGGAGTCGTTCGGCCGGGGCGGGCAGGTGCTCGCCGTGGCCGGGGTGATCGTGCTGTTCCTCGGTGTGCTGGTGCTGATGACGCTGGCGACGGTGCGGCTGACCGGGGTGATGGTCCGCCACCGTCCGGCCGCCGCCCGGACCACGCTGGTGCTCGGGGTCGCGTGGATCACGTGTGTGACGCTCGGTGTGCAGATCACCGGTGTTCCCGTGGCGACCAAGGGCACCGCGGAGATGCTGGGCAACCGCGTCGAGCAGGTGCGCGCGGGGTTGCGCGACGCGCGGGTGTTCGAGGAGGAGGCGGCGGTCGACGCCTTCGCGAAGACGCCGCCCGACCGGCTGCTGACGGGGCTGCGCGGCAAGGACGTCCTGTTCACCTTCATCGAGAGCTACGGCCGGGTCGCGATCGACGACCCGGCGATGGCGGGGCCGGTCGACGCGGCGCTGAAGGACGGCACCCGGCGGCTGGCGGACGCCGGGTTCGCCTCGCGCAGCGGCTGGCTGAGGTCCCCGGTGACCGGCGCCGGGAGCTGGCTGGCCCACTCGACCTTCCTGTCCGGCCTGTGGATCAAGAACCAGCAGCGCTACCGCAGCCTGACCACCAGTGACCGCATGACCCTCACCAGCTACTTCCGCAGGACCGGCGACTGGCGCACCGTCGGCATCGTGCCCGGCGTGCGGCGGGCCTGGCCGGAGGGTGAGTTCTTCGGCCTGGACCACATCTACGACTCCGAGCACCTCGGCTACCACGGCCCGTACTTCAGCTGGACGCCCGTGCCCGACCAGTTCAGCCTGGAGGCCTTCGAGCGCCTGGAGCACGGGAAGGAGGACCGCGAACCGATCATGGCGGAGATCATCCTCGCCTCCAGCCACAACCCCTGGTCGCCCCTCGCGCGCATGGTCGACTGGGACGACCTCGGCGACGGGTCGGTGTTCCACCGGATCAAGAAGGAGGGCACGGACCCCAAGGAGGTCTGGAAGGATCCGGAGAAGGTGCGCACCGAGTACCGGCGCGCCATCGAGTACTCGCTGCGCAGCCTCACCGAGTGGGTCGAGCGGTACGGCGACGAGGACACGGTCCTGGTCTTCCTCGGCGACCACCAGCCGGTGCCCACCGTGACCGCCGGGAGCACCGGCAGGGACGTGCCGGTCACGATCGTCGCCAAGGACGAGAAGGTGCTGGAGAGGGTGGCCGGCTGGAACTGGACCGACGGGCTCAAGCCGGCGCCGGACGCGCCGCGCTGGGGCATGGACGAGTTCCGTGACCGCTTCATGACGGCGTACGGCCCGGACGGTGGGGCGTCCCGGGGTCCGGCCGTCCAGCGGTGACGGCGCCGGGCCGGGCCCGACGCGGGAAAAAGTGCAGGCCGGGCTCTTGCCCTGGGAGCCGGTGCCTGACTTACTGGTGCCGGACGATCGACCGAATGATCGGTCGTCCGGATTGTTGCGATTGGCTCGACAGGTGAGGGGACGGTCCCGATGACGGAGGCGGCGGACCTGCTGGACCCGGCGGAGCGGCTCGACACCGAGGGACTGCGGGCCCTCCAGCTGGAGCGGTTGCGGACCTCGCTGCGGCACGCCTACGACAACGTGCCGTTCTACCGGCGGTCCTTCGACCAGGCGGGCGTCCACCCGGACGACTGCCGCTCCCTGTCCGACCTGTCCCGGTTCCCCTTCACCACCAAGGCGGACCTGCGGGACAACTACCCGTACGGCATGTTCGCCGTGCCGCGTGACCGCGTCCGCCGCATCCACGCCTCCAGCGGCACCACCGGACTGCCCACGGTGGTCGGCTACACCGAGGGCGATCTGTCCATGTGGGCCGACATGGTGGCCCGGTCGATCCGCGCGGCGGGCGGCAGGCCCGGGGACACGGCCCATGTGGCGTACGGCTACGGCCTGTTCACCGGCGGCCTGGGCGCCCACTACGGCGCCGAACGGCTCGGCTGCACGGTGATCCCCGCGTCCGGCGGCATGACGTCCCGTCAGGTGCGGCTGATCCAGGACCTGAAGCCCTCGATCATCATGGTGACCCCCTCCTACATGCTCACGCTGCTCGACGAGTTCGAGCGGCAGGGCGTCGACCCGCGCGGCACCTCGCTGCGCGTGGGCATCTTCGGCGCGGAGCCGTGGACGGAGCGGATGCGGCAGGAGATCGAGGAGCGGTTCGCGATCGACGCGGTCGACATATACGGGCTGTCGGAGGTGATCGGCCCGGGTGTCGCACAGGAGTGCGTGGAGACCAAGGACGGTCTGCACATCTGGGAGGACCACTTCTTCCCGGAGGTCGTCGACCCCCTCACCGGGGAGGTCCTGCCGGAGGGCGAGCGGGGCGAGCTGGTCTTCACCTCGCTCACCAAGGAGGCGATGCCGATCGTCCGGTACCGGACGCGGGACCTGACCCGGCTGCTGCCGGGCACCGCGCGGGTGTTCCGGCGGATGGAGAAGGTCACCGGCCGCAGCGACGACATGGTGATCCTGCGCGGGGTGAACCTCTTCCCCACCCAGATCGAGGAGATCGTGCTGCGCACACCGGGCGTGGCACCCCATTTCCAGCTCCGGCTCACCACGCAGGGCCGCCTGGACTGCCTCACCGTCCGCGCGGAGGCCCGTCCCGACGCGGACGCGGCGGCGCGGGACGCGGCCGCGCGGTCCATCGCGGCGGCGGTGAAGGACGGCATCGGGGTGTCGGCCGGGGTGGAGATCGTCGACCCGGAGACGCTGGAGCGGTCGGTGGGCAAGATCCGGCGGATCGTGGATCTGCGCGAGCCGCGCGGTTAGCGCCTGTACCCGACCTCCCGCCGTGCGCCCGCGGGCCCCGTCGTGCGCCCGCGGGGTGCGCGGCGGACGGGAGTCCGACGACAGGGACAGGGCCTGACGGCCGCGCGGGGCCCCCACTCGGCGGGATGCGCGGCCGTGCTTTTCCCGGCAACCGCGCACGCCCCATTGACACATCACGCACCTGACAGGAAAGTTTCACTCCGCAAGGCGACCCCCGAAAAAATCTTTCAGCCCGGCCGAGGGCCACGACACGGGAGGAACCTCATGGCGGACGAAGGGGCGAGAGGCATCACCCGGCGCCGGCTGACGGGAGGGGCGCTGGCCCTGGGCGGTGCCCTGGCCTTCGCCGCCCTGCCGGCCGACCCGGCCGCGGCGGCCGCACCCGCGCGCGGGGGCCGGCCGACCCTGCGGCACGGGTCCGCCCGGGACGCCGGACTGCTCGCCGCACCCCTGCGGCACCTCGTCACCGACGCCGAGGCGTTCCTCGCCCCCTCCCCCGCGCACCCCTGGTACGCGGGCGCCGTACTGCTCGCCGGACGCGGCGGCACCGTGGCACTGCACCGGCCCATCGGCATGGCGGTGCGCTACCGGGCGTACGACGAAGTGACCGACACCGGCGTCGAGTTCCCGGCGGACCAGCAGATCCCCATGGCCGAGGACACCGTCTTCGACCTGGCGTCGGTCTCCAAGCTGTTCACCTCGATCCTGGCCGTGCAGCAGATCGAACGCGGTGCGCTGGAGCTGGAAGCCGCCGTCGCCTCCTACCTGCCGGACTTCGGGCGTGCGGGCAAGCAGGACATGACGATCCGTCATCTGCTGACGCACACCTCGGGTTTCCGCGCCTGGATCCCGCTCTACAACGCGCCCACGTACGAGGAGAAGGTCCGGCTGATCCTCGACGAGAAGCCGGCCGGTCCGCCCGGGACCGCCTATCTCTACTCGGACCTGAACCTGATCTCGCTCCAGCTGGTCCTGGAGGCGGTCACCGGCCGTACGCTCGACGTCCTGCTGCACGACGAGATCACCGCCCCGTTGGGCATGCACCGCACCCGCTACAACCCGCCCGCCTCCTGGAAGCCCCGGATCGCGGCCACGGAGGACGCCCGCAGACCGTGGTCCGGTCTCGACCGGGGGCTGGTGTGGGGCGAGGTGCACGACGAGAACGCCCACAGCCTGGGCGGCGTCGCGGGCCACGCGGGCGTGTTCTCCGACGCCTGGGACCTGGCGGTCCTGGGGCGGACCCTGCTCAACGGCGGCGCCTACGGCCGGGAGCGGATCCTCGCCCCCGAGTCGGTGGAGCTGATGTTCACCGACTTCAACACGGCCTTCCCCGGCGACGAACACGGCCTCGGCTTCGAGCTCCACCAGCACTGGTACATGGGCGCGATGGCCACCCCGCGCACGGCGGGCCACACCGGCTTCACCGGGACCTCCCTGGTGCTCGACCCGACCACCGACTCCTTCCTGGTGGTACTGGGCAACTCCGTGCACCCGGTGCGCAGTTGGCGCTCCGGGTCCGCTCCCCGTGTGGCCGCGGCGAACCGGCTGGCGCGCGCGGTGCCGGTACGGCCGGCGCGCGGGCGTACGGCATGGTTCTCCGGGATGGCGGGCTCGTCGACGGCGACCCTCGCCCTCCCCGCGCTGGACACCTCGTCCGGCCGGGCGCGGCTGCGCTGCGCGCTGTGGTGGGACACGGAGCCGCGCGCCGACGTCCTCGCCCTGGAGGCGTCCACGGACGGGGGGACGTCCTGGCAGCCGGTGCCGTTCACCACCGCGCGCCCGGGCGGGGAGCCGGAGCCCCGTCCGACGGGCACGGTCACCGGCTGGTCCGGCCGCGTCTGGCACACCCTCTCCGCCGACCTGCCGCCCGCGCCCGGCCTCGCCCTGCGCTGGCGGTACACCACCGACCGGCTGTACGTGGGACGCGGCGCCTACGTCGACGCGTTGCGCGTCGAGACCGGCGACGGCGTGCTGTTCGACGAGGCACGGCCGGCGGACGCGGCGCGAGTCGAGGCGACCGGCTGGACGCCGTCGACGAACTGACCGGCGGGGCGCGCTGCGGGGACCTGACGCCCGGTCAGGTCTTTCCCGTGGTCTCCAGCACCGCCATGGCCGCGTTGTGCCCCGGTACGCCGCTCACCCCGCCGCCGCGCACGGCGCCCGCGCCGCAGAGGAGGACGTTGGCGTGCCGGGTCTCCACGCCCCAGCGGCCGGTGCCGTCCTGGGCGTGGGGCCAGGAGAGTTCGCGGTGGAAGATGTTGCCGCCGGGCAGTTCGAGGTCGCGTTCCAGGTCCAGCGGGGAGCGGGCCTCCAGGCACGGGCGGCCGTCGGCGTCGGTGGCCAGGCAGTCCGCGAGGGGTTCGGCGAGGTGTGCGTCGAGCTGGGCGAGCGTCGACGTCAGCAGTTCCTCGCGCACGGCGTCGTTGTCCCGCGCGAACAGCCGTGCCGGGGTGTGCAGTCCGAACAGGGTGAGGGTGTGGTAGCCCCGGGAGGCCAGGTCCGGGCCGAGGATCGACGGGTCGGTGAGCGAGTGGCAGTAGATCTCCGAGGGCGGTGCGGTGGGCGGTTCACCGGCGGCGGCACGCCGGTACGCGTCGGCCAGTTGGCCGTACCCCTCGGCGATGTGGAAGGTGCCGGCGAAGGCCTCGCGCGGGTCGACGGAGGTGTCGCGCAGCCTGGGCAGCCGCTTGAGCAGCATGTTCACCTTCAGCTGGGCGCCCTCGGCGGGCGGCGGGGGCGTGTCGCCGGTGAGCGCCGCCAGTGCGTGCGGTGAGGCGTTCACCAGGACGTGCCGGGCGGCGGCGACGGCCTCGCCGTCGGCCGTGCGGTGGGTGACCTCGGCCGTGCGGCCGTCGGTGTCGATGCGCACCGCCTCGTGGCCGGTGGCGACGACCGCGCCGGCGGCGCGTGCGGCGTCGGCCAGCGCGTCGGTGAGGGCTCCCATGCCACCGACCGGCACGTCCCAGGCGCCGGTGCCGCCGCCGATGACGTGGTAGAGGAAGCAGCGGTTCTGTCGCAGTGAGGGGTCGTGGGCGTCGGCGAAGGTGCCGATGAGGGCGTCGGTGAGGACGACGCCGCGCACGAGGTCGTCGGTGAAGTGCTTCTCGACGGCGACGCCGATGGGTTCCTCGAAGAGGGTCCGCCATGCCTCCTCGTCGTCGACGGTGCGGCGCAGGGCGTCACGGGTGGGCAGCGGCTCGGTGAGGGTCGGGAAGACGCGCCGGGCGACGCGGCCGGTCATGGCGTAGAAGCGCTGCCAGGAGCGGTACTCGCGTTCGGAGCCGGTGAGCCGGGCGAACGCCTCGCGGGTGCGCCGCTCGCCGCCGCCGACGAGCAGCCCGGTGGGCCGTCCGTCGCGTTCGGTGGGCGTGTAGGAGGAGATGGTGCGGGTGCGGAGCCGGAAGTCCAGCCCCAGGTCCCGGACGATCTTCGCGGGCAGCAGGCTGACCAGGTACGAGTACCGGGACAGCCGGGCGTCGACACCGGTGAAGGGGCGGGTGGACACCGCTGCCCCGCCGGTGTGGTCCAGCCGTTCCAGCACCAGCACGGAACGGCCGGCGCGGGCGAGGTAGGCGGCGGCGACGAGGCCGTTGTGGCCTCCGCCGACGATGACGGCGTCGTACGTCCGGGATGCCGGGGCTGCGGTCATGGTCCTTCGTAACACGCGGTGATCCGGACCGGCCAGACGTGGTGGGGGATCAGCTGCCGCCGGCCGCCCGCCGCTGCCGCAGTGCCGCCACCCGGCGGTGCAGCTCGGCCGCCTCCCCGCCGCGGCCCAGCCGGTCCAGGCAGTGCGCCTCGTCGTCGCGGGCGGCGAGGGTGTCGGGGTGGTCCGCGCCGAGGACGCGCTCGCGGGCCTCGGCGACCCGCCGGTACTCGGTCAGCGCCTGTGCCCAGCGGCCCAGCCAGCCCAGCCCCACGGCGACCTCGCGGCGGCTGACCAGGGTGTCGGCGTGGTCCGGGCCGAGGACGTGCTCCCGCAGGGCGCACACGTCGCGGGACTCGGCGAGGGCCTCCGCCCAGCGGCCGAGCCGGCCGAGGTTGACGCCGATGCCGTGCCGGGCGCGCAGGGTCTCGGGGTGGGTGGGTCCCTGGACGCGGGTGCGGTCCTCGACCAGGTCCCGGTAGTGGTCGAGGGCCTGCGCGACCTGGCCGAGGCGGCCCAGGCCGATGCCGATCTCGTGGCGGGCGGCGAGGGTGTCGGGGTGGTCGGGGCCCAGCGCCCTGGCGCGGGCCTCGGCGACCTCGCGGTAGGTCCGGAGCGCCTCCGTCCAGCGGCCCAGCCGGCCGAGCGTGTAGGCGATGTCGTACCGGGTGACGAGGGTGTCCGGGTGCTCGGGTCCGAGCACCCGGGCGCGGGCGGCGGCCACGTCGCGGGCCATGCCGTACGAGTCCTCCAGGCGGCCGAGCCGGCCGAGGTTGAACGCGAGGTTGTGCCGGCAGCGCAGGGTGTCCGGGTGGTCGGGCCCCATGGTCCGCTCGCGGTCGGCGAGCACGGACAGGTACACCTGGTGGGCGTCGAAGGGACGCCCCGACTGGGCGAGGACGTACGCCATTTCCTGGCGGACTGCGAGGGTGTCGGGGTGGTCGGCGCCGAGCGCGCGGATGCGGGCCTCCGCCACGTGCTTGTACCCGCGCAGCGCCTCGGCGGCGCGGCCGGTGCGGCTCAGGGTGAACGCGACCTCGTAGCGGCTGGCGAGGGTGTCCGGGTGGTCCGGGCCGAGGATGTGCTCGCGCTCGGCGGCGACCGCGCGGTGCACCTCCCCCGCCTCCGTCCAGCGGCCGAGGCGTCCCAGGCTCAGGCCCGCGTTGTACCGCCCGGCCAGGGCGGTCAGCGCCTCCGGTGACGGGGTGGGCCGCTCCTGCGGCGCGGGCTGCGCCCCGGAGGCGGTCCCGGGGCGGGCGATCCACTCGCCGGACAGGCCGGACGCCGGGTCCGGGGGTGTGCCGCGCAGTCCGGTGCCGGCCGCCTTGTGCCCGGTGGTCATGCCGCGGGTCCAGGACGGCAGCCGGGCCGGGCGCCCCGCGGGGCCCGGCTCACCGGCGCGTCGCGCGCGGACGGCGCCCCCGGTCGCCCCGGACGGGCCCGGCGGTTCCGGGCGGGCCGCCACCGCGGCCGGCACCGCGGCAGGCACCCCGGCCGGCGCGGCCCGCAGCGCGCCGATCCGGCGGCCCAGTTCGCGGGCGCTGTCCGGTCGCCCGCCGGGCTCCTTGGCCAGCAGGTCCAGGATGATGTCCTCCAGCCGCTCGGGCAGTTCGGCGCGGTGGACGCGCGGCGGGCTGGGCGGGGTGTCGCGGTGGCCGACGAGGATCGCCCAGGCGTCGTCGAGGTCGAACGGCGGTACGCCGGTGGCGATCTCGTACAACACACATCCGAAGGAGTACAGATCGCTGCGCCGGTCGACCTCCGCGCCGCTGATCTGCTCCGGGGACATGTAGTGCGGGGTGCCCATGGCGACGCCGGTGCCGGTCAGCCGGGAGGTGAACCCGATGTCGTGGCCGAGCCGGGCGATGCCGAAGTCGCAGATCTTCACCGTGCCGTCGTCCAGCCGCACGATGTTGGCGGGCTTGAGGTCCCGGTGCACGATGCCCTGGTCGTGGGTGTAGGCGAGCGCGGCGGCGACCTGCTCGGCGATCTCCACCACCTCGTCGACCGGCAGCGGGTGCTGCTTGTTGTCCTCCAGGAGCTGACTGAGGTTGCGGCCCTGGAGCAGCTCCATGACCAGGTACAGCACGCCCTCGGACTCCCCGAAGTCGTGCACGACCGTGATCCCGCGGTGCTGCAGGGCCGCCGCCACCCGCGCCTCGCGGCGGAACCGCTCGCGCAGCACCCGGCCGGACGACTGATCGTGCTGCGGGACGAGGGGGTTGAGGCACTTGACGGCGACCTGCCGCCCCAGCGACTCGTCCCGCGCCCGCCACACCTCCCCCATGCCGCCGCGCCCGATCCGGTCCAGCAGCCGGTACCGGCCGTGGATCAGCCTGCTGTCCCCCATCTCCCCAGCCCGCCCCCGTCGCAGTCCGCAGCGCCCTCCCCTGGCTCGTCCAGTATGGCGACAACTCGCCCGAGTTTGTACGGTGCCGGGCGCTCCCGCACCCTTCGGCCCGTCCCCCGCCCTGGCCGCCCCGGTGACCAGAAGGTTCGACCGGGGGCGGAAGCTAGCCGATCCGTTCGGCCAGGGCGACGATGATGCCCGCGGGGCCGCGGAGGTTGCAGAGCCGGTAGGCGTTCTCGTACTGCGCGACCTCGCCGAGGAGTTCGGCGCCATGGCGGCGCAGGCGGGCGATGGTGTCGTCGATGTCGTCGACGGCGAACATGACCCGGTGCAGGCCCAGCGTGTTGGGGGGCGGGTGGGGCGGTCCGGCCGCGACGGCCGCGGGGGTGTGGAACTTCGTCAGCTCCAGCCTGCCGTGGCCGTCGGGGGTGCGCATCATCGCGATGGCGCTGCGGACCCCGTCGAGGCCGACCGTGCGGTCCGCCCAGACCCCCTCGATCCGCGCCTCGCCCTCCAGCTCCATCCCGAGCTCGGTGAAGAAGGCGACGGCCGCCTCCAGGTCGTCGACGACGACGGCCACGTTGTCCATCCGCTGGATCGCCACGGGGTGCTCCTTGTTCGTCGCGCAGTCCGCTCCGACCACTGTTACCCGCGCCGCCCCGGGACGGAGCCGGTATCGCGTTCCCGGCACCCGGACGTGTCGCCGCCCGCAGGCCGAACCACCGCTCGGCGCCCCAGGCCCGGAACCGCTCCACCTCGGTGCACTCCCGCGTCCCCACGCCCGCGGCAGGCACAGGTAGCCGGGGTCGACCTTGCTTACAGCGGCCGGGGGCGACGGTGCTCCGTCGCCCCCGGCGAGCCCGTGGTGCTCGCCACCCGGACCGCGAACACCGGCTCGGTGCGCCTCGCGGCGAAGCCGGGGCCTCCTGAGGAGGATCTGGCCGATCATCGCCCCGTCGAGCGCGACGCCGGTGACGCCGGCAGTCGACGAACGCCGCACGGTCCCGGGCCTCGGGCTCCCGGAGCACGAGCCGCTCGGTCTCGACGGGGGCAGGCGGCCGGGCGACGGGGGCGAGGTCGGTCATGCCGGCCACCCCATCAGCGGGCCCGGCGATGTGCCTGGCCCGCGGACCGGTCGAGCCGGCCGGGCGCTACTCCAGCCACGTCCCGTCGCGCATGACGACCCTCCCGCGCAGTTCCGGCACGCCACGCCAGGCGCGCACGGTCCGCGGGACCACGCGTACGTACACGAAGGAGCCCTCTTCTCCGCGGGGATCCCACCCGAACTTGTCGGCGAACGCCCGCGCCGCGCCGTCGGGCACCTCCTGGTCCGGGAAGCACTCCGCCTCACCCTGGAGCAGCACCACGTCGAAGGTGTCCGGCAGCGACAGGCGCACGCGCGGCTCCGCGCGGACGTTGCGCGCGGTGACGGAGGTGGCGCCGGTGCACATCCACAGCGCCCGCCCGTCCCACGAGAACCACAGGGGCACCTGGTGCGGACCGTGATCGGGGTGGGCCGTCGACAGCCATACGTCCCGCTCCGTGCCGAGGCGTTCGAGGACGTCGCGCCTGCGCTCCGCCGTCCGGCGTGGGACGGTCTCCGTGGTCTTCATGGGCACCGACCCTAGCCAGGCAGGGGAGCGGCGCGCCTGGGGCGCGGGACCTACTCCCCGCGACCGATGAGCCCTCCGCCCGGCACGCCGCCGTCGGCCCATTCACGCCGGTTCCTCGGCACGCTCGCGTCAGTTCAGGGTGACGAGGAATTCCGTGCACGCGCGTGCGCAGTCGCGGCACGCCTGGGCGGCCCGCTCCGCCTCGGGGTGGCCGTCGAACACCTGCGCGCTCTCCAGGCACACCTGGCGGCACCACTCCACCTGGATCCGGATGGTCGCCTCGTCCACCTGGTTCTGCTCGGACAGCACCCGGCACGTCGCGTCGCACACCTCCGCGCACATGATGCCCTTGCGTCGTACGAGTTCCTGGTTCTCGGTGCCGTCCGGGTCCACCAGACTCGCCCGCATCGCACACGCCCGGGCGCACTCCGTGCACGCCTGGGCGCAGGCGAAGCGGTCCTCCAGGAACCGGAACAGCTCCTTCTGAGATGTCGTCGTCACACCGCGCGGGTAGCCGCCGCCACGGCCGTCAAACCCGGCGCCCGCAGGGACGGCGCGGGCGCGTTCCCGCGGTGAGGTGAGCGGGTTCGTGACCAGGACCGGGGGTACTCGCGAGCCATGATGAACACCTCTTGGATGGAAGCGGCCGACCTCGCGGCGGGCCGCGGTGCCCTCGGTGCCGGACTCGTGGTGGCGGGCGTGGTGGTGCTCGCCCTGCTGATCGGCATGTTCGTCTTCGGCAGCCGCCGGGTCAGGAAGAGCACGGTGCGCCGGCCCCGCCCTGAGGAACAGCCCCGGATGCCGGAGGGCGGCCCGGTCCACGAGGTACGGGAGCGCCGGGACCCGGACGAGGTGCCCAGAAGCGACGAGCGCCTGACGCCCCACGAACTCAAGGACCACGGCAACGCCGGCACCCGCCCGAGCGCGTCGCAGGAGCGGCCGCGCTGGGAGGAGGGCGGCAGCGGGGGGTTCGGCAGCGGAGGACCGGGCCGCCACTGACCGCCCGCCCGCACTGCGGACCGCCGTCCACGACGGCCCCTCGTCAGCCGTTCGCGAAGAACACGTCGTACCGGTCGAACACGACGTCACGTCGTACCCGTCGAACACGTCGCACACAGGGAAGTGAGAACCATGGCAGATCCCGCCCGCACCGGCCTGCCGCTGCCGGATTACGACCATCTGCCCCTCGGCGGGCTGGAGAGCCGGGTCCGCTCGCTGTCCGCGGGTGAGGTCGAGGAACTGCTGGCCTACGAGCGGGCGCACGCCGACCGGGTCCCGGTGACCGAAGTGCTGACGGCCCGGCTGGAGCAGCTGCGCCAGGGTGCCGAGCCGACGTCCGGCGACCCGGACGCGCTCCGGCCCGAGCGGGGCGGCGGCCGTGCCGGGTCGCCGGTCACGCCGGCGACCTCGCCGCAGCCGTTCGGCCCGCCGCCGCACGGCACCCCCGACCAGCGGGGCAAGCCGAAGGGCGACCGTACCTAGGAGGGCCACCGCCCGTCCACCAGGGGCGGGTCGTGTGCTGCTCGACCGCATGCGTGCGGGCGAGCAGCACACGACCCGCCCCTTCGCGTGTGCGAGGTGAGGTGGATCACAGCGCTTCGGTGCATCGTTTCGCGGGGCCAAGAGTCTTTGTCTGAGGTGCAAGGGGTTGTTCGAATGCGGGGCGGTGGGAATGGAGCGGTTTCGGGCAGACGGCTTCGACGAGTTCGTGGCCGCCCGCTGGTCGGCGCTGCTCCATGTCGCGCGGCTGCTCACCGGCGGTGACCGGCAGCGCGCCGAGGACCTCGTCCAGGAGGCCCTGGTGAAGCTGTGGTTCGCCTGGCCGAAGGTCGCCGAGCAGGCGCCCGACGCGTATGTGCGCCAGATCCTGGTGCGGCTGGCGGCCCGTTCGGCCCGGCGACGCTGGTGGGGGGAGCGTCCGGTGGGTGAACTGCCGGACCGGCCGGGACCCGGCGACGTCTCCTCGGCCGTCGCCGAACGCTCCCGGCTGGAGGCCGCGCTGGCCCTGCTGCCGCCCCGGCAGCGGGCGGCCGTGGTGCTGCGCTACTACGAGGACCTGCCGGAGAGCCAGGTGGCGCAGACCCTCGGCTGCCCGGTGGGCACCGCCCGCTCCCACGCCTCGCGCGGCGTGGCGCGGCTGCGGCAGATCCTGTCCGACTCCGTCAGTCCCGTGGGATGAGGGGAGAAGCGATGGACGACTTCGAGCAGGAGCTGACGCGCATGATGCGCGACTCCGGGCAGCGGGCCCCCTTCGCGCCCGAGCACCGGCGGCGCCTGTACCAGGGCATCCGGGCCCGCCGCCGGTCGCGGCTGCTGTGGCGGGCCGGCGGCTCGGCGCTCGCGGTGACGGGGCTCGGGGTGGGGCTGGCGCTGCTGTCGGCCGCCGGCTCCCGGCCGGCCGACCACCGGCCCCTGCCGGCGACCAGTCCGTCGGCGCCCGCGTCGTCCCCGGCGCCGACGACGCACGCCCCGAGCACGTCCCACCCGCCGACGAGCACGCCCGGCACCACGGCTCCCGGGTCCGCCGCCACCTCGGTCCCTCCCCCGACGTCCACCCCGTCCGGCGGCGCCGGCGGGACGACGACGCCGGCCGCCCCGCCGGTCACCTCCGTGCCGCCGGCCACGCCCCCGTCGACGGCCCGGGGGCCCTCCGTCCCCGCCGACGGCACGACGTCCGGCAGCGGCTAGCGACCGCACCGCCGTCCCGCCCCGAGGCGGCCTCCGCCCCGGCCGTTCCACCCCACCACCCACCTCGAGCGCCTGAGGCATGCCCCCACCCGGGCCCCCGCCGTGCCGTAGCCGGAAAGAGACCGTGATCCCGTCATGACAACCGCGAGGCGGTCGACACCGATCGACCGCCGCACCTCCGCCACGTCCGCGGCCCTGCTGGCGCTGCCGCGCCGGGCGCCGCTGCCGGCCCGCCACCCGGCGCCCGTCCTGGACGTGGTCGTGCCCGTGCACAACGAGGAGAACGACCTGGAGCCCTGTGTCCGCCGGCTCCACGCACACCTCGCGGAAACCTTTCCCTACTCCTTCCGCATCACCATCGCCGACAACGCCAGTACGGACCGCACCCCGGAGATCGCCGAGCGCCTGGCCGCGGAACTGCCCGGGACGGACTGGATACGGCTGGCCGAGAAGGGGCGCGGCCGTGCCCTGCACTCCGCCTGGTCGCGGTCGTCCGCCCCGGTGCTCGCCTACCTGGACGTGGACCTGTCCACCGACCTGGCGGCCCTGCTGCCGCTGGTGGCCCCGCTGATCTCCGGGCACTCGGACATCGCGATCGGCACCCGGCTGGCCCGCGGCTCGCGGGTGGTGCGCGGGCCGAAGCGGGAGTTCATCTCCCGCTGCTACAACGGGCTGCTGCGCGGCACCCTCGCGGTGGGGTTCTCCGACGCGCAGTGCGGCTTCAAGGCGGTGCGGCGGGACGTGGCCGAACGGCTGCTGCCGCTGGTGGAGGACCAGGAGTGGTTCTTCGACACCGAGATGCTGGTGATCGCCGAGCGCGCCGGGCTGCGCATCCACGAGGTCCCGGTGGACTGGGTGGACGATCCCGACAGCCGGGTCGACATCCTGGCGACGGCGCTGGCGGACCTGCGCGGCATGGCCCGGCTGGGGCGTGCGCTGGCCGGCGGCCGGCTGCCGCTGGCCGTGCTGCGCCGCCCCGAGGAGGTCGACGAGGCCGCGGGACTGCCGCCCGCCCTGGTCCCGCAGCTGCTCCGCTTCGCCGCCGTCGGCGTCGCCAGCACCCTGTTCTACCTGCTGCTCTACAGCATGCTCCGGCCCGCGGCGGGCGCCCAGGCGGCCAACGCGCTCGCCCTGCTGGCGAGCGCCGTCGCCAACACCGCCGCGAACCGGCGGCTCACCTTCGGGGTGCGGGGCCGCGGCGGCGTGCTGCGGCACCAGCTCAAGGGACTGGTCGCCTTCCTGGTCGGTCTCGCCCTCACCAGCGGCTCGCTGGCGGTCCTGCACAGCACGGCGCCCGGCGCCGGCCCCCGCGTGGAGCTGCTGACGCTGATCGCCGCCAACCTGGCCGCGACCCTGCTGCGCTTCCTCCTCCTGCGGGCCTGGGTGTTCCCCGGCCAGCGCTCCCGCCGTACGACAGGATCCTCCGCCTCATGACCACCGTTGGGACCAGCCAGGCCGGCCCGGCCCCGGCCGCCGTGCCCGCGCCCGACCCCTCCCCGCAGACCTCCCCGTCCCCGCGCGAGCGGCTGCGCCGCGCCGCCACGCACTACGGTCCCGTCCTGGCGGTGTACGGCGGGCTGAAGTTCGTGGGCTTCGCCGTGTTCATGTACCTGCTGGACTCGGCGGGCGACTTCCGCGAGAAGCATCCGCGCTTCGGCGGCGGCGCCCACACCTGGGACGTGCTGGGCAGCTGGGACGGCTGGTGGTACCAGCAGATCGCCCTGCACGGCTACGACCCGGCGCTCGAACCGGTGCCCGGCGCCACCGGGCTGATCACCCTCAAGGGCAACTCGGCGGCCTTCTTCCCGCTGTACCCGGCGCTGATGCGGCTGGTCTCGGAGGTCACCGGGCTCGGCCCGTACGGCGCCGGGATGACCGTGTCGGTCGTGTTCTCGTTCGTCGCCGCGCTCGGCATCCACGCCGTCACGTCCCGGCTGGGCGGGCACCGGGCCGGAATCGTCGCCGTCGGCCTGTGGGCGGTGTGGCCCGGTTCCGGCGCCGAGTGGGCGGTGTACTCCGAGTCCGTGTACACGGCGCTGGCCGCCTGGGCCTGCTACGCCGTGATGACCCGCCGCTGGCTCACCGCCGGGGTGCTGACCTTCACCGCGGGACTGGCCCGGCCCACCGCGGTCACCCTGGTCGCCGCCCTGGCGGTCGCCGGGCTGGTGGCGGTGTGGCGGCACCGCGAGGGCATCCGCCGTCCGCTGGTCGCGGTGCTGATCGCGCCGCTGGGCGCGGTCGGGTACCTGGGCTGGGTCGGCTACCGCATGGGCGACTGGGGCGGCTACAACAAGCTCCAGGACGGCGCCTGGGCCCACAAGTTCGACTACGGGCGGCACACCCTCGACGTGCTCACCTCCGTGCCCGTGGGCCACTTCGACTACCTGTTCGCCATGCCGCTGGAGGACACCATCGGGGTCGGGGTGGTACTGCTGGTGCCGGTGCTGACCGTGCTGCTGATGCGGCTGCGCCCACCGGTCGTGCTCGTCGTCTACACGGTGCTGTCGTACCTGATGGTGATGGCCACGCAGCAGTACTTCGGCAACGTCTCCCGCTATCTGCTCCCGCTGTTCCCGCTGTTCGTCCCGCTCGCGCTGGCCATGCGCCGGCTGAAGTGGCCCTCGCTGCTCGCGGTGCTGGGCACGGCGGCGCTGGCCTCCGGGTCGTACGCGGGGTACGTCCTGTTCGAACTCGGTGTGCCGTAGGACGCGGCCCCCGGTGTGAAGAGGGGCGCCGGGGGTTACCCGGGTCCTCGCCCCGACTCCGAGCGAGGGGAGTGCGTGGATGTCCACCCCCGGCCCGCACCCCCGCCCGTTCCCCGGCCCGCCGGGGCCGCGGATCGGCGTCCTCGGTTCCTACGGCGGGTTCAACATCGGGGACGAGGCCATCCTCGACTGCGTGCTGGGGTGTCTGCGGGCGCACCGCCCGGACGCCCGGCTCGTCGTCTTCAGCCGGGAGCCCGGACACACCCGGGTCCACCACCGCGACGCCGGCGAGGTGGTGGGCTGGGAGGGCGTCGCCCAGGGCCCGGTCCTGGAGGTGCTGTCCGGCCTCGACCTGCTGGTCCTGGGCGGCGGCGGCATCCTCTACGACGGTGAGGCGCGCCGCTACCTCCGGCTGGTCCGTGCGGCGCAGCACCGCGGGGTGGCCACGTTCGCGTACGCGGTCGGCGCGGGCCCGCTGCGGGAGCCCGACGACCGCGAGGCGGTGCGCACGGTGCTGCCGGGGATGGACGACGTGGTGGTGCGCGACGAGGAGTCGCGGCTGGTGCTGGAGGAGGTGGGCGTCGAGCGCGAGGTCAGGGTCACCGCCGACCCGGCGCTGCGGCTGCGCGCCGAGCCCTTCACCGGCCGGATGATGCGGGACGAGGCCGTGCCCACGGACACCCGGCTGGTGGGCATGTCGGTGCGGGAGCCGGGGCGGGCGGCCGAGAAGCTCGACGAGAGCGACTACCACGCGCTGCTCGCCGAGGTGGCGGACTTCCTGGTCCGGCGCCTGGACTCCTATGTGGTGTTCCTGCCGATGGAGCGTCACGACGTGCGGCACGCGCACGCGGTGCTCTCGCACATGACCGCGCCGGACCGGGGGCGGATCCTCAACGGCTCCTACACTCCCGGGCAGGTCCTCGGGTTCATGCGCCATCTGGACCTGGCCGTCGGCATGCGGCTGCACTTCGTGATGTTCGCGGCGCTGTCCGGCCTGCCGGTGCTCCCGCTCCCCTACTCGGGCAAGGTGTTCGACTTCGCCCGGCGCATCGGCGCGCCCGCGCTGGTGGGGGTGGCGCGGGAGCAGACCGGGCTGCTGCTGGCCGAAGTGGACCGGCTCTGGGACGAGTACCCGCAGCGGCGCACGGAACTGCGCGTACGGGTGCGGGAGCTGCGCGAGCTGGCGCTGCAGACCTGTGAGCGCTGCGGCGGTCTGCTCGACCGCATCGGCACCGGCCCCGCGCACACCGGCCTGCCCGGCCCGGACGGCGCCGCCGACGGCACCGGAGGGCCGCTGCGCGCCGTCGGGGAACCGCCGTAGCCGCACGGCCCGAGCGAGCCGACGGGAGAGAGACGATGCCCATCCTGGAAGCGCCCGACCGGTCCCGTACCGTCACGCTGCCGCCGCGGCCCGCACGGCACGCGGGCCGCACCGGCGTGCTGGTGGTGGGGGGCGGCCCCGCCGGGTGCGGCGCCGCGCTCGCCGCCGCCGACGCCGGGGCCGACGTGGTGCTCGTGGAGCGCTACGGGTTCCTCGGCGGCAACGCGACGGTGGCCCTGGTCATGCCGCTGATGTCGTTCCACAACGAGCACCGGCAGGCCGCGTTCGACGGGGCCGGCGACGGCACCCGGCTGCTGCCCACCGACCACGGCGAGGGCGAGCCCGTGGTCGCCGGGGTGCTGTGGCGGCTGCTGGACCGGCTCACCGAGCACGGCGGCTGCGTCCCGCCGTCCCTGGAGACCGGCTACACCGTGCCGTTCGACCCGGAGGTCTTCAAACTGGTCCTGCTGGACCTGCTCGACGAGGCCGGGGTGCGGATGCTGTTCCACTCCTTCGCCTCCGCCTGTCTGCCGGCCGACGACGGCTGGCGGGTGGTGTTCGAGACGAAGTCGGGGCCGGTGGTGATCGACGCGGGCGTGGTGGTGGACGCCACCGGCGACGGCGACGTCGCGGCCGCCTGCGGGGCGCCGTACGAGATCGGGCGGCCGGAGGACGGGCTGGTGCAGCCGATGACGCTCATGTTCCGGGTCGCCGACTTCCTCCGGCCGCGGTTCGCCGCGTACGTCCGCGCCCACCCGGACCAGTGGCGCGGCGTGCACGGTCTGTGGGACCTCGTGGAGCGCGCCACCGCCGACGGTGAGCTGCGGCTCCCGCGCGAGGACGTGCTGTTCTTCGGCACCCCGCACCCGGGCGAGGTCAGCGTCAACAGCACCCGGGTCACCCGGGCGCTCGGCACCGACGTGTGGGACCTGAGCCGTGCCGAGTACACCGCCCGCCGCCAGCTCCAGCAGATCGACCGCTTCCTGCGCCACCACGTGCCGGGCTTCGAGGACTCCTACGTGGTGCAGAGCGGCACCCACATCGGAGTCCGCGAGACACGCCGCGTCCTGGGCGAGTACCAGCTGACCGGGCACGACATCCTGGCCGCCCGCTCCTTCCCGGACGCCGTCGCGCACGGCGCCTACCCGGTCGACATCCACAACCCCAGGGGCACGGGCACCGTCCTCAAGCGCGTGCCCCGCGGGCGGTTCTACGACATCCCGCTGCGCTGTCTGCTCCCCCGGGAGACGGAGCGGATGCTGGTGGCCGGGCGCTGCATCTCGGGCACGCACGTGGCGCACTCCTCGTACCGGGTGATGCCGATCGCGATGGCCACGGGCCAGGCGGCGGGTGTCTGCGCGGCGCTGGCGGTGCGTCTCGGGCGCCTCCCGCGGGAGCTGCCGTACGGGCTCGTGCAGCAGGAGCTGCTGCGGCAGGGCGCCCGCGTGCGGACGGGCGCTGCCGGCTGAGCGGTCAGTCGTCCGGTGCCGGGGACCGCACCCGGAATCCGCCGCGGCCGTCGAACCGCACTTCGCGGACGGCGTCGAACCCGTCGGCCCGCGTGGGGCGGCGCAGCCGCTTGACGGTGGCGTGGATCCCGACGTCGGGGACCCGGTGGCGGCCCGGCCGCAGGGCGTTGCGCGCCAGGGAGCCCGGCAGGTCCGGCGGGAACCAGTAGGCGGTGACGGTCGCTCCGTGGGCGTGCCCGGCGGCGATGAGGGGCCGCCACTCCTCCGGGGAGGGGTTGGTGTTGTCGACGGCCACCGACCTCCCGGAGCGCAGCGCCTCGTCCACCAGCCGCATCTGACGCTCCTGCTTGCGCCGGGCCGACCGGGGCATCAGGTCCTTGCCGACCGGCTCGTAGCGGCCGGACAGGAACTGTGCGTAGAACGTGGACTTGCCGGACGCCTGGAGCCCCACGAGGACGGCCACGTCCGGTGCGTCGTCGGCCGGCGCCGCGGGGCGCCGGTCCGCCGGGCCGGATGTCACGGTGATCGCGTACCCGGCCGGGCCCGGGACAGGCGTGACCGCCGTCGGTCCGGTCCGCGGGTTCGCGGGTTCGCGCGGGCCGCCCCGGGTACCCGGGGGTCCCCCAGGGGGTCGAGGGAGGAACGCGGGATGTCTCCCAGGTCAGCGGCTTCGACAGCGGGCGCGCGGGGGAACCGTCGCGCCGTGCGGGCGGGCTGACCCCCGGGGAGGCGGGTGGCCGTCATGGTGAGGCTGTTCCTGTGCGGCGACGTGATGCTGGGGCGTGGCGTCGACCAGATCCTTCCGCACCCGAGCGATCCCGCGCTGCGGGAGGGCTGGATCCGGGACGCCCGTGACTACGTGGAGCTGGCGGAGGCGGTGAGCGGCCCGATTCCCCGCCCGGTGCCGTTCTCGTGGCCGTGGGGCGAGGCGCTGCCCGTGTTGGAGGACGCGGCTCCCGATGTGCGGATCATCAATCTGGAGACCTCCGTGACCCGCGGTGACGCGTTCGCGCCGGGGAAGGCCGTGCACTACCGGATGCACCCGGACAACGTGCCCGCCGTGGCGGCCGTCCGGCCCGATGTGTGCGTGCTGGCCAACAACCACGTGCTGGACTTCGGCCGCCCGGGTCTGGAGGAGACGCTGGCGGCGTTGCGGGGCGCGGGCCTGCGGACGGCGGGCGCGGGAGAGAACGCCGACGCGGCGTACGCGCCGGCCGTCGTCCCCGTCGAGGGCGGCCGGGTGCTGGTGTTCGCCCTGGGGGCGCTGTCGAGCGGCATCCCGCCGAGCTGGGCGGCGACGGACGGGCGGTCCGGCGTGGCGTACCTGCCCGAGCCGTCGGCCGCCGCGGCCGCCGCCGTCGTCGGGCGGGTGCGGCGGGCGAAGCGCCCGGGTGACCTCGCGGTGGTCTCCGTGCACTGGGGCCCGAACTGGGGCTACCACGTGCCGCGGAGCGAGGTCCGCTTCGCCCGCGCGCTGGTCGACGGCGGTGTCGACGTCGTCCACGGCCACTCCTCGCACCACCCCCGCCCGGTCGAGGTGTACCGCGGCCGGGTGATCCTGTACGGCTGCGGCGACTTCGTGGACGACTACGAGGGCATCTCCGGCCACGAGGAGTACCGCGACGACCTCCGCCTCGCCCACCTCCTGTCGGTCACCGCGGACGCCGAACGGCCCGCCGGGCTGCGGATGGTGCCGCTGCGGGCGCGGCGGATGCGGCTCGAAGCCGCCGGGGACGACGACCGGGCGTGGCTGCGGGAGACGCTCGCCCGGATCAGCGGCCTGGGCGTCGCCGTGGAACCCGGCGGCACGCTCGCCCTCGCCCCTGCGTCCTGCCCTCCCTCCGGCCCTCCGTGACCGCTTCCGCCGTGCGGGCCGGGGGCACCCGTGCGACGCTGAGGCGGGAGGTCCCCGTATGACGGACGACATCGCGCGCGCGGCCGGGCACACCGATCCCCCGCCCCGCGTGGGCTTCTTCACGGACACCTCGGTGTGCATCGGCTGCAAGGCCTGCGAGGTGGCGTGCAAGGAGTGGAACGCCGTCCCCGAGGACGGCCTCGAACTGACCGGCATGTCGTACGACAACACCCAGGGCCTCGGCGCCAGTACCTGGCGGCACGTCGCCTTCGTCGAGCAACGCGGGCCGCGGGGCGGCGCGGTGCCCGGGGCCGGCGACGTGGACGTCTTCGACGCGGCCCGCGCCCTCGACACCCCGGCCGGGAACGGCGAACTGCGCTGGCTGATGTCCTCCGACGTGTGCAAGCACTGCACCCGGGCCGGCTGCCTCGACGTGTGCCCGACCGGCTCGCTGTTCCGCACCGAGTTCGGCACGGTGGTGGTGCAGGAGGACATCTGCAACGGGTGCGGCTACTGCGTGACCGCCTGCCCCTACGGCGTCATCGACCAGCGGCCCGGCGACGGACGCGCCTGGAAGTGCACCCTGTGCTACGACCGGCTCGGCGTCGGCATGGAACCGGCCTGCGCGAAGGCCTGCCCGACCGATTCCATCCAGTTCGGCCCCCTGGACGAGCTGCGCGACCGTGCCGCCGACCGGGTGGCGCGGCTGCACGCGGCCGGCGTCGGCGAGGCCCGGCTGTACGGCGAGGACCCCGAGGACGGGGTCGGCGGCGACGGCGCGTTCTTCCTGCTGCTGGACGAGCCGGAGGTGTACGGGCTGCCGCCCGATCCGGTCGTCCCCACCCGGGACCTGCCCGCCATGTGGCGGCACGCGGCGGCGGCCGCCGCCTCACTCGCCGCGCTGGCCGCCGTCAGTTTCGCCGGGAGGCCCCGATGAGCGGGGCACCCCGCGACGCGGTGGCGGGCGCCGGGCGGCGCCGCCGCCGCGGGGGACGCGGCGAGCGGGCCATGGTCCCCGACGCCGAGTTCGCCTCCTACTACGGCCGGCCGATCCTCAAGAGGCCCCGCTGGAAGGCCCTGGACATCGCGGGCTACCTCGCCCTCGGCGGGCTCGCCGGGGCGTCGTCGCTGCTGGCCGCCGGGGCGCACGCCACCGCCCGGCCCGCGCTGGCCCGCACGGCGAAACTGGGGGCGGCGGGGGCGGTCTCCCTGTCGCTGGCGGCGCTCGTGCACGACCTGGGCCGCCCCTCCCGCTTCCTCAACATGCTCCGCGTCGTCAAGCCGACGTCCCCGATGAGCCTCGGGTCGTGGCTGCTGGCGGGCTACGCGCCGCTCACGATGGCCGCGGCCGCCACCGACGTCACGGGCCGGCACCGGGCCCTGGGTGCCGCCGCGACGGCGTCCGCCGCCGCGCTCGGTCCGGCGGTGGCGACGTACACCGCCGTGCTCATCGCCGACACCGCCGTGCCGACGTGGCACGGGGGTCACCGCGAACTCCCCTTCGTCTTCGCCGGCTCCGGCGCCAGCGCCGCCGGCGGTCTGGCGCTGGCCGCGGCGCCGGCCGGCCAGACCGGTCCGGCACGCCGGATGGCCGTACTGGGCGCGGCCCTCGAACTGGGCGCCTTCCACCTGATGAGGCGGCGCCTGGGACTGGCGGCGGAACCGTACGGGCGGGGACGGCCGCGCGCGCTGCTGCGCGCCGCCGAGGTGCTCACGGCCGGCGGCGCCGCACTCGCGGCCTCCACGGGCCGCCGCGGCCGGGCGCCCGCCGCCCTGGCCGGTACGGCCCTGGTGGCCGGCTCAGCGGCCCTGCGGCTGGCCGTGTTCCACGCCGGTGTCGCCTCGGCCGAGGACCCCAAATACACGGTCGTGCCGCAGCGCGAGCGGCTGGCGGCGCGGGCACGGGACGGGGACGGGGACGGCGGATCGTGACGGGTGATCAGGAAGGCGCCGTGGGCGGCGGGGTACTCCGCCACGGCGGCCGGTGTTCGGGGAAAGGGCAGACGTCATGGGCGTACGCACATGGATCGACTCCTGGCCGGTCTACCGTCAGCTCACGGGCACCGACCCGCTGGGCCGCGGCGCCGCCGCCAGGAGCGGGGCGAGCGCACGCCTGACGCCCCGGATCGCCACGGCGGACCGGGTGGTGAAGTCGGTCTGCCCGTACTGCGCCGTCGGCTGCGGTCAGAACGTCTACGTCGAGGACGGCCGCGTCACCCAGATCGAGGGCGACCCCGACTCCCCCGTCTCCCGCGGCCGGCTGTGCCCCAAGGGCTCCGCCAGCCTGCAACTGACCACCGGCGGCGCGCGCGAACACCACGTGCTGTACCGCCGCCCGTACGGCACCGCCTGGCAGCGCCTGGACCTCGACACGGCGATGGACATGATCGCCGACCGGGTGATCGAGGCCCGCCGGGCGGGCTGGCAGTGGGAGGTCGAGCAGACCCGCACCCGGCGCACCCTCGGCATCGCGAGCCTGGGCGGGGCGACGCTCGACAACGAGGAGAACTACCTGATCAAGAAGCTCTTCACCGCGCTCGGAGCCGTGCAGATCGAGAACCAGGCGCGTATTTGACACTCCTCCACCGTTCCCGGTCTGGGAACCTCGTTCGGCCGCGGCGGCGCGACCACCTTCCAGCAGGACCTGCAGAACTCCGACTGCGTCGTCATCCAGGGCTCGAACATGGCCGAGTGCCATCCGGTCGGGTTCCAGTGGGTGATGGAGGCCAAGGCCCGGGGCGCGAAGGTGGTGCACGTCGACCCCCGGTTCACCCGGACCAGCGCGCTGGCGGACGTGCACGTACCGCTGCGGGCCGGCTCGGACATCGCCTTCCTCGGCGGGATCATCAACCACGTCCTGCGCACGGAGTCGTACTTCCGGGAGTACGTGGTGGCGTACACCAACGGGCCGGTGCTGCTGCGGGACGACTTCCGCGACACCGAGGATCTCGACGGGGTCTTCTCCGGGTTCGACGCCGACGGCCGCGGCTACGATCCGGGCACCTGGCAGTACCGGGGCACCGAGGTGCGGGCCGCCTCCGGCCAACGCGACCCGCGCCACGAGGAGCGGGCCGTCGCGGAGGCCGCGCGCGGTGAGTCCCACGGCGCCGGCGGCCCCACGACCCCGGCGGGCGAGCCGGAACGCGACGAGACGATGACCCACCCCCGCTGCGTCCTGCAAGTCCTCAAGCGGCACTACGCCCGCTACACGCCCGAGATGGTCGAACGGATCTGCGGTGTCCCCCAGGACCTGTTCCGCACGGTGTGCGACCTGGTCACCGAGAACTCCGGACGGGACCGCACCACGGCCTTCGCCTACGCGGTCGGCTGGACCCAGCACACCGTGGGCGTGCAGTACATCCGGGCGGCCTCCGTGCTGCAGAGCCTGCTCGGCAACATCGGCCGGCCCGGCGGCGGCATCCTCGCGCTGCGCGGGCACGCCTCCATCCAGGGCTCGACGGACATCCCCACCCTGTTCAACCTGCTGCCCGGGTACATCCCGATGCCCCACGCCCACCACCGGCAGGACCTGGACTCCTTCGTCCGGGCGGACGCGGCGCGCAAGGGCTACTGGGGCAACATGCGCGCCTACCTGGTGAGTCTGCTCAAGGCGTACTGGGGTGACGCGGCGACCGAGGAGAACGACTTCTGCTTCGACTACCTGCCGCGGCTGACCGGCTCGCACTCCACGTACGAGACGGTCATGGCCCAGCTGGAGGGCACCTGCAAGGGCTACTTCCTCATGGGCGAGAACCCCGCGGTCGGCTCCGCCAACGCCAAGCTGCAACGCCTGGGCATGGCCCATCTCGACTGGCTGGTCGTCCGGGACTTCTCCCTGATCGAGTCGGCCACCTGGTGGCAGGACGGGCCGGAGATCGAGACGGGCGAGCTGCGCACCGAGGACATCGGCACGGAGGTGTTCTTCCTGCCGGCCGCCGCGCACACCGAGAAGGACGGCAGCTTCACCAACACCCAGCGGCTGTTGCAGTGGCACCACCGGGCCGTCGAGCCTCCCGGCGAGGCGCGCAGCGACCTGTGGTTCACCTTCCACCTCGGGCGGCTCATCCGGCGCAGGCTCGCCGGGTCCACCGACCCGATGGACCGGCCGCTGCTCGACCTGACCTGGGACTACCCCACGGTGGGCGCGCTCGCCGAACCGGACGCCGAGGCGGTCCTCGCCGAGATCAACGGCCGTGACGCCGAGGGCGCCCCGCTCACCGGCTCCGAGCAGCTGAAGGACGACGGCTCCACCGCGTGCGGCTGCTGGATCTACTGCGGTGTCCGCGCCGACGGCGTCAACCAGGCCGACCGCCGCACGCCGGGCGGGCAGCAGGACTGGGTCGCCGCCGAGTGGGGCTGGGCCTGGCCCGCCAACCGACGGGTGCTCTACAACCGGGCCTCGGCCGACCCGGACGGCAGGCCGTGGAGCGCGCGCAAGGCGCTGGTGTGGTGGGACGCGGAGCGGGGCGAGTGGACCGGCCACGACGTGCCCGACTTCCAGAAGGACAAGGCCCCGGACCACCGGCCGCCCCCGGGCGCGACCGGGCCGCAGGCACTGTCGGGCACCGACCCGTTCATCATGCAGGAGGACGGCAAGGCCTGGCTGTACGTGCCGTCCGGCCTCACCGACGGGCCGCTGCCGGCGCACTACGAGCCGCAGGACTCGCCCTTCCCCAACCTGCTGTACGGCAGGCAGCGCAACCCGGTACGGCATCTGCCGCCGCCGCACCCGGACAACCGCTACCAGCCGAGCGGAGGCGAGCCGGGCACCGAGGTGTTCCCCTACGTGGCCACGACCTACCGGCTCACCGAGCACCACACGGCGGGCGGCATGTCCCGCTGGCAGCCCTACCTGGCGGAGTTGCAGCCGGAGTTCTTCTGCGAGGTGTCACCGGGGCTCGCCGCCGAGCGGGGGCTGGAGCACACCGGCTGGGCGACGATCGTCAGCGCCCGCGCCGTCATCGAGGCCCGGGTGCTCGTCACGGACCGCGTGCCACCGCTGACCGTGCACGGCCGCACCCTGCACCAGGTGGGGCTCCCCTACCACTGGGGCCCGAACGGCTACAGCACGGGGGACGCGGCCAACGAGCTGCTGCACCTGTCGCTCGACCCCAACACGCACATCCAGGAGGCGAAGGCGTTCGCCGTGGACATCCGGCCGGGCCGCCGTCCGAGGGGCCCGGCCGCGCCGGAGCTGGTGCGCGCCTACCGGCGGCGGGCGGGCATCGACGAGCACACCGGCACCGAGCCGTGAGCGGCGACGGGCGGCCGGTTCACTTCAGGACGACGGAGTGGGCGCCCTTCGGCACCAGTTCCCCGACGACCGGGGCGCCCGGCACCTCGCCCGCCACCAGCAGCCCGCCCGAGGTCTGGGCATCGGCCAGGAGCAGACGGGTGCCGGCGTCCGCCGACCCGAAGTCGGTGAACGGCGCCACCCATTCCAGGTTCCGCCGGGTGCCGCCGCTGACGTAGCCGTCCCGCACCGCCTGCCGGGCCCCGTCCAGGTAGGGCACGGCCGCGGTGTCGACGACCGCGGTGACGCCCGAGGCGCGGGCGAGCTTGTGCAGATGGCCGAGCAGGCCGAAGCCGGTGACGTCGGTGGCGCAGACCGCCCCGGCGGCCAGGGCCGCGGCCGAGGCGTCCCGGTTGAGCGTCACCATCGTGGCCACCGCCTGCTCGAAGCGTTCGCCGGTGGCCTTGTGACGGTTGTTCAGCACGCCCAGCCCGAGGGGCTTGGTCAGCGACAGCGGCAGGCCCGGGCGGCCGGTGTCGTTGCGCAGCAGCCGGTCCGGATCCGCGAGGCCGGTGACGGCCATGCCGTACTTGGGTTCGGGGTCGTCCACGCTGTGCCCGCCGCCGACGTGGCAGCCCGCCTCGGTGGCGATGTCCAGTCCGCCGCGCAGCACTTCGCGCGCCAGCTCGAAGGGCAGGACGTCACGCGGCCAGGCCAGGAGGTTGACGGCGACGACCGGCCGCCCGCCCATGGCGTACACGTCGGACAGGGCGTTGGCGGCGGCGACGCGCCCCCAGTCGTAGGGGTCGTCGACGACGGGTGTGAAGAAGTCGGCGGTGGCGACCACGGCCCGGGCTGCGGCGCCCGCCGGCAGGGTGACCACGGCCGCGTCGTCCCCGGTGGCCGTGCCGACCAGCAGCGGGGTGTCGCCGGGGGCCGGCCGGGCAGGGGTGAGTCCGGCCAGTACGTCCTCCAGTTCTCCGGGCGGGATCTTGCAGGCGCAGCCGCCGCCGTGCGCGAACCGGGTGAGGCGGACGGGCGGGTCGGTCGAAACGTGCACGGATGGCTCCTGGGGGTGGGTCGGGTCGCGGGTTTCCCGGCGGGGCAGCCGGTAGCCTGGCCGGGCGGTGGAGGCGTGTGGGTGCCTGGTGGCCCTCCCGGTCTTCAAAACCGAGGTGCCCGGGGATCTCGGGCAGGCGGGTTCGATTCCCGTCCGCCTCCGCTCTCCGCCTCGCCCGGGCAGCGCCGGTGGAGGTCGTCCACCCGCTCGGTGAGGCCCCGCTCGTCCAGGAACTCCAGCAGCGGTACGGCCACCCGGCGCGTGGTGTCCAGGGCCCGACGGGCCTCGCTCGTGGTGAACGGCTGGGGCAGTGCGCGCAGGACGGCGGCGGCGCGGGCGTCCGCTCCGGGCAGCAGGACGAGGCCGTCGGCGATCCGCAGCAGCGCGCCCGCCGTGACGGCGGCGGCCAGTTCGCGCCGGTCGAGGCCCAGTTCGGTGAGGCGGCCCGCCTCCGGGGCGCGGAAGGGCGAGCACCGGAGCTCTTCCCGCAGGGTGTCGACGGCGGCCCGGACCGGCGGCGGAAGGACGGGGCCCGCCGGGCCGGGGCCGTGCAGCCGTCCCCGGCCGCGGCGCAGCGGCACCGTGCCCGGGGCGTCGGCGAGGGCGTCGACCAGGGCCCGGTCGGGCAGTCCGAGCAGCCGCCGGGCCGCCTCGGCCGGCAGTCCGGGGTCCAGCGGGTTCCGGGCCGCGTGCCGTTCCACCTCGGCGCCCAGGCGGTGCCGCAGCGCCGCCCAGTGCGCGGGGTCGGCCAGCCAGTCCCCGGCGACGGGCGGCGCGGGGGCGGGGGCTCCCATGGCCTCCAGGTCGCGGCGGCGCACGAGCCGGCGCCGTCGCAGTTCCGCCGCGCCGTCCGGGCGGCCGGTCAGGCCGGCCAGTTCGGCCGCCCTGGCCCGGGCCGCTCCGCGCCGGGTGAGTTCCGGCGGCCGGACGTCCAGGACGGTGACCCCGCAGGGCGGGCGCCGGCGCCCGCCCGGTTCCCTGAGTACCGCCCGGTCGCCGATCCGCAGGGGGAGCGCGCGGGCCGCCGTCAGTCGGGCGGTGTCCTCGCCGAGCGGCCGGACGGTCACCGGCACGGCGGCGGTGCCGATGTGCAGGACGGCCTCGCGGGGCAGGCCGTCGACGGGCGTCCCGGCGACACGGACGTCGAGGGTGCCGGTGAGCAGCCAGCGCTCCGGTGTCCACAGCGCCTGTCCGCGGCCGAGCACGGCGTCGGGCGCGCCGTGGACGTTGACCGCCACGCGCGACACGCCGGCGACGGCGGGCCGGTCCTCCCCCAGGCACTGCAGTCCCCGCACCCGCACCCCGGTCGTGCCGTCGCCCGTCGCCAGCCGGTCGCCGACGCGCAGGGTGCCCGCGCCGAGGGTGCCGGTGACGACCGTGCCGTGGCCGCGCACGGTGAACGCCCGGTCGAGCCACAGCCGTACGTCGGCGTCGGCGGGCGGGACGGGCAGGGCGCGGACCAGGCCGGCCAGGGCGCCGCGCAGCTCCTCCAGTCCGGCGCCCGTCACGGCGCTCACGGCGACGGACGGGACGGTGCCGAGACGGGTGGCGGCCAGGCGGGCGGCGGCGTCGGCGCACACGGGCCCGGGGTCGGCGAGGTCGCTGCGGGTCACGGCGAGCACGGCGTGGCGCACGCCGAGGGCGTGCAGGATCTCCAGGTGTTCCTGCGACTGTTCCTGCCAGCCCTGGTCGGCGGCCACCACGAACAGCACGGCCGGTACGGGTCCCACGCCGGCCAGCATGGTGGCGACGAACCGCTCGTGGCCCGGCACGTCGACCAGGGCCAGGTGTTCGCCGTCCGGCGGGCCGAGCCGGGTCCACACGAAGCCGAGGTCCAGGGTCAGGCCGCGGCGCCGTTCCTCCTCGAACCGGTCGGGTTCCATTCCGGTCAGTGCCCGGGCCAGGGCGGACTTCCCGTGGTCGACGTGCCCGGCGGTGGCCAGCACCCGCATGGCGGCCTACCTCTCCCCGGCCGACCGGACCGCCCCGGCCGACCGGACCGCCCCGGCGAGCCGCTCGTCGTCGGCCGCCGGCACCGCCCGCAGGTCGAGCAGGCAGCGCCCGGCCTCCAGGCGTCCCACCACGGGGACCGACCCGGTGCGCAGGGCGGCGGCGTACCGCTCGGGCAGGGACAGCGCGGCACCGGCGAGCGTCACTCCGGGGGCTCCCCCGCCGCCCACCGTCGCCGAACTGGCCACGGCGCGTACGTCGATGCCGTCGGCCGCCAGCCGGGCGGCGAGGCGTTCGGCGCGGTGCCTCAGGTGGGCCGGGTCGGCGTCGAGTGCTTCACCGGTCGGGGTCGCGGGGCCGGTCAGGGTGGCCTCCAGGGCGGCCAGGGTCAGCTTGTCCACGCGCAGGGCGCGGGCGAGCGGGTGCCGGGACAGGGTGCCGATCAGGTCCTCGCGTCCCAGGAGCAGTCCGCACTGCGGTCCGCCGAGGAGTTTGTCGCCGCTCGCCGTGACGAGTGCCGCGCCCGCCGTGAGCTGCGTGCGGGCGTCGGGTTCGTCGGGCAGCAGCGGGTGCGGGGCGAGCAGCCCGGACCCGATGTCGACGACGACGGGGACGCCCAGTGCCGTGAGGTCGCCGACGCCGGGGGCGTGGGTGAACCCGGTGATCCGGAAGTTGGAGGGGTGCACCTTCAGCACGAAGGCCGTCGCCGGTCCGATGGCGTCGGCGTAGTCGGCGGCCGTGGTGCGGTTGGTGGTGCCCACTTCGCGCAGCCGGGCGCCGGTGGAGACCAGCAGGTCGGGCAGGCGGAAGCCGTCGCCGATCTCGACCAGTTCGCCCCGGCCGATCACGATCTCCCGGCCGGCGGCGAGGGCGGTGGCGGCCAGGACCAGCGCCGCCGCGCCGTTGTTGACGAGGTGCGCGGCAGCGGCGGCGGGCACCGCGGCGCGCAGGGCGGCCAGGGCGGTGCGGCCCCGGCGCGCCCGGACGCCGGTGCGCAGGTCCAGTTCGACGTCGGTGGGGCCCGCCGCGTCCTGCACGGCCCGGCGGGCCGCCGCCGAGAGCGGGGCCCGGCCGAGGTTGGTGTGCAGGACCACGCCGGTGGCGTTGATCACCGGCCGCAGCCCGCTCGCCGACGGGGGCAGCAGGGCCACGGCGGTGTCGGCCACGGCGTCCGGCGGTACGGCACCCTCCCGCGCCCGCTGCTGTGCCCGGTGGACGGCCGACTTGACCGGCCCCGGTCCGAGCCGGTGCGCCGCGTTCAGCAGCCGGGGGTCGCGCAGGACGGCGTCGGTGCGCGGGATCCGCCGCCGCGGGTCCGCGCCGGCTCCGTGCGGCGCGCCGTCGACGCCCGGTCCAGGTGCGGCCCACTGTTCCACCCGACTCCTCCGTTCAGGCCCGGTCGCCGGCCGGCCGGGCCTTCATCGTCCACCAGCGGCCCCGGCGGCGAACACGACACGCCGGGCCATCGGGACGTACCCGACCGGAGGGCGGCGGCCTCACCCGCCGGCGCTGTCGCCGGCTCCCGCGCCGGGGCGGCCGGCACGGTGCCGGGTGCCGGGCAGCATCTCCTGCACCTTGGCCTTGAGGCCCTGTTTGACCACGGAGGCGCGGTCGCTGTCGCCCCGGAGCACGGCGGAGGCGGCGGCTTCGATCTGGTCCAGTTCTGCGTGCGGGGGGATCGGCGGCACGGCCGGGTCGGTGCGGAAGTCGATGACGAAGGGCCGGTCGGCCGCCAGTGCCCGGTCCCAGGCCGCCTCGACGTGCTCCGGCTTCTCCACGCGCACCCCCTCCAGTCCGATCCGCTGGGCGATCTCGGCGTACGGCAGGTCGGGGAGGTGCTGCGACTCCTCGAACTGCGGCGCCCCCGACATGGCGCGCATCTCCCAGGTGACCTGGTTGAGGTCGTGGTTGTTGAGGACGGCCACGACCAGGCGCGGATCGGCCCAGTCCGGCCAGTACTTGGCGGCCGTGACCATCTCCATCATGCCGTTCATCTGCATGGCGCCGTCGCCGACGAGGGCGATCGCGGGACGGTCGGGGTGCGCGAACTTCGCGCCGATGGCGTACGGCACACCGGGTCCCATGGTGGCGAGGGTGCCCGACAGGGAGCCGCGCATCCGGCCGCGCAGGCGCAGGTGACGGGCGTACCAGTTGGCGGCGGAGCCGGAGTCGGCCGTGACGATCGCGTCGTCGGGGAGCCGGCCGTCGAGGGCGTGCACCACGTACTCCGGGTTGACGGGATCGGCGTCCACGGCGGCGCGCCGCCGCATGACCTCCCACCAGCGGGCGACGTCCTTCTCGATCTTCTCGCGCCAGGCCCGCTTCTTCTTGCGCCGCAGGTGCGGCAGGAGCCGGCGCAGCGTCTCGGCCGCGTCGCCGACGAGGTTCACCTCGAAGGGGTAGCGCAGGCCGATCATGTGCGGGTCGATGTCGATCTGCACGCCGCGCGCCTGGTCCAGTTCCGGCATGAACTGGGTGTAGGGGAAGCTGGAGCCGATCATCAGCAGGGTGTCGCAGTCCCGCATCAGCTCGTAGGAGGGCCGGGTGCCGAGCAGTCCGATGGCTCCGGTGACGTAGGGCAGGTCGTCGGGGAGGACGTCCTTGCCGAGCAGTGCCTTGGCGACGCCCGCGCCGAGGACGTCCGCCAGCTCCTCCACTTCGGGGCGGGCGCCGCGGGCGCCCTGTCCGATGAGGACGGCGACCTTGTCACCGGCGTTGAGCACCTCGGCCGCCCGTGCGATGTCGGCGTCGGCGGGGACCGGGGCGTAGCGTCCGAGTCCCATGCTGGACGGCACCATCTTGAAGGCGTGCGTGGGCGGGCTGTAGTCGAGTTCCTGCACGTCGGCGGGGAGGATGACGGCGGTGACCGTGCGCCGTGCGTAGGCGGTGCGGATGGCGCGGTCGATGAGGTTCGGGAGCTGCTCGGGCACCATGGCCGTCTCGCAGAAGTCGGAGGCGACGTCCTTGTAGAGGTTCTGGAGGTCGACTTCCTGCTGGTACGAGCCGCCCATCGCGCTGCGGTTGGTCTGCCCGACCAGCGCGACGACGGGCACGTGGTCGAGCTTGGCGTCGTACAGGCCGTTGAGCAGGTGGATCGCGCCGGGCCCCGAGGTGGCCGCGCAGACGCCGACCTTCCCGGAGAACTTCGCGTAGCCGACGGCCTGGAACGCGGACATCTCCTCGTGCCGGGACTGGACGAACCGCGGGTGGTCGTCGGCCCGTCCCCAGGCGGCCAGCAGTCCGTTGATGCCGTCGCCCGCGTAGGCGAAGACGTGGTCCACCTCCCACTCGCGCAAGCGCTGAAGGACGTAATCGGAAACCTTCATGCCGGCCATCGACCTTCCGTTCCGCTGACACGCGTCCGTCGGTCGGCCGCGCATCACGCTGCCAGGGGAGGTGACGGGTTCCGTGCGGCGCCCGGCACAAACGCGGGGCGTCGCGTGCGGATCGCCGGTGGTACCACCGCGGGCGTGCCTCAGTCGCACCAGCTGGTCGGGGCGCTGTAGTGGCGCAGGCGTTCCAGGCGCCGCCAGGTGGCCCGTGAGGTCCGGCGGGGCGGTCCGGCCGGTCCGCCGCCGGCCGCTTCGTCGGCGCGGCGCCGCAGGTAGGCCAGGGCGACGACGAGGGCGGCGATGTCCACGCCGCTCGGACGGCCGCGCTCCACGCGGAAGCGGTGGACGGACGTTTCCGGCACGGACACGGGCGTCTCCCGTCGTCGGGGCGGATGGGGGTCGGACGGCCGACGCACCGGACCCTAGGCCCGGCCCGCGGTCCCGGGCAGCGGTCGTCCGCGGAACTGGGGGCGATGCTGGGGCGGGTACCGGGGCGGCCGTCTCCGCCGATGGGCCAGGCTGTTCGTCCGGATGACCTTGCGCCGGCTGCCGGACCCTGGAGTGCCCGTGAGTGACCCGACCCGAGGCGAGGCCGCGCACCCGCGGCGGTACCTCGTCCATCTCGCCGGCTGCCTGCTGTTCTCGGGCGGGGCGGCCTGCTTCATCGACGCGGACCTGGGGACCGATCCCCTCGACGTCTTCGCGCTGGGTGTGCTCGAGCACGCTCCGCTGACGATCGGCGTCGTCCAGGCGCTGGTGGCCGTGGTGTGCCTCGCCGTCTGGGCGTCGTGGAACCGGCGCCGGCCACCGCTCTCGCCGTTCGTCACCTTCTTCCTCTGCGGCAGTCTGATCGACCTCCTGCTGGCGGTCGGGGCCGCCGGGCACCTGCCGGTCCCGCCCGGTGTCCTGATGCTCGTCGGCGTCGCGCTGTGCACCCACGGATCCGCGCTGATCATCATGAGCGGGGTGGGGATCCGGGCGATGGACCTGGTGGCCATCTCCATGACGCACCGCTGGCGCTGGCCGTTCTGGGCCGCCAAGGGAAGTCTCGAACTCGTCCTGCTGGCGTGCGGTCACGTCCTGGGCGGGCCGGTGGGCGCCGGCACCGTCTGCTTCCTGGTGTGCGTCGACACGCTGATCCAGCCCTGCATACGGCTGCACACCCGTCTGTTCTCCCTGCCCGACCACGGCCTGGACCGGCCGGCGCCGGCACCCGCCCGCGGTTCCCGCCCCGCCCGAGCGAAAGGCTGACGACCATGCTCCTGCCCGACCTGTACATCGCGGGACTCGGTGCCCGCATCCCCGAGCGCGTCACCACGAAGGAGGCGGTCGCCGCCGGGTGGTACGACGCGGCGGAGGCGGAGGCCCTCGGTTGGGAGTCGGTGGCCGTCGCGGGTGACGTACCCGCCCCGGACCTGGCCGTCGAGGCGGCACACCGCGCCCTGGAGGGGTCGGACCACACCCGCGACGACATCGACCTGCTGATGCACGTCTCCTGCAACCACCAGGGCCCCGACCTGTGGTCGCCGCAGCACTACATCCTGCGGCACACCGTGGGCGGGAACATCCCCGCCCTGGAGATCCGCCAGGGCTGCAACGGCTTCCTCGCCGCGATGGAACTCGCGGGCGCCTACCTCGCCGCGGCGGCGGACCGTACGGCCGTGCTGATCACGTCGGCCGACAACTGGGGGGCTCCGCTGGTCGACCGGTGGCGGGCCACCCCGGGCGGGCTCTTCGGTGACGCGGCCACGGCCTGTGTGCTGTCCCGGCGCGGCGGCTTCGCGCGTCTCGTCAACGTCCGCGCGGTGTCCCTGCCGGAACTGGAGGAACTCAACCGGGGCGGTGAGCCGCTCTTCCCGCCGGGCTGCACCACGGGCGTCCGGGTGGACCTGCGCGGGCGCGCGGCCACGTACAAGGGCGGGCAGGACCTGGTGGACGCCGGGCGCCTGATGGGCGAGACGCAGCGCGCCCTGATCCGTCGGACGCTGGACGAGGCGGGACTCGGCCCGGACGACATCACCCGGGTCGCCCATCAGTTCGTGGGCGACCTCGGTGTGCTGCACCGGCTGCTGGAGCCGTTCGGTGAGAACGCCGGTGTGTCCAAGGGCGTGTGGGACTTCGGGCGTTCGGTGGGGCACACGGGCGCCAGTGACCAGACGAGCGCGCTGCACCATCTCGTGGCGAGCGGTCGGCTGCGGCGCGGGGACCGCGTGATGCTGCTGGGCGCCGGGGCGGGCATCTCCTTCTCCTGCGCCGTGGTGGAGATGCTGGACGTCCCCGCGTGGGCGGCGACGACGGACGCGACCGCGTGACCGTCGCCACCGGTGACGCGCACGCCGGCTCCGGCGGCCCCGCCCGGCCGGCGGACCGGTGGGTGCTGCGCATGCGGCATGCCTCCGGGCCGCCCGACCCGCTGCTGCGGCTGGTGTGCGTCCCCTACGCGGGAGGCGGCGCCGCCGTCTACCACGGCTGGGCGGAGCGTCTGCCGGGGGCGGTCGAGCCCTGGGCGGTCCGCATGCCCGGCCGGGACGCCCGACTGCACGAACCGCCGCGCACCGACCTGGTGGCTACGGCGGGTGAACTGGCCGACGCCCTGGCCCCGTCGCTGACGGAGCCCTACGCCTTCTTCGGCCACAGCCTCGGCGCCTTCCTGGCGTTCGAGACCGTGCGCGCGCTGCGGCGGCGGGGCGTGCGGGAACCGGTCCTGCTGGCCGTCTCGGCGCGCAACCCGCCGCAGCAGCGCACCTACACGGGTTCCGTCCACCGCCTCCCGGACGACGAGTACCTCGACGTGCTGGACCGGCGCTACGGCGCGATTCCCCCGCTGCTGCGGGAGGACGCGCAGATGCGCGCCCTGTACCTGCCGATCCTGCGCGCGGACACCACCATGCTGGAGACGTACCGCTATGTGCCGGGGCCTCCTCTCGGCTGTCCCGTCCTCGCCTACGGCGGTGCCGAGGACCCCGAGACGACGGCGGCGACGCTGGGCGCCTGGGCGGAGGTGACGGGCGCCGGATGCACCACGGCCGTCCTGCCGGGCGGCCACTTCTTCCTGGCACCCTCGCGGGAGCCGCTGCTCGCGCATCTGACGGACGAACTGCTGCGGGCCCTCGTGCCGTGAGCCCCCGGCCGGTTCAGCGCCGCCGTGCCGTGATGAGGACGTAGCCGAGGCCGGGTGTGCGGAACACGTCGGTTCCCTGGGCGAGCAGGGCCTCCACCGCCTCCCCGCCCGCGCTGCCCTCCCATGCGGCCCGGTGTTCGAGCATCAGCGAACGCAGCCGGTGCCGTACCGGTTCGGGGACGCGGACGTGCGGGGTGACGTCGGTGAGGTCCAGTACCTCGAAACCCCCGTCGGTGAGCAGCGGTTCGTAGGCGTCCAGCGGTACGGCCGTGACCAGCGGGTGCGGTGCGGACCAGTCGCGGCCCGGCTCGTGGAACATGTCGGCGACGGCCAGCCGGGCCCCCGGCCGCAGGACGCGTGCCGCCTCGCGGACGGCCCGCGCCTTGTCCGGCATGTGGATGAGCGACTCCAGGAACCAGCCGGCGTCGAACGAGCCGTCGGGGTAGGGCAGGTGCTGGGCGTCGGCCAGCTCGAAGTGGACCCGGTCGGCGAGGCGCAGGAAGCGGGCCCGGCCGCTGGCGTGTTCGATCTGGCGGCGGCTGACGGAGACGCCGAGGACCTCCACCACGTGGCCGGCCGCGAGGTGGAACGCGGGCCGGCCGGTGCCGCATCCGATGTCCAGGACCCGCTGGCCGGTCCGCGGCGCGAGGCGTTCCACCATGAGCGCGGTCAGGTGTTCGGTGGCGGCCTGGAACGAGGAGTGGTCCTCGGCGTCCGTCCAGTAGCCGAGGTGCAGATTGCCGTCGTGGTCCTGGTCGTGCAACGCACCGAGGGAGTCGTAGAGTTCCGCGACGGCGTCGGTGTTGGACCGGTGCGGTGAGGTCATCCGGTGCCTCTTGCCCCATGTGTCGTGGTGCGGCGCCGCGGGGCGGGCGGCTCTCCGGCGGCGCCGCACGGTGCGGTCAGGTGGTGTAGTACCAGCTCATCGGCTCCGCCCCGGCGGGCGTCGAAGCGGGTGCGGGTGCGGGCGCGGGTGCGGGGTTGGGGCGGGGCGCCGCGCAGCGGCGACGCAGGGCGTCGAGCGCGGGCAGCGCGCGGGTCACGGTGTCGAAGGGCAGACCGAAGTCGACGAGGCAGGCGACCTCGTCCACCCCCACCGCGCGCAGTCGCTCCACCGTGGCGGCGCACTTGTCCTCGGTGCCCAGCAGGGAGCGGCGGTCGTAGTAGTCGTCGGCCATCAGCGTGGCGAGCCGGTCCTGCTCCGCGGCGTCGGTGCCGCGGGAGTGGCCGCTGACCTTGTCGTCGTTGCGCTTCTGGGTCATGAAGGAGGCGAGGTAGCGCTTCACCGGCTCGCGCACCAGTTCCCGGACCCGCTGCTCGTCGTCGCCGATGTAGGTGTGCATGCCCACGGTGACCGTGCCGGCCGCCGGATCGTGGCCGGCCCGCTCGCGGGCGGCCCGGTAGCGGCCGACGTCCTCCTCCAGCTTCTCCCAACTGGTCAGCAGGGTGAGGACGTTGAGTCCGCGTTCGGCCGCGTCCACCCAGGTCCGCGGGTTGGAGGTGTGCACCAGCCACATCGGCAGTTCCGGCCGGCAGGGGCGGGGATAGGTGCGGACGTCCAGGTCCTGTCCGTCCGGGCCGGGGAAGGTGCGGGTCTCCCCGCGCCAGAGCGCGGCCACCGTCTCCACGTTGTCCAGGGTGTACTGCCGGCGCTGCTCGTAGTGGCCGGGGTAGAAGACGAAGTCGCCCCGGTGCCAGCCGGTGGCCAGGCACACCCCGACCCGGCCCCGGGAGAGCTGGTCCACGAGGGACCACTCCTCCACCATGCGCACGGGGTGGTGGTGCGGCAGCACCACGCTGCCGGCGCGGAGTTGCAGGTTCTCCGTGGCCACGGCGAGCGCCGCGGACAGCACGGCCGGGCTGGGGAAGCTGCCGCCGAACTCCTGGAAGTGGCGTTCCGGGGTCCAGATCGCGGTGAAGCCGTGGCGGTCGATGAAGCGGGCGACGTCCAGGATGAAGCGGTAGCGGGCGCCGAAGTCGTTGCGGTCGTTCGCGGAGAAGAAGTAGACGCTGAAGTCCATCAGGCTCCTCACCTGGTGCCGTCGGGGCCCGCCGGGTTCAGCGAGGCGGGGAAGAGGCTGGTCGGATGGGTCGGGGCGGTCAGCAGCGGGGACAGCATCCGGGCGATGCGGGCGAGGTTCTCGTCGTGGGCGATGGTGTGGTGGTCGGCGTGCATCTCGTGGACGGTGAGGTGCGGGCCGACGAACGCGGCGAGCCCGTTCGACTTGTCGCCGCTGGTGCGCGGCACCGCCGGGAGGTCGTTGCTGTTGCCGGGGGCGAGGAAGCCCTGGGTGGCGTGGAAGAGGGTGGTCGGCACGGGGGTGCGCAGGGGTTCGGGACGGTAGGCCTGGAGCAGGTCGCCGTTGTGCAGCATCAGTTCGTGACGGACCAGGATCTGCTGTTTGATCGTCTCCGGGTCGGGGCGCGCGGCCGAGCGCTCGTGGATGTGCCCGGCGACGAGGTCCAGCTGCCCCTGGAGGTCCAGTCCGCTGAGCGAGGCCAGTTTGACCTGCTCGCCCACACCCCAGCGCTGGCACATGGCGTTGCCGAGCATGACCAGGGAGAACGCCTCCGCCTCGACGTCCGTGACGGTGCCCCAGTCCACGCTGTCCCAGGCCTCCGTGCCGGGCATGATGGGGTCGATCGCGATCAGATGGGTCACCTCCTCCCCCGCCAGTTGGAGCCGCCGGGCCATCTCGAAGGCGAGTACGCCGCCGAAGGAGCAGCCGCCGAGGAGGTACGGCTCGCCCGGGAAGCGGTCCCGCAGTTCGTCGACGTAGTGCGCCGCCATCTCCTCGACGGAGCCGTAGGTGCGGGGCGTGCCGCCGGCGGCGGCCGCGCCGATCTGCTCCAGACCGATGACGGGCTTGTGCAGGCCCAGATGACGGGAGAGGTAGATCGCGTAGCTCACTTCGCCGTACAGGTTGTGGGCCCAGATGGACCGCCGGCTGTCACCGTGCCGGTTGATCGCCACGACCGGGGACGCCTGCCGCGGGGGCTGCGCCGCGGATTCGGGGGCGGCGGGCGGCGGGCACACCCGGGCGGCGTGCGCGGCCGAGAGCAGCAGCCACGGCTCGACGTCGAGTTCGACGACCTCGGGGGGTGGTGCGATCCAGCGGTGGTACTCCCCGTCGGAGTCCCCGGACGACGCGGCCCGTACGACGACGGTCCGCTCCGGGCCGCTGAGGGGGCGCAGGGGGTGCTGCGCCGCCGCGGCGGCCAGCGCGGCGCGCCACGCGGCCGCCCGTGCGAGCCGGGCCCGCAGGGTGCCGGCGTCCATCGGGGCGGACGGTGCCAGGGAGGCCGTGACGTCCTCCAGCCGCGCGTCCGGGCCCGGACCGGCCGCGGCGGGCAACGGGCCGGCCCCCCACACACCGGCGAGGGTCGCTGCCACCGCGGCCAGCGACTCGGCGGGGCTTTCCCCCGACGGCGCCTCCCCGGCGTCCGGGATCTGGACGAGCAGCAGCTCGGCCACGTGCAGACCGCGGTCCTGGAGGATGCGGGCGGTCTCGACGGCGACCAGGCCCGCCAGTCCGTGTCCGGCGAGACGGCAGGATCCCTCCGTCTGTACGGCCGTGACGGCGTCGGCGCAGGCGCGCGCGAGGCGGCCGATGTCCTCGGCCGGGGGCTCGCCCTCCCGGAAGCCGGGGGCCTCGATGCCGGTGACCGGGCCGTGCTCGGCGAGGTGCCGGCACAGGTGCATCACCCAGGTGAGTTCGCCCGTGTCGCCGAAGAGGCAGTACACCGGATCTCCCGGGCGGTTCTCCACCAGTGGCACCGGCCGGGCCGGGGGCCGGGGCGCCCGCGCTTTCCGGGGCGGGGCCTCGTGGCCCGTGTCCAGGGTCACCGGCACCGCGTCGGGCAGGACGTAGCCGCGGTCGAGGTGGGTGACCAGCCGGTCGACGCTGGGGTGTTCGAGGATGGCGGACATCGGGATGTGGTCGCCGTAGCGTTCCTGGACGTTCTGCATGATCCGCATGGCGCCGATGGAGTCGACGCCGTAGGCGGCGAAGTCGCGTGCCGGGTCGACCTCCCGCGGGGGGATGCCGATGCCGTCGGCGACCGCCTCGCGGACGTGGCGGCGCAGCGCGGCCAGCCGGTCCGTGGGCGCGGCGGGTTCGGGGGGAGTCGGGGCCGCGGATGCGCCTGATGCGGCTGTGACCGGGGCCGTGGCCGCCGGGACGGGATCGGTGGGGGCGGGGGCGGGAGGTGATGCCGGGGCGGGTACGGGGACAGGGGCCGGAGTGGGCGCCGGGGCGGGTGCGGCGGTGGGGATGGGCGTGGCACGGCGGGTCGGGGTGGTGGGGGGCTCGGGTGTGCGGGGGGCGGCCGGGAGCCAGTGCCGCTCGGGAGCGAAGGGGTAGGTGGGCAGGGAGACCCTGGTGCGGGTGGTTCCCGCGTGCAGCGCGGACCAGTCGACGTCCGCCCCCGCCACCCAGAGCGTCGCCAGCCTGGCGAGGTCGCCGGTGGCGGCCCGGCGCAGGGCTTCGCGCAGGTCGTCGTCGTCCACGGTGCGCGGGGTCCCGGTGTCCTCCCTCGTCGTCAGCCTCGGTGCGTCGCCGCCGTCGAGATGGGTGCGCAGCGCGTCCGCCGCGTGCGCGAGGGTGGGGGCCGTGACCGCGAGCCGCGCGGCGAGGGGCCGCCGTCCCACCTGGAGGGTGTGGGCGACGTCGGCCGGCGACACCGCGTGCAGCAGGCCGTCCCGCTCCCAGCGCTCCAGGCGTTCCAGCAGCCGGCGGGCCGCCACCAGGAGGCGTTCGTCGTCGCGTGCGCTGAGGACGAACAGCTGGTCGCCGTCCGCGGTGCCGGGCGACGGCCGGCCGGCCGGGGCGGCGGGTGCCTCCTCGACGACCAGGTGCGCGTTCATGCCGCCGAACCCGAACGAACTGACACCGGCCCGCCGGGGCAGCCGGTCGCCGGTGCCGGGGTCGGTGAACGGGGTCCAGGGGCGGGCGGAGGTGACGAGGTGGAAGGGCGAGTCGGCGAGCCTGATCAGGGGGTTGACGCGTTCGACGTGGAGCGTGGGCGGCAGCATGCCGTGGCGCAGCGAGAGGAGGACCTTGAACAGTCCGGCCATGCCCGCCGCGGTCTCCAGGTGTCCGATGTTCGTCTTCACGCTGCCCAGACCGCAGTGCTGCGGCGCTGCCGAGGCCCGCGCGGTGTCCGTGCCGCGCTCGAAGGCGGTGCGCAGCCCCGTCACTTCGATGGGGTCGCCCAGCGCGGTCCCGGTGCCGTGCGCCTCCACGTAGCCGATCGTCTCCGGCCCTGCTCCCGCCCGCTGTTGGGCCCGGGTGATCACCTCGGCCTGGGCGGCCGGGTTGGGGGCGGTGAGGGAGGCGGAGCGTCCGCCGTGGTTCGTCGCCGACCCGGTGATCACTCCGTGCACGTGGTCACCGTCCGCCAGGGCCCGGCTCAGGGGCTTGAGCAGGACCGCGCCCACGCCCTCGCCGCGCACATAGCCGTCGGCCCGGTGGTCGAAGGACTTGCAGCGGCCGTCCGGCGCCAGCATGCCCGAGCGTCCGAAGGCCTCGAACGCGGTCGGCGCCACGATGACGTTCACACCGCCCGCGACGGCCAGGTCGCACTCGCCGGTCTGCAGGGCGCGCACGGCCCGGTGCACGGCGACCAGGGAGCTGGAACAGGCCGTGTCCACGGGTTCGCTGGGGCCGCGCAGGTCGAGCAGGAAGGAGATCCGGTTGGCCAGCACGCTGTGGTCGTTGCCGGTCATCAGCTGACCGTCCACGTCCACGCCGCGTTCCCGGGCGAGTTCGCCGTACTCGGAGGAGGCCACGCCCACGAAGACGCCGCAGGCGGTGCCCGCGAGGTCCGCCGGGTCGTACCCCGCCTCTTCGACCGCCGACCAGACGGTCTGCAGGAAGAGACGGTGCTGCGGGTCCATGACGCGTGCCTCGCGCGGGGTGATCTGGAAGAACCCGGCGTCGAAGCGGTCCACTCCGTCGAGGAAGCCACCGCGGACGGGAGCCGTGTCCGGGGCGTCGGTGAACCGTCCGGGCGGTGCCTCGGAGACCAGGTCACGGCCCTGGACCAGGTTGCTCCAGAAGGTGTCCAGGTCCGGGGAGCCGGGGAACGCCCCGGCCATGCCGACGACGGCGACCGGCTCGCCGACGGCGGCGTACGGTTCCCCGACGGCGGCGTACGGTTCCCCGACGGCGGCGTACGGCGCGCCGTCCGGGGCGGGAGGGGCCGGTGCGACGTGGGGCAGCTCCTCGCGCGGGGCGGCGGTGGCGGGGGCGGCCGGTGGGGCGGCGGGGGCCGGGGCGGGCGACCGGTCCGCGGTCGTGGTCGCGGTGACCAGGTACTCGACCACGGCGGCCATGTCCCGGCAGCCGTACAGGACATCGGGGGTGAGGTCGACGCCGGTGGTGGTGGCGAGACGGTCGGCGAGCTGCACCATCGTCACCGAGTCGAGTCCGAAGTCGCTGAGGTGGTCGGCCGGGTCGATGTCGTCGGGGGTCACTCCGACCAGCGCGCAGATGGCGTCGGTGACGGTCTGCCGCATCCCGTGGACGGCGGGGGGCGCGCCGCCCGCGCGGTCGGCTGTCGGGTGCGTGGAGGTCACGGAGGGCTCCTCGGGAGAGATGGGGCCCGCGGCGGCGGGCGGACCGGGCTCGGTGCCCGGGGGCACGGACGGGGACGCGGGGCCTGTCGATTCTTCGCCGTCGGCGCTGCGGTCGGAGGCGGCGGAGTCGGCGGGAACGGACGGTGGGGCGTCGGAACCGGTCGGCGGGGCGGCCGCACGGGCGGATGCGGTGCGGATCCAGTAGCGGCCCTCGGCGAAGGGGTAGTGCGGCAGGGAGACGATCCGCGCGCCGGGACGGCCGGGCCGGGACAGGTCCGGCGTGCCGCCGTCCACCCATTCCACGAGCCGCCCCCACAGCTCCGCCTCGTGCGGTGGCGGGACCGGCCGCGTGCCCTCCCGGTCCGCGTCGTCCTGACGGGCGGTCACCAGCCGGTCGTGCGGGCGCTGTGCGGCGTAGGCGTCGAGCACCGCGACGACGTCGGCGAGGGTGTGGACGACGGCGCCCAGGCGCGCGGGCAGCGGTTCGCGTCCCACGCACAGGGTGTGCGTCACGTCCGCCACGCTCAGGCCGGCACCCGGCCCGCGGAGGAAGCCGGCGAGCCGTCCGGCGTGGGTGCGCAGCGCGGCCGGCCGCCGGGCCGACAGCACCAGCGGGTGCGGCCCGCCGGTGTCGGTCCCGGCCACGGGGACGGGCGACGGCGCCTCCTCGACGATCACGTGGGCGTTCGCGCCGCCCGCGCCGAAGGAGCTGACGGCGGCCCGGCGGGGGCCACCGGCGGGCGGCTGGGGCCAGGACGTGGGCTCGCGCGGCACCAGGAACCCGTCCTCGGTGGCCGGCCCGTCGGTGCCGAGGGTCGGCGCGAAGGTGCGGTGCCGCAGTTGGAGGATCACCTTGGTCAACTGGACCATGCCGGAGGCGGCTTCGAGGTGCCCGGTGTTCGGCTTCACCGAGCCGATGCGCAGCCGGTGCCCGTCCTCGCGCACGCCGTAGGCCTCGCGCAGCGCGGCCAGTTCGACCGGGTCGCCGACGGGTGACCCGGTGGCCTGCGCCTCCACGTACTGCACGGTGCCGGCCCCGGCGCCCGCGGACTCGAGTGCCCGGGCGATCAGTTCCACCTGCGCTGCGGCGCGGGGGACGGCGTACGCCTCGGTCGGTCCGTCGGCGTTGACCGCGGAGCCGAGGATGCAGGCGTGCACGCGGTCGCCGTCGCGCACCGCGTCCGACAGCCGCTTGAGGACCAGCGCGCCGACTCCCTCGCCGGTGACGATGCCGTCGGCGGCCGTGTCGAAGACCCGGGGCGTGCCGTGCGGTGACAGCATCCGCGCGGCGGCCAGATCGGTGTGGTGGCTGGGGTGGAGGATGACGTTGACCCCTCCGGCGACGGCCGTGCCGCACTCTCCGGAGCGCAGGCTGCGCACGGCGAGGTGGACGGCGGTGAGGGCGGAGGAGCACGCGGTGTCGACCGCCATGCTCGGTCCGGTCAGGCCGAAGGTGTGCGACACGCGGTTGGCGACGGACCAGCCGGAGGAGAACGCCTGGACGGCGTTGCCCCGGGCGCGTTCCTCGGCGCCCAGCAGGGCGTACTGGTGGTGCATGACGCCGACGAAGACCCCGGTGCGGCCGTCGGGCCGGGTGCGGCCGCGGGCCAGCCGGGACGGGGGCAGGGCGGCGTCCTCCAGGGCCTCCCAGACGGTCTCCAGGAAGAGCCGCTCGGCGGGGTCCATGCGTTCCGCCTCGCGGGGCGAGATGCGGAACAGGAGGGGGTCGAAGCGGTCGACGTCGTCGAGGAAACCTCCCCTGGCGCTGCCGTCGGCGGGGGGTTCCGCACCGGCGGGAGCGTCGGCGGCGGGGTCCGCGCCGTTCCACCGCCCGGGCGGGACCGGGGTGATGAGGCTGCGTCCGGCGAGCAGGTGCTCCCACAGCGTGTCGGGGTCCGCGGCACCCGGGTAGCGGCCCGCCAGTCCCACGACGGCGATCGGTTCGCCCTCCGCGACCGGCGGGACGGGGCCGGCCGTGCCGGTGCCGGTGTCGGTGCCGGTGCCGGTGCCGGTGCCGGGGGACGGTGTCACGGTCGGCCGCTCCCGGTGGCCGGAGGCGTCCCCGGCGGGAGGCGGCGGAGTGCCCGGCGCGGGGGCCGGTGCGGGCGCGGAGGGACCTTCCGGATGGACGGCGAGCAGCTTCGCCAGTTCCACGCGCTTGACGGCCACCAGCGCCTCGGCGACGGAGCGCACCGACTCGCCCGTGACCAGCAGCTCCTGCGGCACGGGACCGATGTCCCGCTCCAGTCGTTCGACGGCCTCCATCACGGTCAGCGAGTCCGTGCCCAGTGACGCGAGCGGCACCGCCGTGTCCACGTCGTCCAGCGGCAGCCTGAGCAGTTCGGCGAACAGGCCGCGCAGATGCTGTGTCGTCCGCGCGCCGAGCCGGTCGTCCGCGCCGTCCGGAACCGCCGCCGCCCGCCCTGCGGCCGGCTCCTCGGCACGGGCCCCGGGCTGCTCGCCCGCGGGCCGGCCGGCGGACTCGGGCGGCGGTGTCCGCCAGGCGCCCCGCTCGGCGACGAAGACGTGCTGTCCGGCCTGGTGGTCGGGCCGGCCGGGGACGCCGAACCGCCGGGCGCGGTCGAACCCGGCCTCCACGAGGAGCGCCCGCCAGGTGGCCGGGGCGAGCAACGGCCCGTGCGGCAGCCTGAGTTCGGCGTCTTCGGCGAGCCACCATCCGTCGGTGAGGCCGAAGACGGGGGTGACCGCGTCGAGGACCCGGGTGGCCTCGTTGACGACCAGCAGGCCGCCGTGGGGGGTCAGTTCGGCGACGTTGCGCAGGGTGCGCCGGATGTCCCGGGTGGCGTGCAGGACGTTGGTGGCGACGACGATGTCGTACCGGTCGGTGCCGAAGCCCTGCTTGGAGGGGTCGTCCGCGATGTCCAGGACGCGGAAGTCCGTGTGCGGGCGCCCGGCGGCCAGCCGGCGCCGGGTCGCGGCGACGAGGGAGGGCGAGATGTCGGTGACGTCGTAGGAGACGGCCGCGGCGTGGTCGTCCAGGGCGTCGAGCACGGCACGCGTGGTGGCACCGGTGCCGGCGCCGATCTCCAGGATGCGCACCGGCCGGGACGGGTCGGCGGCCACCGCGTCGGCGACGGCCGCCCGTACGGCCGCCGCGGTGAGGCGGTTGAAGTGGTGGGTGCGCGGATCGTCGGCGTAGAGCGCCGCCATGCGCCGGTCGGAGCCACCGGGGAAGAGGACGTCCAGACCGCGCCGCCGGTGGGCGAGCACGTCGGGCAGGGCGGCGGCGCACTCGTCCAGGAGGTCGAGGGTGGGGGCCAGCCGGCCGAAGCGAGCCACGAGCCGGTCGCGGAGGGACTTCCGGCGTCCCTCGTCGGGGGCCGGCGCCGTGATGCGGTCGCCGTCCCGGGAGCGGAGGTGGCCGCCCGTCTCCAGCGCCGCGAGCAGGGCGTCGAAGAGGGGCCGACGCGTTTCGTGGACGGCGAGGTCGGCCAGCAGGCCCGCGCGGGTGCAGGTGGCGCCAGGTGCCAGGGACTCGGTGGCCGAGCGCAGGGCCGCCAGGACGGCCAGGCGCGCGTAGTCGTCCACGCTGTCGAGGTAGTCGGGCGCGTACGGTTCGGGGTCGGCGTCCTGCGCCGCGCGGACGGCCGCGACCGGCGCGGCGAGTACGTCCCGGCCGGTGCCGGCCGGCGGGAGCCGGTGCAGGGTCACCGGCTCCAAGGGGGTCACCCGCGCCAGTTCCTCGAGGTCCGCGCGCAGGGGTGCGATCCGGGTGAGGCCGGCGGCGAGTCCCTGGCGGAAGGCGCGCAGTCCGTCGGCGGCGGACAGCGGCCGGACGCCCCAGCGGGCCAGCCGCTCGTGGTGTTCGGCGTCGGCGACGGCGCCCTCGTCGCCCCAGAAGCCCCACTCGAAGACGGTCACCGGCCAGTGCAGCCGCTCGGCGAGGTGCGCGCCGTAGGCGCTCATGAACGTCGAGCCGGCCGCGTAGTTGGACTGGCCGGGGTTGCCGGTGTGGGCGATGGCCGAGGAGAAGAGGGCGAAGAAGTCGAGGGGTTCGGCGGTGAGGGCGTCGGCCAGCGCGACGGTCCCTCGTGTCTTGGGGGCGAACGCGGCGTCGAAGACGTCGTCGTCCGACTGGGCGATGGTCCGGTCGGCCAGTACGAACGCGGTGTGGACGGCGCCGTCGACACCGCCGTACCGCTCGTGCATCAGGCGCACCGCCGCGCGGGTGGCGGCGGGGTCGGTCACGTCGCCGGAGACGTAGGCGACCTGCCCGCCGTGTCCCCGCAGCCGGGCGAGCGTCCCGTCCGGCAGGTCGTCCCCGGTCCGGCGTCCCATCACCACCAGACGGGCGTCCCAGGCCCCCAGCAGGTGTTCGCTGATCACGCGTCCGAGACCGCCGGTGCCGCCGACGACGAGGTAGCGGCCGCCGCGGCGCAGCGGCAGCCGCTGATCGGCCGGGGCGGGCAGCCGGACGGGGGCGAGCCGCTTGACGAGCCGGGTGCCCTCGCGCAGCGCGACCTCCGTGAACGGGGTGCCGGGCGGTTCCGCGGCGATCGCCTCGGCCAGTGCGTCCCCGTCGCCGTGCGCGCCGCGGTCCGTGAGGTCGGTGCGGGAGAGGTCCAGGCAGACGACGTCGAGGAACGGCAGTTCGCGCGCGAGGGTGCGGGCCATGCCGTGCAGCGCGCCCGCGAACGGGTGGTCGACGGGGCCGCCGGGTTCGGGCTGCTGGCTGTCGTTGGTCAGGACGACGAGCCGCACACCGCGCGGCCGGACGGCGGCCAGGGCCTGCGCCAGGTGGAACAGCGCCCGGCAGCCGTGCCGTTGGGTCCGCTCCAGGTGCCCGAGGTCGGTGGAGGAGTGGCGGCGGGTGTCCACCCCGCCGGCGAAGTAGAGCACGCGCGCCGCGGGGTGGGCGCGCAGCAGGTCCGCCAGGTCGTCGCGGGTGCGCGGCGGGTCGAGGTCGACGGCGCGGCTGCCCTCGCCGTGACGGCGGACCAGGGCGGCGGCGAGTCCCGCGTCGTGGCCGGCGGTGAGGACCAGCGCCGGGCCGGTGGGGCCGGGCGCGGCCGACCGGGGCTCGACGCGCCAGACGGGCGTGAGGTGGGGCACCTCGGCGGCCTGCGGCGGCCGCACCACGGTCAGCCCGGTGAACTCGACGAGGACCCGGCCCTGCGCGTCCGCCATCAGCACGTCGCACGTGGCCGTCCCGCGCTCGGCGTCGGCGGACACCAGGCGGGCGTGGGCGTACCGGGCGGCCCGGTCGGCGTGGTGCACGAGGACCCGTGCGACGGCCGCGGGCCGGGTGGCCGGTTCGCTCCACGCGGGCAGCGCCCCGTGCACGGCGTGCAGGGCGGCGTCGGTGGTGCCGGGGTCGCTGATGCCTCCGCCCGCGCGGCCGGCCGGCGCGGGAGCGAGTTCGGCCAGTGCCTCTCCCTCCCCGGACCACAGGCGCTCCACCCGGCGGTACGACGGGCCGTAGCCGAGGCCGGCGGCCCGTGCGCGGTCGTAGAAGTCCTCCTGCCCGGTCCGCCGGGGGCAGCGCTGCCGTACGGCGGCGAGGTCGAGCGGTGCGGCGGTGTCCCGGGGCGGTTCGTCAGCGGGGGGTGCCGCGGGCACGGTGACCGTGGTGTGCGCGGCGTGTCCGTCCCCGGTGCCGATCCGGACCTGGAGGGCTCCGTCCCCGGCGTCGGGCCGTACGCGGACGACGGGCTGTACGCCGTCGTCCACGACCAGCGGGGTGCGCCAGCGCACGTCGGTCAGTTCCGCGACGGTCCGGCCCGCCGTGCGTTCGGCCGCCGCGCGGGCCAGTTCCAGGAGGGCGGCGCCGGCCAGTACGGGCCGCCCGTCGACGAGGTGGTCGGCGACCCACGGGTGGTCCGGGGAGAGCCCGGCCTCGAACTCGGCCGTACCGTCCGCCGCCGTGCCCCGCTCGGTGAGCGGTGTCCCCGCGGCCGGGCGGGCGGCGTCCCCGGCCGCCGGGGCGTCCACGGTGTCGGGCCAGTGCACGGGCCCGTCGAAGGGATAGGCGGGCAGGGACACGAGGCGCGGGCTCCGGCCGGGCCGTCCGCCGGGCTCGGGCAGCGCGGAGTCCTCCCCCGTCACCCAGCGGGCGGCGGCCTCGTGCAGGCTGCCGGCGGCCGGACGGACGGACACGGCCGCCGTCGCCCGCCCCGGCTCTCGGGGGGCTGCGTGCCCGCTCGCGTGGGCGGTGCCGGTCGCGACGTACTCCGTGAGCGCCTCCCGCAGCCGCTCCCGGGTCGGTACGACGAAGGCGGCACGATGGTCGAAGGCCTCGCGTCCGGTGCGCAGGGTGTGGGCGATGTCCGCCAGGTCCGCTCCGGTGGACTCCGGGCCGTCGAGGAACCGGGCCAGCCGGCCCGCGGCGGCCCTGAGCCGGTCCGGTGTCCTGGCGGACAGCACGACCAACTGGTCCCCGCCCTCGGCGGGCCGGGCGCCGGCGTGGTCCCGGTACTCCTCGATCACGGCGTGGGCGTTGGCGCCGCCCGCGCCGAAGGAGCTGAGGGCGGCCCGGAGCAGGGTGTGGCCGGGCAGGGGGTGCCACGGTTCGGCGGTGTGCTGGAGGCGGAACGGCGTCCCGGCGAAGTCGATCCTCGGGTTGGGCGGGTCGCTGTGCAGCGTGGGCACGAGCGTACGGTGCCTGAGCTGGAGGAGGATCTTGGTGAGACCGGCGATGCCGGCCGCGGCCTCGGCGTGCCCGATGTTGGGTTTCACGGAGCCCAGCGCACAGTACTGGAGTTCTCCGGTGGCCCGGCCGAACACCCGGGCCAGCCCTTCGATCTCGATGGGATCGCCGAGTTCGGTGCCGGTGCCGTGCGCCTCGACGTAGCCGATGCCCGACGGGTCGATGCCGGAGCGGCGCAGGGCCGCGCCGATCACGGAGGCGTGGGCGCGCGGGGACGGCACGGTGTAGCCGTTGGTGCGGCCCCCGTGGCTGATGGCGGTGGCCCGGATGACCGCGTCGATCCGGTCGCCGTCCGCGCGGGCCGCGGCGAGCGGTTTCAGCACCACGGCGCCCACGCCCTCGCCGGGCACGAATCCGTTGCCGCCGTCGCCGAACGCCCGGCACACCCCGTCCGGGGAGATCATGCGCTGCTCGGCGAGCATAGCGTACTTCATCGGGTGCAGGTTGAGGTGCGCGCCGCCGACGACGGCCGTCCGGCATTCGCCGTGGCGCAGGCTCTCGCAGGCCAGGTGCAGGGCCGTGAGGGAGGCCGAGCAGGCGGTGTCGACGGTCAGGCTGGGGCCGTGCACGTCCAGGAAGTACGAGAGGCGGTTGGCGAGGGAGAACTCCATCGAGTAGGCGGGAACCGGGTTGCCCTTCCCCCACTCCTCCGCGCCGACCAGGCCGTACGCCAGGCCGGTGGCACCGACGAAGACGCCCACCGCGTGCCCCTCGTCGGTGCGGGTGGCGTGGTGCAGCCGCGCCCGCGTGTATCCGGCGTCCTCCAGGGCCGACCAGGCGACCTCCAGGAAGAGCCGCTCGGCGGGGTCCATCCGCCGTGCCTCGCGCGGCGCGACGGAGAAGAACAGCGAGTCGAAGCGCGCGACGTCGTCGAGGAAGCCGCCCCAGCGGCCGTAGCTGGTGCCCGGCCGCCGGTCACCGCGGTCGAACCAGCGGTCCTTGTCCCAGCGGTCCGCCGGTATCTCCCGGATGCCGTGCCGTCCCTCGGCCAGCATCCGCCACAGCTCCGACACGTCGCGCGCGCCGGGATAGCGACCCGCCAGTCCGATGACGGCGATGGCGTCGTCGGGCGCCGGCTCCTCGCCCGCCGGCCGGCCGGCGTGGGCGGCGGCCGGGAGGGGGGCGGCGGAGCCGGTGGAGCCGGCGCGTCCGGGGGGCGTGGGTACGGGGGACGACGCGGCGTCGGGCGTGGGTGTGGGTGAGGTGGGGTCGGGTGGAGCCGCCGGTGACGGGGGGCGGTCCGTGGTGGTGGTCAGGAGCGCCGGGCGGTGGTGGGCGGCCAGGTGGCCGGCCAGGGCGTCGATCGTGCGGTGCTCGAACAGCAGGGTCGCGGGCATCGGCCCGAGCCGGTCCTCCAGGGCGGCCGTGAGCCGCTTGATCATGACCGAGTCGATGCCGAGCGCGGAGAACTCCTGGTCGGAGCGGAGCGTGCCCGGCCGGATGCGGGTGAGCCGTGAGACCAGGCCGAACAGGAGGTCCCGTGCCGGACCGGTCGCGTCCGCGGTGTCCCGCTCGGCCGCCGAGTCCGTGGAGGGTACGGGGTCCGTCGCCGCGGGTGTGGCGTGGGTGCCGGCCGTACCCGTGAGGCGCTGCTCGACGAACCGTTCGATGCGCGACCGGTGGCCGTGGATCACCACGATCTCGCGCGCCGGGGAGCCCAGCGCGGCCGCCATCGCCTCCAGTCCCGTACCGGTCGGCATCGCGACCATGCCCTGGAGCTGTTCGACGGCCGCACGGTCGGTGTCGCTGAGGGTCATGCCGCCGTCGGCCCACAACGGCCAGCCGACCGACACCGTCCGCCCGCTCCGGCGGCCCTCCTCGACCAGGGCGGCCCGGTGGGAGGCGAAACCGCCCAGCGCGCGGCTCGCGGCGGCGTAGTCGGCCTGCCCCGGGTGCCCGGCGTATCCGGCGAGCGAGGAGAACAGCACGAAGTGGTGCAGCGGCTCGTCCCGCGTCGCCTCGTCGAGGGTGCGGGCGCCGGCCAGCTTGGGGGCCAGTACGCGCGCGTGCGCACCGGATGCCTTGTTGGCGAGGTACGCGTCCTCGTTGACCCCGGCCAGGTGCAGCACGCCGGTCACCGGGCCGAAGGCCGACCGGGCCTCGGCGACGGCCTGCCGCACGTCGTCCAGCCGGGTCACGTCTCCGCGGACGTAGCGGACCCGCTCGCCGGCGCCGGGGCCGAGCCGGCGCAGAAGGTCCTCGGCCCGGGGGCCGGGGCGGGAGCGGCCCAGCAGGACCAGCCGGGTCCCGGGCGCTGCCGTCAGGTGCTCGGCCAGACTCAGCGCGATGCCGCCCCCGCCTCCGGACAGCAGCTGGACCCCGTCGGCGGGAAGCGTCGCCTCGCCCGGCGTCAGCCGGGCCGGGGTCAGGGTCCGCACCCAGCGTCCGGTGCGGTCGTGCCGTACCTGGTGCAACGGCGCCGCCGGGTGCGCCAGTTCCTCCAGGGCCAGTGTCACGGGGTCGGTCGGGCCGTCCGAGGACACGGCGACCATGTGGAGGCGGCCGTCCTCCCGGACCGCGATCGAGCAGAACCCGCCGAGCGCGTCGGCTGCCTGCTCCCGGTCCTCCCCCACCGCCGCGCAGGCGATCCGCGGGCGCTCGCCGACACGGCCCCGGATCAGGGTGCGCACGGCCGGGTACACCAGGTCGAGGCAGTGCTCGGGCCCCTCGCCCGTGACGAGGACGATCCGATCGGGCAGCGCGTCGGCGGCACCGAGGGAGGACCACATCCGCTCCCACGACGCGTCGTCGGTGAGGGAGACCGTGTCGGGGCGCGACGCCGGCCATGGTCCGGTGACGGCCTCGACGACCCGGCCGGTGCCCGGCCGGACGAGGCCGGGACGGCGGGCCGCGGCCGGGTCCAGCACGATCAGCGGCGGACGCCCGTGGGACGGGGGCCGGCCGGCGACCGGTTCGGCGCGCACCCAGCCGGAGGTGTAGGCCACCGGCTCGTGCCGGCCGGGAGGGGTCGCGCCGGACGGCCGTGCCGTCCTCAGGAGGGCGGCGGCGTCGGAGACGGAGAGGTCGCCGGTCCTGACGCGTTCGAGGATGTCCCGCCGGTTCTGCCTGGAGATCACCGCACACCTTCCATGAGCCGTTCCGCCTCGTCCACGGAGAGGCGGCCGTCGTTGAGTGCCTGGAGCAGCCCGGGCAGCGCGTCGCCCGCGTCCGGTGCCGAGTCGGTCAGCGGGTCGGTCACCGGATCGGCCGCCGGGCCAGGCGCCGAGTCAGCCGCCGAGTCGGGCGCTGATGGGTCGTCGAGGGGTTCCGCCCAGTGGCGCTGCGGGTCGAACGGGTAGGCCGGCAGGGAGATGCGCCGCCCCGCGCTCGCGGGCAGCCGGCCCGTTCCGGCCGCCCAGTCGCGGGCCGCCGCGTAGGGGTCGGTGTCCGGCGAGGCGGGGTCGGCCGGCCCGCCGGTGCCCCGGGCCGCCGATCCGGTGAAGGTGTCGGGGCCCGGCTGCCCGTCGAGCAACCGCCGTATCGAGGCGGCGAGTTGTGCATTCGTCCCGACGGCGAACGCCGCGCGGTGGGTCATCGGGTCACGTCCCGTGGCGAGGGTGTGGGCGATGTCGGCGAGGGCCGGCGGGGTGCCGCGGTCCGGTCCGTCGTCGGTGAGGAAGGCGTGCAGGTCCCGCAGCCGGGCCCGCAGGCGGTCGGGGGTACGGGCGGACAACGGGACGACGACCGGCCGGCCACCGGCGTCCGGTGCCCCGGCGCGGGTGTCGGGGTGGTCCTCCAGCAGGACGTGGGCGTTGGTGCCGCCGAGCCCGAAGGCGCTGACTCCCGCCCGCCTCGGGGCGTCACCGGCCGGCCACGGGGTCGGGCGGTCCACCACCCGGAACGGGCTCCCGTCCAGGTCGAGCAGCGGGTTGGGCTCGGTGAAGTGGAGCGTGGGCGGCAGCAGGCCGTGGCGCATGGCGAGCACCGTCTTGACGACGCCGGTGAGGCCCGCCGCCGCCTCGGTGTGGCCCACGTTGGACTTGACGGTGCCCAGCAGGCACCACGGTTCGGCCGTCTCGCTCGCCGCCTCCCCGGTCCCGGCGGCGAACGCCTTGCGCAGTCCCCGTACTTCGATCGGGTCGCCCACCTCGGTGCCGGTGCCGTGCGCCTCCACATAGGTGACGGTGCGCGGGTCCACCCCGGCCTCGCGGTGGACCGAGGCGATCAGGTCGGCCTGGGCCGTCGGGTTGGGCATCATGAGCGAGTCCATGTGTCCGCCGCCGCCGTGCGAGACGCCGCTGCCGCGCACCAGCGCGTACACGGTGTCGCCGTCCGCGAGCGCCCGGGACAGCGGTTTGACCAGGACGGCCACGCACCCCTCGCCGCGCACCATGCCGTTGGCGCCCCGGTCGAAGGCGGCGCACCGTCCGTCGGGCGACATGATGCCGAGTTGTCCGAGGGCGACGAAGAGGTCCGCGGTGAGGAAGAGGTGCACCCCGCCGACGATCGCGGCGTCGCACTCGCCGTGCCGGACCGCGCGCACCGCCCGGTGCAGCGCGGTGAGCGAACTGGAGCACGCCGTGTCGACGGCCTCGCTGGGGCCGCGCAGGTCGAGTTGGTAGGAGACCCGGTTGGCGATGAGGCAGTGGCCGTTGCCGCTGACGACGTGTCCCTCGCGGTGCCGGCCGGCCCGGTGCAGCTGCCAGTCGTAGTCGCGGGAGGTCGCGCCGATGAAGACGCCCGTACGGCTGCCGCGCAGGTCCGCGGGACGGTGCCCCGCGTCCTCCACGGCCTGCCAGGCCGTTTGCAGCATCAACCGTTGCTGGGGGTCCATGAGTTCGGCCTCCATCGGTGTCAGGCCGAAGAAGTCCGCGTCGAAGCGGTCGACGCCGTCGATGAAGGAGCCCCAGCGGCTGTTGACCTTGCCGGGAGTGCGGTGCGGGTCGCCGAAGACCTCCCGCCAGTCGAAGCGGTCCCGGGGGATCTCCCCGACCAGGTGCGTCCCGTCGCGCAGGTGACGCCACCAGGTCCGCAGGTCGGGCGAGCGGGCGTACCGTCCCGCCATGCCCACGATGGCGACCGGGTCGTCGCCCGCCCCGCCCGCGAGTCCGCCGGCCCGCAGGGGCCCCGGCTGCGGCGGGGTGTGCTCCGTGGAACCCGTCGGGCCGGGCGTGCCGGTCTCGTCGGCCGGGGCCGCGGGCGCCGGCCGCTTCGCGCGCGAGGCGGTCGGCGCGTGTTCGGCGAGGTGTGCCGCCAGCGCGTCGATCGACGGGTGCTCGAACAGCAGGACCTTGGGCAGCCTGCCGAACTCCGGTTCCAGGGTGCGCACCAACTGGATGGCGCTCAGGGAGTCCATGCCGTAGCGGTCGAACGGGGCGGCCGGGTCCACCTGGTCGGGGGCCAGTCCGAAGAACCGGGCGAAGACGGGGAGGAGCCGGTCACGGACCTCCCCGGCATCGGCCGACGCGGGCTCCGGCACACGCGGCGCCACCGGTTCGGGCACGGCGGGCACGAGGGGTGCGGGGGGCGCGGCGGGACGGTCGGGCGGCACGGGTGGGGCAGGGGGCCGGGGGCTCTCCCGCCGGCCGGCGTCGTCCCGTGTCACGGGTGCGGGCGCGTCCGCCGGTACCCGGCTGTAGATCACCGCGTTGTCGAACCCGGTCTCCGGCAGGTCCGGCGCGCCCAGCGCCCACGTCGCCCCGAACCCCTGCTCCGCGAGCGCGGCGCGCCAGCGCGGTACGTCGAGGAACGGGGAGTGCGGCAGCCGCGCGTCGGCGTCCACGGCCGACCAGTAGCCGGGCAGCGGTCCGATCATGGCCGTCATGCAGTCGTGGTCGCGCACCAGTTCCTCGAGGACCAGCGCGCCGCCGGGTGCCAGCAGGTCGCGGATCCGGCCGAGGCTCTCGCCCAGATGGCGCGTGGCGTGCACGGAGTTGGCGGCCACGACGATGTCCGCGCAGCCCGGCGCGAAGCCCTGCTCCCGCGGGTCCCGGTCGAGGTCGAGGACCGTGCACGTGAAGTCCACCGGGGTGTCGGCGAACCGGGCGCGGGCCGCGGGCAGGAAGGCCGGGGAGACGTCGGTGAACCGGTAGTGGACGGCATCGCCGTGCTCGGCGACGGCGTCCAGCAGGCGGCGTGTGGTGCCGCCCGTGCCGCCGCCGATCTCGATCAGGGTGACCGGGCGGCCGGGCCGGGACTCCCGCAGGGCGCGGACCCGGCCGGCCACCAGGCGGGCCACGATCTCGTTGTGGTGGTCGGCCACGGTGTTGCCGTCGTAGATGCCCAGGAGCAGGTCCGGGTGGTCCGGGGAGAAGAAGACCTCCAGTGCGTCCGCCCGGCCGGTGAGGATGTCGGGCAGACGGGGCAGGCAGACGTCGACCAGCCTGAGCCAGGGGGCCAGTTCCGGGTGCTCGGCGGCCAGCGCCGCCGACTCCGCCGGGAAGTCGGGGCCGGCGCCGGAGGGGTCGGGCACCTCGGCCGTCATCGCGGCCAGCGCGTCGGCGAGGCGGCCGTGGGCGTCCTCGTCGGCCAGCAGGGCGCGCAGGCGCCGCGCGGTGAGGAGCCCACCGTGCCCACCGTGCCCGCCGTGCCCCCCGGACTCGCCGTGCTCGCCGTGCTCGCCGTGCCCGCCGGGCTCGTCGGCGAGCAGCCGGGCGGTCCAGCGCCTGAGCAGGTCGTTGAGCCGTTCCATTCCGCGGGCGGCATGACGGCCGGAGAATCCGCTCCGCCGGATGTGCCGCCGTACGTCGAGCACTTCGGGCGGGGTGTCCGGTGATCCGGAGGGTGCCGGCGCGACCTCCACCGGGGCCGCCACGGTGTCGGTGTCGGTGTCGGTGAACCAGTGGCGCGCGCCGGCGAAGGGGTAGGTGGGCAGGGCGAGGCGCACGGTGCCCGGGTCGGGCGCGGCCCCGGCGGGCAGCGGTTCGCCGTCCGCCCAGGCCCTCGCCGCGGCGAGCAGGGTGGCGTCCGGGTCGTCCTCGGTGGCCGCCGCGCGGACGCCGCCGGGGTCCCGCGGGTCGGCGAGACAGGCGTCCATCGCGGCCAGCAGGCCCTCGTGGGAGTCGGCGACCAGGGCGAGGCGGTGTTCCATCGGCTCGCGGCCGCCGTGCAGCGTGGCGGCGACCCCGTCGAGCGGGAGGCCGGGCGTCGCCGCGAGGAAGTCGCGGTGGCGGCGCAGCAGCCGCCTGAGCGCCGCGCCGTCGCGGGCCGAGTACGGGAAGAGCCGGGGGCGGCGCGGGGCCGGGGCGGTCGTCCGCACCGGCGCCTGTTCGATGACGGCGTGCGCGTAGGAGCCTCCGAAGCCGAAGGAGCTGACGCCGGCGAGGCGGGGCCGCCCCTCGGGCGGGTCCCAGGCGAGGGGGCGCGGGTTGACGAAGAGCGGGGAACCGTCGAACCGGCAGTGCGGATTGGGCGTCCGGTGGTCGGGCATGGCGGGGATCGTGCCGTGCCGCATCTGCAGTACGGCCTTGACGACGCCGACGAGACCGGCCGCGCCCTCGGCGTGCCCGAGGTGCGCCTTGGCCGACCCGACCGCGCAGAAGGCCGTACGGGACGTGTGGTGCCGGAAGGCCGCCACGGCGCCCTCGATCTCGATGGGGTCGCCCAGCGCGGTGCCGGTGCCGTGCGCCTCCAGGTAGCCCAGGGCGTCGGGTTCGATGCCGGCGCGTGCCCAGGTGTCGAGCAGCAGCCGGGTCTGCCGGTCGGGGCTGGGCGCGGTGACCGAGCCGGCGCGGCCGCCGTGGTTGACACCGACCTCCCGGATGACGGCGTGGACCGGGTCGCCGTCGGCGAGGGCCCGGTCGAGCGGTTTGACCAGGACGGCGACGACGGCTTCGGCGGGTACGTAGCCGTCCGCCCGGTCGTCGAAGGTGTGGCAGCGGCCGGACGGCGACAGGGCTCCCAGTGCCGAACTACGCACGTAGTGCTGGGGGTCGAGGACGAGGTTGGTCCCGGCGGCGAACGCCATGTCGCACTCGCCCCGGCGGACGGCGGCGACGGCCAGGTGCAGGGCGTACAGGGAGGAGGAGCAGGCGGTGTCGACGACGAGGGAGGGCCCGGCCAGATCGAAGTGATGGGCGATGCGGTTCGCCGCCATGGTCGCGGACGTGCCGGTCACGTCGTGGGCGCCCATCCGCCGTCCGGCTGCGGTCATGGCCTGGTCGTAGTCGTTGAAGCAGCGGCCGACGAAGGTGCCGGTGGAGGAGCCGCGCAGCCGGCCGGCGACCGCGGCGTCCTCGGCGGTCCGGTGGAACACCTCCATCAGGAGGCGGGTCTGGGGGTCGAGGCCCTCCGCCTCGGCCGGGGTGAGGCCGAAGAAGGCCGCGTCGAAGCGGGTGACGTCGTCGAGGAAGCCGCCGTGGCCGCAGTCGGTGGCGTCCGGCCGTGTGCCGTCCGGGTCGTGGTAGAGGGCGTGGTCCCACCGGTCGGCGGGGACGCCGGTCACCAGGTCCCGTCCGGCGACGAGGTCGGCCCAGAGGCCGGCGGGGTCCTCGGATCCGGGGAAGTACCCGGCCATGCCGATGACGGCGACGGGCTGCTCCCGGCCCGGTACGCCCTCGTCACCACCCTTCACTGACGTGGCGTCGGCGGGGGCGGGTGCGTCGTCCGGTACGGGCGGGGGCGTCTCGCTGCGCAACGCGGCGCGGACGGCGTCGGGGTGGGCGTCGAGGAGGTGGCTCACCAGCCGTTCGCCGTCCGGGTACCGGAACAGCGTGGTGGCCGGCAGGTCCACACCGAGCCAGGAACCCAGCTCCCGCGTGAGGCCGACGAGTTCCACCGACGTCAGGCCCAGGCTCATGAAACCGGAGGACCGCAGCGAGGCCGCCGGCACCGTCCTGCCCGCCCGGCGCAGGGCCGTGGCCACGGAGGCGGTCACGCGGGCGTCGAGGGGGCCGCGCGGGTCGGCGGCCGGGGACGCCCCGGTGGCCGGGGTCTCCAGTGCCGCCGTCAGGCGGTCCGGATCACCGTGCAGGACGACGACGCGTTCGGTCCCGAGGGTGAGCGCCGTCTCCAGGGCGTCGAGGGCGGTCGCGGTGTCCAGGGGGACGGACCCGGTGCGGGCGAGGACGCGCTCCCGCAGTGCCGGTTCGATGCGCATGCCGCCGTCGCGCCACAGGGGCCAGTCGACGGCGACGGTGGCGCCGTGCCGTTCGCCGGCCCGGCGCAGTTCCTCGCGCCGGGCCGCGAAGGCGTCCAGGGCGCGGTTGGCGGCACTGTAGTCGGCGCCTCCGGCGCTGCCCGCCGCCGCGGCGAGCGAGGAGCAGAGCAGCAGGTAGTCGAGCCGGTCCTCGGCGGTCACGGAGTCGAGTGCCGCGGTGCCGGAGAGTTTGGGGGCGAGCACCCGCTCGGCCGCGTGCCGGCTCTTGTTGACCACCAGGGCGTCCTCCACGACGCCGGCGGCGTGCACCACGCCGGTCAGCGGCCCGAACCGCTCGCGGACCTCCCGCACGGCGGCGTCCAGCGCCTCCCGGTCGGTGACGTCGGCGGTGAGGTACACGGCCCGGGCGCCGAGGGCCCGCAGTTCCGCCACGGCCGCGTCGGTGCGCTCGCCGCGCGGCGAGCGGCCGAGCAGCGCGACGCACACGTCGCCGGAGGCGGCGATGCGGCGGGCGGTGTGCAGTCCGAGTCCGCCGGCCCCGCCGGTGATCAGGTAGACCCCGCCGGGCCGGCTCAGCCGGACGGACGCGGTGGGCGGTCCCGCGGGGACGAACACCTCGGTCAGGCGGCCCCGTTCGGTGTGCCGGACCTCGGTGCCGTAGCGGTCGGCGGGCGCGTACGCCTCGGCGAGCAGCGTGTGTGCGGTGACGTCCGGGGTCCGGTGCCACACCGTCTTCAGCAGGAGCTTGGGCTGTTCGAGGCGGACGCTGCGGGCGAGGCCGCCCACGGCGGCGTGCGCCGGGCTCGCGCCGTGCGCCGCGTAGACGTAGACCACCGGCAGGGGCCGGGTGAGGCCGACGGCGAGGGCGCGGCACAGCAGGAGGGCCGACAGGACGCCGCCGACGCTCGTGTCGCCGGTGGTGTCGCGGCCGGACAGCGGCCAGAGGTGGAGGACCGCTCCGGGCGCGCGGCCTTGCGCCCGCAAGGTGTCGACCAGGCGGGCGTAGTGCCCGGCGTCGCCCGGCTCCACCTCGAACGCGTCGTCCCCGGTGCGCAGGTACGACATGCCGGGGCGGACCTGGACGACGTCGGGGTGGAGGGCGCGCAGGGCCCGTACCCGGTCGGTGTCGGCGTCCAGCACCAGCAGCGGGCCGTCGGGCAGGGAGCCGGGCACCGTGGCCGCCGGGGGCAGGGGCAGGGGGCGGGTGTCGGGGACGTGGAGGAGGGTGGCGGGGCGGCCGGAGGGGCCGGGCTGCCGTGTCACCGGCTCGTCGTGCGCCGGGGGTGGTGTCTCCCGCGCTGCCTCGCCGATCCAGTAACGGCGGCGTGCGAAGGGGTAGGTCGGCAGGGAGATCCGTCGGGCTCCGGCCAGGAGGGGCCATTGCGGGGGCCCGCCGCCGGCCCACCGTCGGGCGGCCGCCGCCTCGGCGGGGCCGTCGCCCGCACCGCGTACGTCGGGGCCGGGGCCGGTGCCCGCGCCGGTACCGGGGACCGGAGAGTCGGTGCCCGCGGACTCCGTGCTCACGGATCCCGTGCCCGTGCCCACGGACTGCGCGCTCACGGACTCCGTGCCCGCAGAGGCCGTGCCCACGGACTCCGTGCCCGCGTAGGCCGGTGAGTCCGGTGTCCGTCCGTCCGCGAACGCCGCCAGCGCGTCGGCGAGTTCGGAGGCCGTTGCGGCCACCACGGCGAGGCGGTGTTCCATGGGGCGCCGGCCGGTGCGCAGGGTGTGCGCCACGTCGGCCAGCCGCAGGCCGGGCCGGGCCCGCAGGTGCTCGGCCAGCCTTCCGGCCTGTTCGCGCAGCCGGTCGGCGGACCGTGCGGACAGCGGGACGGCCAGCGGACGGTCCCCGGCGGGTGGTGCGCCGGTGTCGTGGCCGGTGAACTCCTCGACGATCACATGGGCGTTGGCGCCGCCCGCGCCGAAGGCGCTGACGGCGGCCCGTCGCGGGAGCGGCCGGCCGTCGGCCGGGTCGACCGGGGCGGGCCACGGCTCCGGGGCGGCGGGCAGCCGGAACGGCGTCCGCTCCCAGCGGATGCCGCCGGCCGGCGCGCCGACGTCCGCGAGGGCCGGGAGGGTGCGGTGGCGCAGCGCCATCAGCACCTTGGTCAGTCCCGCCATGCCGGCCGCCGCCTCCAGGTGCCCGATGACGGGTTTGGCGGAGCCGATCACGCAGTGGCCGGGGTCGTCGGAGTGCCGTCCGTACACCGAGCTCAGCGCCTCGACCTCGATCTGGTCGCCGAGCACCGTGCCGGAGGCGTGCGCTTCGACGTAGCCGATCGAGCGCGGCGGCACGCCCGCGTCGGCCAGCGCGGCGGAGAGCACCCGGGTCTGGGCGTCGGGGCTGGGCACGGAGTAGCCCCCGGTGCGCCCGCTGTGCAGCAGCGACGAACCCCGCAGGAGCCCGTGGACGTGGTCCCCCGAGGCGAGCGCGTCGGCGAGCGGCCTGAGCACCAGGACGCCGACGCCCTCGCCGGGGACGTACCCGTCCGCGTCCGCGCCGAAGGGGCGGCACCGTCCCGTCGGTGAGAGCATCCCCAGTTCGGCCAGCCGCAGGTACTTGTACGGGTGCAGGGACAGGTTCACGCCGCCGACCAGGGCCGCACGGCACTCGCCCCGCCGGATGGCGTCGGCGGCCAGGTGCAGGGCCGCCAGGCTCGCGGAGCAGGCGGTGTCCACGGTGATGCTCGGCCCGGTGAAGTCGAAGAAGTACGACAGGCGGTTGGACAGGGCGGAGGACCAGGAGCCGGCGGCGCGGGCCGTGCCCTCGCGCAGGCGGTCCAGACCGTGGAGCTGGTAGTCGTTCCACATGGCACCGGCGAAGACACCGACGGCCCGGCCGGTCTGCCCGGCGAGTTCCTCCGGGGTGAGCCCGGCGTCCTCCATCGCCTCCCACGCGGTCTGCAGCAGGAGCCGCTCGTGCGGGTCCATCAGCTCCGCCTGGTCGTCGGTCAGGTGGAAGAAGGGCGCGTCGAACTCGGCGACGCCGTCGCAGAAGGCGCCCCAGCGGGAGTACGTCCGTCCCGGGGTGCCGCGGTCCGGGTCGAAGTAGGGGGCGTGGTCCCAGCGGTCCGGCGGGACCGGGCCGGCGCGGTCCTCGCCCTCGGCGAGCACGTCCCAGAGTTCTTCGGGCGTCCGGGCGCCCGGGTAGCGCCCGGCCAGTCCGACGATCGCCAGCGGCTGGGCCCCGTCCGCGGCCGGGGGCGAGGGGAGCGGAGCGGGACCGGAGACCGGCGGCACGGCCGCGGCGGGCGACGGGGGCGGCACGGCGGCGGCCTGCTCGCCCCTCCCGGGGGCCGGCGGTTCGCCCGTCCCGGGGGCCGACGACCCGCTCGTTCCGGCGGCCGGGAGTACGGGCGTCGCGGCCGGGCGGACCTGCGTCGTGGAGGCCTGGAGTACGGGCGCGCCGAGGGCCTGGCGTACGGGCGCCCCCTGAGCCGGAGTCACGGCGTCCGGGTGTTCGGTTCGCAGGTGCTCGGCGAGTCGCCGGACCGTGGGGTGCTCGAACAGCAGCGTGGGATACAGCTCGGTGCCCAGCATGTCCTCGAGGTCGGCGGCCAGGCTCAGCAGGTCGACCGAGCCGAGGCCGCACTCGTAGAAGCCGAGGTCCCGGTCGAGCGCCGTGGGTTCGACGCCGGCGCGGCGGGCGACCAGGACCGCGATCCGCTCCTCGAAGCCGCCTTCCGCGACCGGTGCCGGCCCCGCGGGCCCGGGCGCGTCGCGCCGGGCGGCGGGTGTCCGGCCGCGGTCGGTGATCAGCGCGGCGGACCGGACCCGCTTGGCCCGGAAGCCGACGAACTCGGCGACCACGTCGCCGCCGGGCTCGCAGACGTCGATGTCTGCCTGGAAGAGTTCACTGTCGAAGCCGCCGGTGACCGGCCCCGGCACATGGACCAGGTTCTCGGCACCCACTCCCGCACGGGCCCGGAACGACTCGATGTACAGGGGGATGTAGGCGTGGTGGGGCGTGCCGAGGTCCTGCTCCGGGAACAGCAGCATCGGCACCAGGGTGGCGAAGTCGAGCACCGCCGGGTGGGCGTGGAAGTCGCCGAGGTGGGCCACCGCCTCGTCCGCGAGCCGCATGCGGGCCAGCGCGTGTCCTCCGGTGACGTGCACGCTGCCGGAGGCCCGCATGAACCCCTGGTGGTGGATGTCGAGCGCGCGGACGAAGCCGTAGAGGTCGTCGATGTCCACGGTGCGCGGTGCCGCGGCGGTCAGGGCGGCCGGGTCGATACGTCGCCGGGCCCACGCGTCGGCGGGGTGGAGTTCGGCCGTGCAGTTGGTCTCCCACGGCGCCCCGGGGTCGCCGCCCGGGCGGCTGCGCACGGTGACGGGCACCGGCTGTCCGGGCCCGGTGTCGCCGAGGACGACCTCCACCGGCGTCCGGTCGTCCGAGCCGACGATCGGGGCGTGGAAGACGATGCGGCGCAGGACGACGTGGGCCGGATCGACCCCCGCGCGTCGCACGGTCCGCAGCACCAGGTCGAGGAGGAAGACGCCGGGCAGCACGGGCACCCGGTGGACCAGGTGGTCACGGAGGGCCGGGTCGTCGGCGGTGACGCCGGTGCCGGCGCGGCGGCCGGCGAGCGGACGCAGCGGGTCGTGGGGACGCTGGACGGATCGGTTGTCCGGCATGGCTAGATCAGTTCCTCCAGCTCGAGCAGCGGGCGGGGCGCGATGCGCGGCGGATCGTCCTGGGCGGTGCGCTCGACCCAGTGCCGGCGCCGCTGGAACACGGGCGGCGGCAGGGGCGCGCGCCTGGGCGTGTGGCCGGTCTCCTCGGGGCCCACGGGACCGCGGAGGACGACGTGGCAGTTGGTGCCGCCGAAGCCGAACGCGCTCAGGCCGGCCCGGCGGACTCCGTGCCGGGGGTGCCAGGGCTCCAGCCGGTCCTGGATGCGCAGCGGTGACGTCTCGAAGTTGAAGCGCGGGTTGGGGCGCTCGCAGTGCAGGGTGGGCGGCAACTGCCGGTGTCCGAGGGACAGCACGATCTTCTGGAGACCGGCCATGCCCGCCGCCATCAGCAGGTGCCCCACGTTCGACTTGACGCTGCCGACGCCGCAGAACTGACGCTCGTCGGTGGAGCGCGCGAACACGGCGGTCAGCGCCCGCAGTTCCATGGGGTCGCCGATCATGGTCCCGGTGCCGTGCGCCTCCACGTAGGACACGCTCGCCGGGTCGGCGCCGGCCCGGCGCAGCGCCTCGCGGACGACCGCCTGCTGGGCGTCGGGGTTGGGCGTGGTCAGGCCCATGGTGCGCCCGTCGTTGTTCATGGCCGTCGACTCGATCACGGCGAGGACCCGGTCGCCGTCGGCGAGGGCGGCGGGCAGCGGCTTGACCAGGATCGCGCCGGCGCCCTCGCCGGGCACGAAGCCGTTGGCGGAGGCGTCGAACACGTGGCACCTGCCGTCGGGTGACAGGGCCCGGGCCGCGCTGAGCGAGAGGTACGGCGTCTCGTCCAGCAGCAGGTCGACACCGCCCACGAAGGCCATCTCGCACTCACCGAGTTGCAGCGACTGCCGGGCGAGGTGGAGGCCGGACAGCGAGGACGAACAGGCCGTGTCCACGACGAGGTTGGGGCCTCGGAGGTCGTGCAGGTGGGCGAGGTGGGCGGCGATGAAGTTCTGGTTGAGCCCGGTGGCGGTGGCCCGGCCGGGAACCGCGATGCGGGAGGCGTACGTGCTGGTCCCGGAGCCGACGAAGACGCCGACCGCGCGGCCGTTCAGCTCCTCGCCGCGGTACCCGGCGTCCGCGAGGGCCGTCTCGGCCGCCTCCAGGAAGAGCCGGATCAGGGGGTCGACGTGTGCGGCGTCCGCCTCGGGGATGCCGAAGTAGGCCGTGTCGAAGTCCTCGATGCCGTCGAGGAAGCCGCCCCACTTGCTGATGCTCATGCCCGGCGCGTACTCGGGCGAGTAGCGGGAGGCCACGTCCCAGCGGCTGCGCGGTACCTCGCGGATACCGGAACGGCCCTGGCGCAGCAGCTCCCAGAAGGCCGCCGTGTCCGCGGCGCCGGGGAACCGGCCGGCCATGCCGATGACGGCCAGCGGCACGTCCGCGGAGGCCGCGCCGGCACCGTGCGCCAGGGCGGACCTACCGGCACCGCCGGGGACCGGCGCGGACGGAGGCGAAGCGTCCGGCACACCCGTCCGGTCCGGCGCCGGCGCGGCTCCCCCGGCAGGGACGCCCGTCGTGCCCGGCGTCGCCCGTGCCGGGGACGACGCGGCCGCCCAGCGGGCGATGCCCGGTCCGTGGGCGTGGACCAGGTGGCGGGCGAGCCGTTCGACGGTCGGGTGCTCCAGGACGACGGACGGGTCGAGGGGCGCTCCGGTGGCCTTCTCCAGGCGGACGACGATGCCGGCGATGAGGATCGAGTCGACACCGAGGTCGGCGAACGGCCGGCCGGGCGCGATCCGTTCCCGCGGCATGCCCAGCACGTCGGCCAGGATGCCGGTGACGTGGTCGGCACAGCGGTCGACGAGCGCGCCGGCCTCTCCTTCCGGCCCCTCCGGGTGCCCGTCCGCCGTGGCACGAGCGAGCACCTCGGTACGGGCGGCGGCACCCGGTGCCGGCGCGGCGGCGGTGTGACCGGCCGCGGGGGGCACGGTGGCGACCGCGGCGAGTGTGGTGTGCTCCGGGGTGGCCAGCGCGGCGTCCAGGAGCGTCAGCCCGTCGGCGGGGCGCAGGGGGGCGAGCCCCAGTTCGGCGTAGCGTGGTGTGGTGACCTCGCCCATGCCGATGCCCGACCAGCTGCCCCAGGCGAGGGACAACCAGCGGGTGGCGCCGTTCCGGTCGCGGGCCGCGGCGTACTCGGCGTAGTCGTCGAGCGCCGCGTTGGCGGCGGCGTAGTCGGAGAGGCCGACGGCGAGCCGCGGCATGTGCGCCGAGACGGACGAGTAGAGCACCACGAAGTCCGGCTCGTCCTCCCCGAGCGCCCGGTCGAGTGCGGCCAGGGCCGGCCCCTTGGGCTCCCAGGTGAGGTCGAACTCGTGCGGGTCCTTGTGCACGAAGGCGGGCGTGGGCGACACCGCGCCCGCGCAGTGCAGGACACCCGCGGGAGTCCCGAGGGCGGCGCGGACCTCGCCGAGGAAGGCGGGGAGCCGCTCCGGGGAGCCGTGGCCGACGAGGACGCGCGCCCCGGCCGCCTCCATCCGGAGGATCGCGTCGGCGCAGTCCTTCCACCAGTCGTCCGCCGCCGCCCGTCCCCATTCCTCGCGGGGCGGCAGCGCCCGGCGCCCGGTGAGGGCCAGCCGCCGGGCTCCGCGCGTGACGAGCAGTTCCGCCGCGGCGATGCCCAGACCGCCGGTCCCTCCCGTGATCACGTAGGGGCGGTCCGCCCGTACGGCGAACGAGCCCAGGCGCCCGTCGAGTCCGGCGTCCGCAACGGCGACCGGCGCCAGCCCGCCCACCCGGCGGGTGCCGTGGATGTGGCGCACCTCGGCGGGGTCCGTGCCCGCGTCGGCGGGCAGTTCGGCGGCGGCGAGGGCCACGGGGCCGGGCACGCCGTCGGGCAGCGCGTCGTACTCGACGGTGAGGGCGGTGACGGCGGCGTACTCCGCGCCCAGGGCCCGTACGCAACCGGCCATGCGCGCCGCGTCGAGGACGCCGCTCGCCTCACCGGGCCCGCGGGTCGTGGCCGTCGGCCGTACGTGCACCAGGGTGACGGGGTGCTCCCGGGCGTGGGAGACCAGTTCCTGGAGCAGTGCCAGCCGGCCCGCGTGCCGGGGCGGGCGCTGCGGGGAGGCGAGGGCGTCGACCGCGTCGACGACCACGTCGAACGGCCCGTACGCGGCCAGTTGCCCGCGCACCGCGCGGAGGGTCTCCTCCCGGTCGTCGAGATCGGTCTCCACCGTGCGGGCGCACGGCAGCGGCAGGGGTGAGGGCTCGCGCAGGACGACGAGGTCGTGTCCGTCGAGGCCCGCCAGTTCCTCGGCCAGTCCGGGGCCGGCCTCCGCGCCGACCAGGATGAGGGTGACGGCGGGCCGCCCGGACCGGCTGCGGGCCGGGGCGGGCGCGGGCGTCCAGGTGCGGGCCAGCAGCCGGAGGGTTCCCGCGACCGGCCCACCGGCCCCGGTGTCCGGCGCGGGCTGCCCGCCTTCAGCCGCCTGAACGGACGGTGCCGAACCGGTTCCACCGACGCGCGCGCCCGGCGCGGACGTCACCGGATCGGTCCCGCCGGCCCCCGCACCCGCCGCAGCAGCCACCGGCCCGGCCCCGTCGCCCCCCACCGCCCGCGGGACGGCCCGGGGACCGTAGGGGACGGAGTGGTCGAACGGGCGGGCCGGGAAGGGCACTCGGCGCAGGTGCGGTTCGGTCGGCCAGGGAATGTCCTCGCCGGCCACCCAGCGGCGGGCAGCCTCGTGCGGGCCGCCCGTGCCGTCGGTGGCCGTCCGCCCGCTGCTCCGCGTGTGGAGCCCGGGGGCGGTGCCCCCGGCGAGGTGGGCGTCGAGCGCGGCCACGGCCTCGGCACTGCCGGGGACGACCAGTGCCAGCCGCGCGGGCAGCGGATCGCGGGCCACCCGCGAGGTGTGCGCGAGGTCGGCGAACGCGTACCGGTCGCGCCGGAGTTCGTCGCGCAGCGCCAGGGCGTGAGCGCGCAGCCTGCGCTCGTCGAGGGCCGACAGCACCAGGACGTGCTCCCGGCCGGGTTCGGGCCGGGAGCCGGGGATGACGGCGGGCGGCTCCTCCACGACCAGGTGGGCGTTGGCCCCGCCGAAGCCGAAGGCGCTGACGCCGGCGCGCAGCGGGAGGGGCCTGCCGGACGGGTCGAGGGGCCGCCACGGCTGGGCCTCGCGCGGTACCCGGAACGGGGTGCCGTCGAGCCGCAGGTGCGGGTTGGCCCGCTCCCCCACGGCGTTCGGCGGCAGCGTGCGGTGGCGGAGGGCGAGCAGCACCTTCAGCAGGCCGGCGATGCCCGCCGCGGACTCCAGGTGCCCGATGTTCGCCTTGACGGCGCCCAGGTGGCACCAGGGTCCGTCACCGTGCTCACCGGAGCGGCCGAAGGCGGCGGTCAGACCCGCGATCTCGATGGGGTCGCCGAGCCGGGTGCCGGTGCCGTGCGTCTCGACGTAGGAGACGCTGCGCGGGTCGGCTCCGGCCCGGCGCAGCGCGGCGGTGACGACCTCGGCCTGCGCCTCGGGGCGGGGGGCCGTCAGGGAGTGGGCCCGGCCGCCGTGGTTGACGGCGCTGCCCCGGAGGACGGCGCGGACCGGGTCGCCCTCCGCCAGCGCCCGGTCCAGGGGCTTGAGGACGACGACGCCGACGCCCTCGCCGCGTACGAAGCCGTCGGCCCGCTCGTCGAAGGTCCAGCACCGGCCGGTCGGCGAGAGAAGGCCGGCCTGGCCCAGCGAGTCGAACCAGGCCGGCGAGAAGAGGGCGTTCACGCCACCCGCGACGGCGAGGTCGCACTCCCCCGCCTCCAGGGCGCCGAGCGCCCGGTGCAGCGCGGTGAGCGAGCTCGAACAGGCGGTGTCGACGACCTCGCTGGGGCCGCGCAGGTCCAGCAGGTACGACAGCCGGTTGGCGATGACGCTCTGCACGTGCCCGGTGATGCTGTGGGCGGCGACCTCCTCGCCCGCCCGGGCGAGCAGGTCGGAGTAGTCGGACAGGGTGGCGCCGACGAAGACGCCGGTGCGGCTGCCGGCGAGCGAGGAGGGGCGGAGCGCGGCGTCCTCGACGGCGTGCCACGCGGCTTCCAGGAACAGCCGCTGCTGCGGGTCCATCAGCCGTGCCTCGCGCGGGGACACGGCGAAGAACTCCGCGTCGAAGCCGAGGATGTCGTCGAGGAACCCGCCCGCCGGAACGGGGGCGCCGAAGCGTCCGGCGGGGCCGGGGCGGACCAGGTCGTGGCCCTCGATCAGGTGCGTCCAGTAGGCGTCCAGGTCCGGCGATCCGGGCAGGCGTCCCGCCATGCCGATGACGGCGACCGGCGGCATGGTGCCGTCCGTCCGGTGGGCGGGCGCGGCGGCCGGAGTGCCGCTCGTCGCGGCGCCGGAGGGGCGGGCCGGTCCGGGAGTGAGCCCGGCCGGTGCCGGTGGTGCGGTGGGTGCCTGTGGTGCTGCGGATGGTGCCGGTGGGGCCGCGAGGGCGGGGGCGGCGCTGTCGAGGAGCGCCGTGGTCAGCGCGTCGACGGTCGAGTGCTGGTAGAACACCACCGGGGTGAGGGCCAGTCGGAGACGGTCGTTGAGGCGGTTGGCGAAGTCGGTGAACAGCAGGGAGTTGAAGCCGTAGTCGCCGAACTCGACGGTGTCGCGGACCTGTTCGGCCGGGATCTTCACGAGGGCTGCGGCCTCCTCCCGCACCAGGTCGCGCAGCCGGGCCCGATCGTCACCCGGGGCCGCCGACCGGGGGGCGTCGTCCGGCCGAGGTGCCGCCGGGACGGCGCCGAGCGCCGCGCCGATCTTCGACCGGTCGCCGAAGCCGACGAGGACACGGGGGCGGCCGAGGAGGAGCGCGTCCTCCAGGGCGGCCAGCGCGGCCGGGGTGTCGATCGGGGTGAGACCGACGGTGGTCTCGGTCAGACGGCGGACGGCGGACGGCATGTCCATCCCGCCGTCGCTCCACAGCGGCCACGCCACCGACACCGACCGGCCGGACCGCGTCCCCCGTTCCACCAGGGAGGCGCGGTGCTCGGCGAACGCGTCGAGGAAGCGGTTGGCCGCGCAGTACGACGTCTGGCCGGCGTTGCCGAGGGTGCCGACGTACGACGACATCAGCACGAAGAAGTCCAGCGGGTCGCCGGAGGTCGCCTCGTCCACGGCGAGGCAGCCCCAGGTCTTCGGCGCGAGCACGGCGCGCACCTCGTCCGGGGTGCGGTCCCGGGCCGCGCCGTCGTTCAGCACCCCGGCGGCGTGGAACACCCCGTTGACCGGTCCGTGCTCCCGGCGCGCGGCGGACAGGGCGGCCGCCAGGGCGCCGGGGTCCGTGACGTCGGCGCGCAGCCGGCGCACCGCGCCGCCGGGTCCGGCGCCGCCGCCGGAACGGCTCACCCAGGTCACCCGGGCCGCCCAGCGTTCGACGAGGTACGCGGTCAGCAACCGGCCGACGCCCCCGCCGCCTCCGGTGACGACGTAGTGCCCGCCCCGCCGGAACGGCGGGGTTCCGGCGGGGACGGTGGCCCTGGTCCAGGTCCGTACGAGGTGGCCGGGGCCGTCCGCGCGGGCCTCGGGCGCGCCGGTGGCGACGAGGGACAGGACGTGGGCCAGGGCGGGTTCGCCGGGGCCGGTCTCGATCCGTACCGCGCGGAAGCCGGGCGCCTCACGCTCCAGGGCCCGTCCGAACCCGGTGGCCAGGGACGGTGCGGGATCGTCGCGGTCGGGGCGGGCCAGGGTGACGTAGGTGAGGGAGGGGCTCCGGTCGGCGAGGGCGGGCAGGACGTCGAGCGTGTCCGTCATCTCCCGCAGCCACGGCGCCAGGGGCTCGGCGGCCCGGTCCAGGGCGCGGCGGTCGACCACGACGGTGTGCCGGTGGCCGTCGGACGGTGCGGGCACCTCGTCCGGCCGCGCCACCCGGTGGTCGGCGCCCTCGGACCAGGCGGACGTGCCGCCCACGACGATCACGCGGGCCCGCTGCCCGGCCGCTCCCTCCTGGACCTGGGCCGGGGTCCAGTCCGGGACGTGGAGTTCGGCCCGCCGGGGCGGGGCGGGCGGCGCGACCGGGCCGGTGCCCGTGTCGGTGCGGGACAGCCAGTGCCGGGTGCGGGCGAACGGGTAGCCGGGCAGCGGCACCCGGCGGGCGCCCGCGGACGGCAGGATCTCCGCCCAGTCCGGCCGTGCTCCCCGGCACCAGAGCCGGGCGAGCTTGTGCAGTTCCCCGCGGTCGGCGAGGGCGCGCAGCACGTCGGTGGCGCCGGGTGTCCCGTCGAAGACGTCGTCGAGCCGTCCGCCGTCGTCGGCCAGGCCCAGCGCCGCCGCGTCGGTGTCCCGCGCCGCTTCCCGCAGTTCACCACCGGGCGCGGCGAGCCGCTCCAGGCGGTCCGCCAGTTCCTCGGTCCCGGTGACCACGAGTGCGAGCCGGGTGTCGAAGTGTTCGCGTCCCTCCCGCAGGGTGAACGCCACGTCGGCGAGCCGGAGTTCGGGGCCGGCGGTGCGCAGGTGCGCGGCGAGGCGGTCGCAGGCCCGGCGCAGCGCCGGTTCGTCCCGGGCGGACAGGAGGACGAGTTCCGGTGCGGCCGGTGCCGGGGCGGTACGGGGCGGCGCGGGCGCCTCCTCGACGACGAGGTGGACGTTCACACCGCCCGCGCCGAAGGAGCTGAGGGCGGCGCGGCGCGGGGTGCCGCCCGGCGCGGCGGGCCAGGCGGCGGTGGACTGCTGGACGTGGAACGGCGTGGCGGCGAAGTCGATGTCGGGGTTGAGGCGCTGGGAGTGCAGGGAGGGGACGAGGGTGCGGTGCCGCAGTTGCAGGAGCACCTTGGTCAGTCCGGCGAGGGCGGCCGCCGCCTCGGTGTGGCCGATGTTCCCCTTCACGCTGCCGACGGGGATCGGCGCGGGCGGACGGGCACCGGCGTACGCCTTGCCCAGGCCGCGGATCTCGATGGGGTCGCCGAGCGGGGTGCCGGTGCCGTGGGCCTCGACGTATCCGATGGTGGACGGGTCGGTGCCGGCCCGGCGCAGGGTCCGGGAGACGAGGTCGGCCTGCGCCCGCGGGCTGGGGACGGTGAAGCCGTTGGTGCGTCCGTCGCTGTTGGCTCCGACCGCCCGGATGACGCCGTAGACGTGGTCGCCGTCGGCGAGCGCGTCGCGCAGCGGCCGCAGCAGTACGGCGCCGACGCCCTCGCTGGTCACCATGCCGTCGGCGTCGGCGCCGAAGGGCATGCACCGGCCGGCCCGGGAGACCATGCCGAGCTGCGCGTACTGGATCCGCCGCGCGGGGTGCAGGATGACGTTGACCCCGCCGGCGAGGGCGGCCGAGACGGTTCCGGCGCGGATCGCGTCGCAGGCGAGCTGGAGGGCGACGCCGGAACCGGAGCAGGCCGTGTCGACGGCGATGCTGGGCCCGGTGAAGTCCATGAAGTACGAGACCCGGTTGGCGATCTGGTAGAGGTCGCTGTTCGGGTACCGGCTGCCGCCCTCCAGGGCGGCGTTGGCGCTCAGCACCGCGTAGTCAGGGCCCATGGAGGCGACGTAGACGCCGACGTCGCGGCCGAGACCGGCGGGGGTGTGCCCGGCGTCCTGGACCGCGTGGTACGCGGTCTGCAGGAAGAGGCGCTGCTGCGGGTCCATCGTCTCCGCCTCGCTCGGGGCGAGCTGGAAGAAGAGGGCGTCGAACTCGTCGACGCCGTCGATGAGTCCGCCGGCCGAGGTGTAGGTGCGGGCGGGCCCGCCGCGCGGGTCGACGACGTCCTTGCGCTCCCAGCGCACGGAGACGTCGCCGAGTGATTCGACGCCCGCCTTGAGGTTCTCCCAGAACCGGGTGATGTCGTCCGCTCCCGGATAGCGGCCCGCGATGCCGACGACGGCGATGCCGTCCTCGGGTGCTGCGGCGGAGTGCGCCCGGGCGACCGCGGGGGCGGGGTCCGGGGCCGCCGCGGGGACACGGCCGGGGGGCGGCTCGTTCGCGGGCACGGGGGGCGCGGCGGGCGGGCCGCTCGGTCGCGGGCCGGACGCGGCGGGCCGGGGCAGGGCGCGGGCGACGGAGCCGAGGGTGCGGTGCTCGAAGAACAGGGTCTTCGGCAGCCGTCCGAAGTCCTTCTCCAGGGCGACGGTGGCGTCGACGATCTCGAGGGACTCCAGTCGCAGGGACTCCAGCGTGGTCTCCGGGGTGAGCCCGGCGAGGGGCATCCGCTTGAGCCGGGCCACCACGGCCCGTACGGCGTCGAACGGTTCGGCCCCCTCGGGCCCGCGGGCGTCGGGGGCGGCCGTGGGCACGGTGGTGGGCACCGGGGTCGGCACGGCGGTGGACATCACGGCCGGCACGGCGGCGGGTTCCCCCATGACGGCGTGGTGGAGTGCCGCCATGTCGGGCAGTCCGGTGGCCAGGAGGGCGAGTGCGGAGCGCCGGGTGGCGTCCCCTGCCCGGTGGACGCCGGCGGGCGCGGCGGGGCGCCGGGCCGCCGGATCCTCCCGCGCCGCTCCGTCGTCGGGCCGGAACACGAGCCCGGCGAGGCGGTCCAACGGCGCCCGGTGCACCTGTGTCCCGTCCTCGCCCTGCGCGGGGCCGGAGGCCAGGGGCTCGCCCATGGCCTCCCGGAAGAAGGTCCGCGCGGGCGCGTTCCGGTCGGTGGGGCGGTGCCGAGCGCTCAGGACCGCGGGGCCGCCCTCGGTACGGACGGCCCGGGCCACGGCGGCCAGGAACGCGTGTTCCACGCCCCGCCCGAGGACGCGGCAGCTGAGCAGGAAGGTCTCCAGCAGGACCTCGTCGCCCTCGTCCCGGGTGAGCGCGGCCCCCACGAGTCCGTAGTCGCCGAACCGGTCGGCGACCTCCGCCACCCAGCACCGGGTGCCGTCGGCGAGCAGGGCGCGCAGCTCCGGTTCGGTCCTGCGCCGGGGGGCGAGGTTGAACTGGTTGGTGCGCTGGGTGAGCTGGGCCACCCGGGGCAGCTGGCCGTCGTGCGCCTCGTGTACGTCCACGCGCAGCCCGAGCCCCTCGATGAACCCGGCCAGCGAGGGCGCCGCCTCGCGGGCCTCCTCACGGTGCCGGGCCGCCCGGTACATCTGGGTGCGCCGCCGGTCCTCCTCGGTCACCTCGGTGCGGTCGAAGGCCCACAGCCGGGCGAGGAAGGCGTCCCAGTCGGCCTCGTCGGGGGGCAGGCACAGGGCGAGCACCTGGGGTACCGCCGCGCGGACGGCCGCCACCTCGACCGGGTTGTCGTCGAGGAACACGAAGGAGTCGAGTCCGACGCCGAGTTCACCGGCGAGCGCCTCGATGTTGGCGGCCTTGGGGTTCCAGTCGACCCGGCGGGCGGCGATGTGCTCGGGACGCAGCGGCATGTCGGGGCGCAGCCGGAACACCTCGTCGACGTCCTCCGCGGTGTTCTTGCTGGCCAGGCAGACGAGTACGCCTTCGTCGTGCCGGCGCACGGCCCACTCCTGCAGCCGACGGTGGGCCTGGGCCGTTTCCACCCCGAGCGGGCCGTCCTCACCGCACACCCCGCGCCACAGGGTGTTGTCGCAGTCGAGGACGAGCACCTTGTAGGGGCGGGCGAGCAGCGCGTGGACGATGCGGACCACCGAGGTGCCGAGCGCGGTGCAGGCCTCGGGGGTGTACGGGATGTGCGCGTGTTCCTCGCGTGCCGCGTCGTGGTGGTCGGCCACCCAGTGGCCGTCGCCGCGGTCCGCCAGCCGGGCCGTGTGCACCCCGCTGATCCCCGCGAGGGCGCCCAGCAGGCGTTCCTCGAGCGCCGTGAGGGCGTTCCCGCGCCGGGCGACGGCCGGGGGTGACGGCGGGCAGAGGGCGACGAGCAGGGGTGCGGGGAGGCGGGCGGCGGCGGTGCGCGCGGCGGCGGCGAACTCGTCGGCGGTGCGCTCGCCCTCGGGCCCGTCGGGCCAGTCCTCGGCCCGTAGCAGGACCACGTCGCAGCCGTGCCGATTGGCCGCGAACGCGCTGCCCGGGTCCAGGAGTTCCTGGAACACCTGCCCGTACGCGGCCGGCCGTACGGCGAGGTCGAGGCCGAGCCGCTCGCACCAGTGGGCCAGGGAGGGGTGGAGCGGGTCGGTGGTGAAGGTGGCGGCGACCACGAGACTGCCCGTGGGGGCGTCCTCATCCGCTTCCCCGGCGGGCCCGCCCCGGCCGGGGGACCCGGCCGCGGATCCGTCCGCCCGCACACCCTCGGACACCGCGGCCGAACGCACGGGGACGTCCTCCGGGGCACCCGCGGGAGCGCCGGGCGCGCCGCCTTCCGCGGGCCCCGACGGGCCGTCCGCCCGCGGTGCGCCGAACCCGTCCGGGCCCGCCGGGGCATCCCCGGAATCCGGGGCCTGCGCGGCATCCGGCGCACCGAAGTGGGCCAGCACGCGGGTGGTCCCCGCGGCGACCCCGTCGGCGACCGCGCGGACGACGGCCGCGGCGACGGGTTCGACGTCGAGGGCCGAGCCGTCGGCCACGCTGTCGGCGAAGGTGGTGGCCAGCCGCGGCGGCCGGACGAGCAGCGCGGCCAGGCCGGGAGTTTCGGAGACGACGGCCTCGGTGAGGCCCTCCACCGCCCGTTTCGCGGCGGTGTAGTGGGACAGCCCGCGGTGCGGTGTGCGGGCGTAGGCGGAGGAGACGGTGACGACGAGGCCGCCGTCGGCCAGGTGGCCGGTGAACGCCGCCAGGGGGGCCTGGGCGAGCCGCACCGCCTCGGCCACGTGCTCCGCGGAGCGCGCGACCGTGTCCGGGTGCACGTCCAGCGGCCGGGCGGGCGGACCGGCGTTGAGGATCAGCAGGTCGGCGGCGGCGCCGCTGTCCTCGACGGCCCGCAGCAAGTCGGCGCACCAGGCGGGGTCCCCGGCGTCGCCCCGGTGCAGGTGGACCCGGGCGCCGTCCGGGCCGAGCGCGGCGACCAGGGCCTCGGCCTCGGCCGTGCTGTCGCGGTAGGCCATGTGGACGGTGGCTCCGGCCAGGGCGAGGGCCTGGACGAGCGCGGCGCCCAGGCCGCGGCTGCCGCCGCACACCACGGCCGTCCTGCCGCCGCACGGCGCGGCCGTCGTACCGTCCGGCGGCCGGGCACCTGCCGGGCCGCTGCCGAGCAGGCCGCGCAGCCGGGCCGGGTCCGGCGCCGTGGTCTCGCGCCGGGCGAACGCGCGGACCTCGACCCGCGCCGTGGTGTGTCCCGCGGTCACCTCGCCGGTCAGCCGCACCCGGCGGTAGCGCGGGTCCACGTCGGCGAGCACCGCCCGGCCGGAGAACCCCCGCCTGCCGGTGCCCGGCCGGAAGTCGGCGTCGATGCCGGCGACCAGGGCGGCGCGGCCGGGTGCCTCCATTCCGGCGAGCTGGCTGGCCCAGGCCAGCACGGCCGCGTGCTCCACTCCGATCCCCCGGTCCGTCAGCCCTCGTTCGTCGACGAACCGGGTGAGCGCCGGCCAGTCGGGGCGGTAGCGGACGCCCGCTTCCGCACCGGGGACCAGGGCCTGTGCCGTGGTGTCCGCGGCCGAGGCGGTGAACCGGGGCCGTGCGGGCCTGGCGGGGGCCGCGTGCACGGTTCCCGGCACGTACCGCGCCTCGATCTCGACCAGGGTGCGCCGGCCGTCGAGGACGCGTACGGAACCGGCGGAGCCGTCCGGTGCGCCGTGCGCCTCCCACCGGTAGCCCTGGTCCGGGTGAACGGGGCCGGGGAACCGGGCCCGCAGCTCCGCCAGGCGCAGCCCGGGCGGCACCGGGTTCAGGGCCAGGGCGTGGAGCACGCACAGCGCCCCGTGGGCCACCGGCCCCCCGAAGGGGGTCCGGCGCGCGTACGCCTCGTCGACGTGCAGCGGGCTGAGGTCCCCGCCGGCCTCCGCGAAGGCCGAGAGATCGGCTCGTGTGACGCGGAAATCACCCGTGACGGCATGGGGCTTCATGGCGCCGTTGTCCTCCGGTCCGATCGTCGGCACTGCTGGTCTCCGGTCTCGGGTCAGCGGTCTGCGGTCAGCGGTCTGCGGTCTGCGGTCTGCGGCCGGAAGGGCCCGTCAGCCGGCCGCCGGCGCGGTCTCGCGGGCCGCCCGGATGCGCCGGGTCAGGCCGGTGAGCACGTTGCCCGGGCCGATCTCCCGCAGCTCGGGGTCGGGCTGTGCGAGCAGGTGGTGCACCGTCTCGGTCCACCGGACGGGGGACCACAGCTGACGGCAGAGCAGGTCGACGACGTCGCCGTCCTCGTAGGGCCGGGCGGTCGTGTTGGAGATGACGGGAATCTTCAGCCGTCCGAAGACGTGGCCCCGCAGGAACCGTTCGAGGCGCTCGGCCGCCGGGCGCATGTGCCGTGAGTGGAAGGCCCCGCTGACGGTGAGCGGGACGACCGCGCTCGCGCGTTCCGCGAGCACCTTCGCGACCCGGCGCACCTCCTCGGGCGTACCGGAGACGACGATCTGGTCGGGGGCGTTGAGGTTGGCGATGTCGACGTCGCAGTCCTCGGCGGCCAGGATCTCGCCGACCGCGCTCTCCGCCAGGCCGATCACCGCCGCCATGGCGCCCGGCCCGGCGTCGGCCATGAGTTCCGCGCGCCGCGCCACGATCTCCAGGCCGGTACGGAAGTCGAAGGCGCCGGAGGCGAACAGGGCGGCGTACTCGCCCAGGCTGTGCCCGGCCACCACGTCGGGGATGACGCCCGTGCGGCGCACCGCGTCCAGGTAGGCGAGGGCGTCGACGACGTACACGGCGGGCTGGGTGAAGCGAGTGTCCGACAGACGTTCCGCCGGGCCGTGCAGGCACAGGTCGGCGACCGAGTAGCCGAGCGCGGCGTCCGCCTGGCGGACCAGGTTGGGGTAGGACTTCAGGAGTTCGGCCCCCATGCCCACGCGCTGGGAGCCCTGTCCGGCGAAGAGGTGGGCGACGGTCATGTGCGGCTCCCGGGTGCGGTGTCGGTGGTCAGGCCGGCGAGCCTGCGGGTGAGGACGTCGGCCGCGCCCCGCATCAGCAGTTCGGCCAGCTCGTCGACGTGGCGCTCGCGCCAGTGCTCCTGCGGTGTGCCGCGCAGCCGGGCGTTGAGGGCGCCCAGCGCGGGGCCGCAGTTGATCTGGTAGTCGACCTGGTGCTCCTCGGACCCGTTCATGGCGAGCCGGATCGACTGCACGAAGTACGCCTTGAAGATCAGCAGCATCTTGTGCTTCGGGTCCTGCTCGGCGCGGTGCAGCGAGGCCGGGTTCGCCTGTGCGTAGTAGGCGCGGGTCTCCTCCCAGACCTGGTCGAAGGTGCGCCGGAAGTAGCGGCGCTGGAGCTGCTCGGCGGTGCGTTCGTCGAGGTCGTCGAGGGAGTCGTGGCGGCGGTACAGCTCGTAGAGCCGGTTGGCGCGCGCCGGGTAGAACAGGCCGCGGCGCAGCACCTGGGCCCGGGCCCCGGTCTCCAGCATGTCGCCGGCCGGTACGACGGCCATGTCCTGCACCTCGGCCTGCTGGAGCATGTCCTTCACCCGGTCGCTGGTGCCGCATTCGGCGGTGCACTGGTTGATGCTGCCGGTGAGCGCGAAGTCGGCGCCCAGGACGAACGCGGCCGCCACGGCCTCCGGTACTCCCAGTCCGCCCGCCGCGCCGACGCGCACCCGGGCGGCGGCGGGGTGCCGCGCCGCCGCGCCGTCCCTGCGGTGCACCATGTCGGGCAGGAGCACCACCAGTTGGCGCTGGTCGGTGTGGCCTCCGGAGTCGGCCTCGGCGCACAGGTCGTCGGCGAGGGTGATCCGCTGCGCCAGGGCGGCCTCCTCGGCGGTGACCGCTCCGTCGGCGAGCAGTTCGTCGACGAGCCGGCGCGGCGGGGGTTCCAGGAAGTGCTGGGCCACCTCGGGCCGCGACACCTTCGCCATGACCCGGTGGGGGACGTGGACGGTGCCGTCGGGCGCGGTGCGCAGCCCGCTGATCCGGTACTGGACCAGGGGCCGGGTCGGGACGATGAAGGAGGCCGCCTCGACCCGGCGGACCCGGTGCCGCAGGAACAGCTCCACCTGTTCCTGCTCCTTGGCGGGGTTCTCGTGCGACGCCAGCAGGTTGACGCCCCACGGGCCGTCGCCGATCTCCCGTTCGAAGCGGCGGACGGCGGCGACGACGCGGTCGGCGCGCAGGCCGCCCGCCCCGAAGTAGGACAGCAGGCCGGCCCGGCCCATCCGGACGACCAGTTCCTCGGACGCCACCGCCTTGTACATGGAGCCCGCCGCGTAGGCGTAGCGCGCGCCGTGATCGGCGCGGAAGGCCGCGCTGCCGAGGTGCTCGGCGGCGATCGGGCCCCGGTCGCCGGCGGTCCGGCCGGTCTGCACGAGCGATGTGGTCATCTGTGCCCCGTCCCTGTCTGTGCCGCGTCGGTCGGCTCGTCGTGTGCGGGCGGCGGTCCGCGGGCTCCGGGCGGGCCCCGGCACGGCCGGCCCGCCCGGCGCGGGTCAGCCGGTGGCGCCGGTGCCGCGCCGCTCGTAGCGCTCGAGGATGGCGGGCATCTCGGTGCTGACGAAGCCGAGGAAGCGCTCCATGTTGGCCAGCCGCGTCAGGCGTTCCTCGGGCACGTTCTCGGACCGGAGGGCGGCGAGCCCGTCGGCGGCGACGCGGTGGAAGTCCGGGAACTCCGAGAAGATGCCGCGGACCTTGGGGCCCCAGCTGTTCTCCCGCAGCCGGACCGTGTAGTTCTCCTGGAGGGAGCCGGTGCGTTCGAAGACGCTGACCGGGTCGTTCTCCGGGGTCAGCTGGTCGACGATGCGGTCGATCGCGGCCCGGGGCACGCCGAGGGCCTTCTCGATGTCGGCCGCGGTCTGCTCCGGCGGGTCGCAGATCATCATCCAGCCGACGACACGGCCGCGGTCGTGCGGCATGCCGTCGTTCTCGAAGTAGTACTGGGCGACCTTCTCGACGAAGGCCTGCTCGCCCTCGGTGAGGGTGGTGGGGGCGGTCTGCTCGGTCATGGTGCGCTCTCCTCGCGGTGCGTCCGGACGGCGGGTCAGGCGACGGCGGTACGGCGGTGTTCCTCCCAGCGCCTGGACATGTCCGCCAGGTCGCCGACGATGTGCCCGAAGAGCTCCTCGATCTCCGCGATCCGCCGGCGCCGGGAGTCGTCGGCGTCGGCGAGGACCTCCAGGCCGAACTGGAAGATCCGGTGGTACTCCGGCCAGCTGGCGAAGGTGTCGGAGACCGCCTTGGGGTAGCCGTCGTCGACCAGCCGGTAGCGGGGCTCGCCGCCGGGCTCGTCGATGCGCCGGTACAGGCCGGCGAGCGTCAGCTGCTCGATGAGCTGTTCGATGTCCGCGATGTCGGCGTCCACCGCGGCGCAGATCTGGGGCAGCGTCTGCTCGATCGGGTCACTGATGATCATCCACGCCATGACCCGGCCCTTCTCCCAGGTCACTCCGTGCGCCTCGTGGTAGTGCCGCGCCACTTCGTCCACGAACCTGCGTTCGGCCCCGGTCAGGGTGGCGTAGCTCTTGTCCGTCGTGCTGGTCACGGTTCCGCCCTTCGTCTTCGGCATGCGGCCGGCCCCGGCGGGCGGTCGGGAAGGTGCTCGCCCTGGGGGACCGGCGGCCAGCCTGGTGCACGACGGCCCGTGCGCGCCCCCGTAACTCCCCCAGCAGCGACCCCAGTTCGGGTCCGCCGCAGGGCCGTTGAGCTGCGGGGACGCCCCGGCACGACGACGGGCGCCCACCGGGGGCGCCCGTGGTCCCGCGCGGGCGGGGAGGGGAAGGGCCGGGGTTCAGGCGGAGCGGCAGATGCCGTCGTCGTGCGCCGGGGTGTCGCCGGTCAGTGCCCGGGACAGCTCGCCGCGCCGGGCGATCCCCAGCTTGGCGTAGGCCTGGCTGAGGTGCCATTCCACCGTCTTGACGGTGACGAACAGGGCCTGTGAGATCTCCCGGTTGCTGAGTCCGGCGGCCGCCTTGTGGGCCACGCGTTCCTCCGCGGGTGTCAGCGGTGCGCGCTGCTGCGGTCCGCTCCTGATCTGGCGGACGCCGGCGAGGCGGAGTTCGGCCGAGGCCGAGGTCTCCAGCACGGAGGCGCCGATGCGGTGGGCCAGGTCCATGCCCGCCTTGAGGCGCCGCCGGGCGGCGGCGCGCCGTCCCTGACGCCGCAGCGCCGCGCCGAGCGCGACCAGGGTGCGTGCCTGTTCCAGCCGGTAGGGCGTGGACGCGAGGAGCCGGGCGGCGTCCTCCAGCATCTCCAGCCCCTCGTCCCCGCCGGCGATCTCGCCCTGGGTGCGCAGGGCCGCGGCCAGCGGCCGGGCCGCCCCGAAGGCGCGGGCCCGTTCGGTGACGTCGGCGGCGAGCTTGTGGGCCGCGCGCAGTCCGGTGGTGATGGACAGGGCCCTGGTGACGTCGGGCAGGTACTCGCAGGACGCGGACGGGTACAGCCAGCCCTCCTGTCCTGCCTGGTCACGGCAGTCCGCGAGGTCCCGCAGCCCGACCTCGAAGCGGTCCTGCCGCAGATGCAGCCGGACGCGGGCGATGCGCAGCGGGACGAACAGGGCCGTCGGCGGCAGGACTCCGGTGAGGCGGTTGTCCCGGAGGCAGTCCTCCGCCTCCTGGAGGCGGCCCGTCTCGATGAGGCAGTGCGTGAGGACCGTGGCGGCCAGGGGCACGCACGCGAGCATCAGCGAGCACTCCTCCTGCCGCAGCAGCTGACGCGCCGCGGCCTCGGCCTCGGCCAGCCGGCCGGTGTCCAGCAGGGTCCAGCTGAGGACACCCCAGGCGGTGGCCGAGGCCAGTAACCGCCCGCCGTCGAACGCCTGGTGCGCGGTGTCGCGCAGAACGCGCTCGGCCGTGTCCGCGTCACCGCACTGGCCCAGCGCCCAGGCCGCGACGACGGCGTCCGTCAGTTCCGTGTCCTCGTCGAACGACGGGGCCGCGTCGGCGAGGGCGGCGGCGGCCAGCCGGGCCACCCGGTGGGACGGGCACCCGCGCGACAGGGCCTCGACGGCCGCGTGCGACCGCGACACGGTGGTGACGCCCAGGGGCCCGCCGGCCCCGCGGTGCCCCGGGGTGATGCGGGCCACCACCGCCGCGACGCTCGACGCGGCCTGGCCGACGGACTCCGCCGCGGTGTCCGCCCGGTGGGCGGCGTCCGTCTTCGCGAGCAGCGCGAGTGCCTCCTCGTACTGGGCGGAAGCGGTCAGCGCCAGCCCGAGTTCGAGACGCAGACGGGTCCTGACGACCGGATCGTGCATACGGCGCAGGGCCTCGCGGAGGTGTTCGATCGCGGAGGCCTGCCTGGCCCGCAGTTCCGCCGACCCCAGCTGGCCCAGTATCCAGGGGTCGCGTTCGGCCGCGGAGTCCGCCAGGGCGCGGCGCAGGTACCGGGTGGCCTTCGCCGCCTCGGCCCGGCGCATCGCCTCGACCGCGGCGGCCCGCAGGATCTGCACCGTCCACGGGTCGCGGCCGGGGTCGGTGCGGCACAGGTGCTCGGCGACCGTGCTCAGGCAGGCGCCCGCGGCGTGCAGCGAACGGGCGGACCGCTCGTGCAGGGCGTTGCGGACCTCCGAGGACATCTGCTCGTACACGATCTGCTGCACGACGGGACGCCGGAAGCCGTACGGGACCCCGGTGCCGAGGATGTCGGCCTCGCGCAGCGCGTCCACGGCACGCAGGACGTCACCGTTGTCCAGCTCGGCCGCCGCCGCGCAGTGGCCCGGATCGGCGTCGGCGCCGAGGACGGCCACCGCGTCGGCGAGGGCCCGCGCGGACACCGGCAGGCGGTGCAGCTGGCGCGTCACCTCCTTGGCTATGCGGACGGGGGTGAGGCCCGGGACCGCGTCGGCGGCCGCCTGGTGCGGGGCGATGCCGCGTCGGCGCATCTCGTCGAGCAGTTCCACCAGGTGCAGGGGGTTCCCGTCGGTGGCGGCGAGGCAGGCCGCCGTCACGTCGTCGTGCGGCATGCCGCCGAGCCGTACGGTGATGGCCTCGCGCACCGCTGCGGGGCCGAGCGGGTCCAGCACCGACTGGCGGGCCAGCGGGGACCGGCCGACGGACAGCAGCAGTTCCTGCGCGGGGGCCGGCCCGTCGGGCGCGTGGGCGAGCACGAGGAGGACGCCACTGCCCTCCAGCCGGTTCACCAGGTAGTCGACGAACCGCAGGGAGGCGGTGTCGGCGTGGTGGGCGTCGTCGACGAGCAGCATCACGGGCGCGGTGGAGGAGAGGTTCTTGCAGAGCCAGTACAGGCCGTGCAGGAGCCGGTAGAGGCCGGCGTCCCCCGCGGGCGGTTCGCTGAGGCGTTCGGGGTCGGCGTAGTCGAAGATGCTGCCGGCCAGTGCCGCGGGTCCGGCGAGCAGGTCCCCGTGTGCGGTCCGATCGCCGGTGTTGAGGCAGTGCTCGAAGAGCTGGCGCACGACCACCCAGGCGAAGCCGCGTTCCAGTTCCCCCGCCCGGGCGTGGAGCACGCGCAGCCCCGACTTCTCCGCCTCCTGGCGCGCCGCCGTGAGCAGGCTGGTCTTGCCTGCCCCTCGGCTCCCCTCGAACAGGACGACCGATCCGTCGCCGTTCCGCGCCTGCCGCACACCGGCCCGGACCATATCCATTTCACGATCACGTTCCAGGATCAGGAATTCCTGCCGCATGTGCCACACCCCGTGTTGGACAGTCGAATCGACCAGATAGATTCCAGGAATGGGAAAGCGCGAGACAATCGTGCGCCCTTTTGGCGTGCGGCTCTTCTAATCCGGCTCCGACACCTGTGACACATCCCCCCGTCCTCACCGTGCCGCGCTCGACAGGACTCACCGGAACGTAACACATGACACCCACTCAGAAACCATGCCGAGCGGCGTCAAGAAGGCGTCAAGAAGCATCCTCAGAATTCAGTCATCCGACCAAAAAGCGACATGCCCACCCCTCGTCGGCGTGATCGACGAGGGGTGGCGCAATCGGTGCCGGTGATGTCAAGCGGGCTGCAGGAAGACCGGGAGCCGGTCGAAGCCCACCATCTGCGGGGGTACGGCCCAGGCGAGGTCGCCGTCCCGGTCGACCCTGATCTCCTTGAACCGGTCGAAGAGGACGTTCAGCACGAGCCTGGTCTCCAGGCGGCCGAGGGCGTTGCCGATGCAGTGGTGCGTACCGAAGCCGAAGCCGAAGTGGCGCCCCTCGCTGCGGCGGTGGATGTCGAAGGCCTCGGGATCGGGGAACTGCCGCTCGTCCCGGTTCGCGGAGCAGAAGCTCGCCGCCACGTGCTGGTTCTCCGGGATCGTGACGCCGCCCAGTTCCACCTCCCGCGTCGAGGCGCGCAGTCCGGTGGTGATCGGGGGCCGGTGCCGCAGCACCTCCTCGACGGCCTGGGGGATCAGGTCGCGGTTCCGGCGCAGCTCCTCCTGGGCGCCCGGATTGAGGTCGAGGAGGTCGACGGCGTTGGCGATGGTCATCGTCGTACTGATATGCCCTCCGGCGAACATGACGTTCGCGAAATTGACCGTCTCGTCCTCGGTCAGCCGGTCGCCGTCGAGTTCCGCGTTGGCGAGCCGGGTGAGCATGTCGTCGGAATCCTTGTCCTTCCGCTCGCGCACCTTCTCCCGCAGATAGGAAATCGCTTCCTGCTGCAGTTCGCCGAGCGCCTCCAGGTATCCCTCCTGGGCCATTTCCTCCGGGGTCACGTTCATGACCTTCCGGGCCCAGTCGTAGAAGAGCACCCGGTCCTCGGCCGGCAGGCCGAGAATTTCGAGGATGACGGCGATGGGCACGGTGTAGGCGAGATCCGCGACCAGGTCCACCTGGCCGCGGCCGGCGATCTCGTCCACTATCTCGTGTGTCAGCCGGACGATCTGCGGCTCGTAGGCGGCGATCGACGCGGGAGTGAACGCCGTGCTCAGGATCTGGCGCACGCGGGTGTGCCGCGGCGGGTCCATCTGCGGCAGGCTCTCCAGACCGGACTCGGGGAACCCCATCCGGTGCATCTCGGACGAGTAGGTGCCCGGGGTGGTGAGGACGTGCCGGGCATCCGCGTAGCGGTACACCACCCACCATCCGGTGGCCGGGTCCCGGTGGACGGGATGCTCGTTGCGCATCATGCGGTACCAGTCGTAGATCGCCGGGTCGTTCACGTTCGGCTGCGGCGGGATCTCGATGTCTGTCGTGGACACCCCATCACCTTTCCCCTGCAGGACGGGTCGGTCGATGCAGCCTTGCGAGAAGGCCCCGGGGCGCACACTGGGGTCTCCCCCAGCACCCACCCCAGAGCCTCCGGGACCCGAGCCGCGAGGGGATCAGCTGTTGATGTCCCGCCGGTTGAAGCGGTGCACGCCGGCGCCGAACAGCAGCCCCGACGCGACGACGAGCACCAGCATGTCGCCCCACTGGAACCCGTGTCGCAGCGGCTCGCCGCCGATGTAGTAGTGCAGGGGGGAGAGGTAGGCGAGCCAGTCCGCTCCGATCTGGCCGGCGAAGGTGTGCGCGGTGTAGGACACCACACCGATCACGGCGCACGTCACCAGGACGACCGCCCTGCGGCCGCCCGCCGCGCCGAGGCCGAGGGCGAGGGCTCCGAAGAGGACCGCCAGCAGCGCCAGGTTGAGGCACTGGGCGAGGAACTCGACGGGCGTGACGCTCGTCAGCTCGGCCCCGCCGCGGATGACCAGCAGTCCGAGCCACACCAGGACGGCGATGCCGAACGCTCCGGCGATCAGCGCGCCGAACCGCTCGACCGCGACCTGGGTGCGGGTGACGGGGTGGGCGAGGAGCAGGTCGAGGCGGCCGGTCTCCTCCTCGGCGGCCACGGCCCGGGTGCCGGCGGTGACGCCGTAGATCATGGCGAGCAGGGGGAGGATGATGCCGAACACGCTGGCGTGCAGGTACCCCGCCGCGGTCTGGTCGATGTTGAGCCCTTCGCGCAGGGCCTCGGGCAGGTTCGCCGTGTTCTCCCGCTGCGACGGGTAGGTGCTGGCGTACACCATGCCGACCACCGCCGTCCCGGCCGCCCAGCCGGTCAGGCTCCGGCGGCTGTCGGAGAGGTACTTGGTGAGGATAGCGGCGTTCATCGGTTGTCCCTTCGTCCTTTCGGTACGGTCCTGCGACGGTGGCGCGCGCTCAGGCGGCCGGCGCCGTCTGGGCGCGGGGCGCGTTCTCGGCGCCCTCGTAGTAGCTGTGGAACAGCTCCTCGAGGGCCGGTTCGGTGGCGCGCAGGCCGGTGACGGTGTGCCGCGCCAGCGCCTTGACCAACGCGTCGGGACTGCCGGAGATCTGGCCGGTGAGCGTGGTGCCGTCCTGGTCCAGGTGGAGCCGGTCCGCGCCGGGCAGGGCGGCGAACGCCTCCGGCGGCACCGGTGACGCGAAGGTCACCTCGATGTCGCGCACGGCGCCGGTGCGCAGGTTGGACACCGTGTCCAGGGCGGCGAGCCGGCCGTCGCGGATGATGCCGACGCGGTCGGCAACCGCCTCGACCTCGCTCATGATGTGGCTGGACATGAAGACGGTCCGGCCCTCGTCCCTGGCCTCCGCCACCATGTCGAGGAAGGTCTGCTGCACCAGCGGGTCGAGTCCGGAGCTGGGCTCGTCGAGCACGAGCAGTTCCGGCTGGTGCATGAAGGCCTGCACCAGGCCGACCTTCTGGCGGTTGCCCTTGGACAGCTTCCTGATGCTGGTGGCCTGGTCGAGGCCGAGCCGTTCGGCGAGGTCGTCGATGCGCGCCTGGGGCACACCACCGCGCAGGGCGGCCAGGAAGCGCAGGTAACTGCGGACGTTCTGCCGGCCGTCGCAGACGAAGTCGCCGGCCAGGTAGCCGACCCTGCGGCGCAGTTCCACTCCGTCCTCACGGGGCCTGAGCCCGAGCACCGACGCCCGGCCCGACGTCGGCCGGATGAGGTCGAGCAGCAGTCTGATGGTGGTGGACTTGCCGGCCCCGTTCGGGCCGAGGTAGCCGAAGACTTCGCCCTGCCGGACGTCGAGGCTGAGGTCGGTCAGACCGCGACGCGTGCCATAGGTCTTGGTGAGCTCCCGGAGCTCGATCACATGGTCCATGACCCGCAACGTATCGAACGTTCAGAGATCTGTAAATGCTCTGAGTTTTCGAGGTGCTCGGTATGATAAGAACTCGTCAAGAGGAGGGCATTGATGGAGGAGAGGGACGACGTCCAACTGCGCGAGTGCGCGGAGCGCCTCGCGCTGACCCTGGCCCAGAGCGGGATGCAGCGCACCACCGCCCGGGTCATGACCGCGCTGCTGTTCACCCAGCAGGAGACCATGACGGCGGCCGATCTCTGCGGGGAACTGCGGATCAGCAGCGGTGCGGTGTCCGGCGCCGTGAACCAGCTGATCCCCACCGGCATGATCGAGCGCGTACCGGCGCCCGGCAGCCGACGCGATCACTACCGCTTCCGGGAACACGCCTGGGCGACCCTGATGGGCAACCAGAACGCCCTGCTCGACAGCATGTGGAACGCCGCCGCCGAAGGCATCAAGGCCGCGGGCCACGACAGCGTCGCCGGCCGCCGGCTGGACGAGATGCAGGACTTCTACGGCTTCATGCAGCGGGAGATGACGGCGCTGATCGACAAGTGGCGGGAGCAGTACGAGGCCGGCGGGCGCTGACGCCGGCTCCCCGGCCCCGTCTCGTCCCGGCCGGCCGGGACGCGGGCCCGCGACAGGCTTTCCGGCCCCGACGGTGACACTCGGCCCTTCTCAGGAGCGGAGACGAGACGATGACTCGCGGCAGACTCCGGATCTACCTCGGCATGGCACCCGGCGTCGGCAAGACCTACGCCATGCTGGCCGAGGGGCAGCGCCGCGTGGCACGCGGCACCGACTGCGTGATCGGCCTCGTCGAGCACCACGGACGCCCGCTCACCGAGGCGATGGCGCGCGGCCTGGAGGCGGTCCCGCCCAAGCGGCTGGAGCACCGGGGCGCACCCGTCGCGGAGTTGGACGTGGACGCGGTGCTGAGCCGCCGCCCCCGGGTGGTCCTCGTCGACGAACTCGCCCACACCAACCGCCCCGGGTCCCGCAACGCCAAGCGCTGGCAGGACGTGCAGGAACTCCTGGAAGCCGGCATCGACGTCATCTCCACCGTCAACATCCAGTGTCTGGAGTCGCTCGGCGACATGGTGGAGTCCGCCATCGGCGTCCGCGAGCGGGAGACCGTACCCGACCGGGTGGTGCGGCTGGCGGACCAGGTCGAGCTGGTCGACATGACACCGGAGGCGTTACGCCGCCGGATGGCGCACGGCAACGTCCACGGACCCGGCAGGGTCGACACGGCCCTGTCCAACCGCTTCCGCCCCGCCGGTCTCACCGCGCTGCGCCGGCTGGCGCTCCTCTGGCTGGCCGACCGGGTCGACGAGGACCTGCGGCGCCACCCCGGCGAGCACCGGGCCCCCACCGTCCGGAGCCCCCGCGAGCGGATCCTGGTCGGTCTGAACGGCGGCCCGGAAGGGCGCGCGCTGATACGCCGCGCCGCCCGTCTCGCGGACCGGCCGGCCGGCGGCGAGGTCCTCGCGCTGCACATGTCCCGCGGCGACGGACGCGCCGCGGCCCCACCCGGGGAACTGGCGGTCCAGCGCGCGCTGACCGAGGACCTGGGAGGCGCCTTCCACCAGGTGGTCGGCGACGACGCGGCCACCGCCCTGCTGGAGTTCGCCCGCGGGGTGGACGCCACCCAGATCGTGCTCGGTGTGTCCCGGCGCGAACACCGGCGGCGCCTGCCCGGGTCCGGCGTGGCGGCCGCCGTCGCCCGCGGTTGCGGCCCCGGCACGGACCTCCACCTCGTCGCCCATGACGCGGTGCACGCAGCCGGCGGCCGCCCGGCCGCCCGGAGCGTGCGGCTCGCCCGCTCGCGGATCGTCACGGGCTGGCTCGTCGGTGTGCTCGGCCCCGTCCTCCTCACCTTCCTGCTCAGCGCCGTGCTGCCCGACCTGGGTCTGGCCAACGACATGCTGCTGTTCCTGACCGCGACGGTCACGGCGGCGCTGCTGGGCGGCCGGCCGCCGGCCCTGGCGTCCGCCGCCGTGGGGTCCCTGCTGCTCAACTGGTATTTCACGCCGCCCCTCAACACCTTCAGCATCTCCGACCCGAGGAATCTGATCGCCATCGCCGTCTTCGTGGGCGTCGCCGTGTCCGTGGCGTCCGTGGTGGACCTCGCCGCGCGCCGCACCGAGCAGGCGGCCGCACTGCGCACCGAGTCGGAGATCCTCTCCTCGCTCGCCGGCAGCGTCCTGCGCGGCGAGAACAGCCTGACGGGACTGCTGGAACGGGTGCGCGAGACCTTCGCCATGGATTCGGCGGCCCTGCTGGAACGTGCGCACGACACCGCGCCGTGGCTGTGCGCGGGCAGCGTCGGCGAGCCCGTCACCGCGCGGCCCGAGGACGCGGACGTGGACGTGCAGGTGGGCAGACACATGACGCTCGCGCTGTCCGGGCGGGTGCTCCCCGCCTCCGACCGCCGGGTCCTCACCGCCTTCGCCGCGCAGGCCGCCGCCGTCCTCGACCGCCGACGGCTGCAGTCGCAGGCCGACCGGGTCAGGGAGCTCGCCGAGAGCAACCGCATCCGTACCGCTCTGCTCGCGGCGGTCAGTCATGACCTGCGCACTCCGCTCGCCGGCATCAAGGCGTCGGTGACGTCGCTGCGTTCGGACGACGTGCAGTGGTCCGAGGACGACCGGGCCGAACTCCTCGCCGCGATCGAGGACGGCGCCGACCGCCTCAACCACCTGGTCGGCAACCTGCTCGACCTGTCCCGCCTGCAGACCGGGACCGTCGCACCGCTCATCCGCGCGGTGAACCTGGACGAGGTCGTCCCCCTGGCGCTGGCCGGGATCCCGGACCCCGGGTCGGCCGTCTGCCTGGACATCCCCGAGAGCCTGCCCATGGTGACCACCGACAAGGGGCTGCTGGAGCGCGTGGTCGCCAACGTCGTCGAGAACGCCGTCAAGTACAGCCCGCCGCGCGAGCCGGTCGTGGTAACGGCCGGCACCCTCGCCGGCCGGGTGGAACTGCACGTGGTGGACCGGGGACCGGGCGTCTCCGACGAGGCCAAGGAACGGATCTTCGTCCCCTTCCAGCGCTACGGCGACTCCCCGCGCGGCAGCGGCGTGGGCCTCGGACTCGCGGTCGCCCGCGGCTTCGCCGAGGCCGTGGGAGGCACCCTGCACGCCGAGGACACCCCCGGCGGCGGCCTCACCATGATCCTCAGCCTGCCGGCCGCGGTGCTGGACTGAACCCGCGATGCCAGTACTTCCGGCAGGAGGACTCCAGCCGGCCCACATCCCGGCGATCCCCTCGTGCAACACGCAGCCAGTGGGCGCTCTGTTCATGGCAGCGGGCACCTCAGAGGTCCTGGAGCACGGAGACCACCCCCGGGCAAGTGCCCTGGTGGACGACCTGGGCCCACGCACCGCCCGAAGTCCACCACCGCCGGCGTGCACTTCGGGCGCAAGCACCAAGTCGTCTCCCCATCGGCTCCCAGGGAGCCGCCCGCCGCGCCGCATCGTTGCGGGGGTGGCGCCGATCTCGTCCGCTTGGCGAGGGACCATGTGTGGGTCGTTCTGTCATCCGGTCGGGGAGCGCCGCATGTACCGGCACGAGGTCGCCCGGCCGGGGCTGCCACGGCGTCCGCGGCCGGCCCGTGATCGACTTCTCCGAGGCCGGTCTCCTCCTCGACGTGACCCAGGTGCCGTGCGGTGTGTCAGTGCCGGCGGTCGCGCATGGCTTCCTGACGCCAGGCGGCGAAGGTGGCGTCGCACAACTGGTCCCGGAAGCGGCCGATTCCCATCCAGCGCAGCACGGCACCGGACCGGTCCAGGGGAAAGTAGGTCTCCCCGGGCCCGGTGGTGCCGGCCTCCGGCGCACCGGTCGGCTCAGGTGTCCACCCCAGGGCGGTGACCGTGTCCATGGCACGCAGGTTCCCGAAGACGCCCGGCAGTTGACGGGCCCGCTGCCCCAGGTCCAGGTGTTCCACCTGCACCGGCCCGCTGTCGTCGCTCGCCTCCAGGAACATGCTCAGGTCCCCGCCCAACTGCCCGGCACGCCCCAGTACGACCTTCTCCTGCGTCAGCGTCCTGCCGGTGCCGTGCAGCCGGATCCGGGTGCGACGGTGGGTGGCGATCTCGTCCGAGACCACGAACGGCTTGCCGGCCCAGGTCAGAACCGCTCCGTCACCCACGGTGGCGTCGACCGTCCAGGACGACGGTGCCTCGCCTTCGTAGGCGACCGTGCCGGTCGTCTCCACGACATCGAGCCAGGCGCCGGGAGCGACGTCCACCTCGATGCGGACGTCGTCGCCGGACAGCAGCAGCGCCTGGGTGGCGAGCAGGCCCACTCTGGCTCCGTCGGCGTCCTGGTCCATGACCCGCACCGTCAGGTGCCCGGTCGTGTGGTGGACGCGGCTGCGGCTCCCCGTGGGGGCGACGCTCAGGCGGGTCGGCCCGGTCACGCGCTCCGCCTGGGGTTCGCTGGTGCGTGGGTGTGCTGGTGACCGCCCTCGCCGCCCTGGCCGGCGTGGAAGTGCGGGGCCATGGGGCCGGGGTCGACAGGGGTGTGCTCGCCGGTGCGGTAGTGGGCGAGGGTGTCGCGGACCCAGCCGGTCAGCATCCCGATGGACGCCGCGTCGTGCCGGGACAGCGCGACCACCGGGGAGCCTCGGCGGGCTTCCCGGCCCTCGCGGGCCATGCGCTCCACGTCCACGCCCACGTACTGGCCCAGATCGGTCTTGTTGATCACGAGCAGGTCGGCGCGGGCGATGCCGGGGCCGCCCTTGCGTACGACGTCACCGCCCCCGGCGACGTCCAGGACGAACAGCTGGGCGTCCACCAGGGCCGGGGAGAAGGTCGCGGTGAGGTTGTCGCCGCCGGACTCGATGATGACCAGGTCCAGCGGGCCGAAGTCGGCCTCCAGGTCCTCGGCCGCCAGCAGGTTGGCGGTCACGTCGTCGCGGATCGCGGTGTGCGGGCACGCACCCGTCTCCACCGGGCGGATCCGTTCGGGGTCCAGCACCCCGGCGCTCTTGAGGAAACGCGCGTCCTCATCTGTGTAGATGTCGTTGGTGATGACCCCCAGGCGCAGTTCGCCGGAGAGAGCCTGGCAGAGAGTCGCGATCAGCGAGCTCTTGCCGGTGCCGACGGGACCGGCTACGCCCAGACGCATGGCGCGGGTGGGGGCGGTGGTGTTCTCACGCACTGAAGAGTCTCTCTGTGGCGGTGTCATGGGTCTCGGCCCAGCGCTCGATGAGAGGGGCGCCGTGGGCCGGGATCTGTTCGGGGGTGTGCAGGTGGGCGACCTGAGCGGCCATCTCGTCGATGTCGGGCAGCAGGTCCTTCACCCACGCGGCGACGACCAGCGGGTCCTGCGGATCGAGTTTGAGCAGGGCCGCCGTCACGGTCTGGACGTCGTCGTACCCGACCAGGCGGGCCACGTCGGCGGGGGCCATCGCGGCGCGGTGGGCGAGCAGGCCCAGCACGACAGGGCGCGACCATGTGCGGGCGCGGGCGTCGTAGGGACCGGGCCACAGCGTGTGCAGGACGCGCAGATACCCGCGCCCCAGGCGCCGCCCGTTGGCCCTGAGTGCCCGGCTGGGGGTCCGGGCGGCCCAGGCGGCCTCGACCTCGGCCAGGTCGCCGCCGCCCGCTGCCACGGCACGGGCAACGACGGCGGTCCCCGCCTCGACACGGATGACCGTACGGAGGCGGGCCCGCAGGTAGGCGGGGACCTGGGCGGCCGTCGTGCCGGCCCGCAGGGCCGGCTCCAGACCGGCGGACTGTGTGTGTCCCCCGGACGGGAGCCGGGCGTCGCCCAGGAGGGCGAGCAGGAGCGAGGAGGTGCTCACGGCGCCTCAGAACATCAGGTAACGCTGGGTGAGCGGCAGGTTCTCCGGTGGATGCGGCTGGTCGAGATACCAGAAACCGGCACGGCTCCGGTGCTTGGTGAGGCCGTGATCCCGCGTCGTGGCGAGACCCGGGATCTCCACCGCGATCCTGAATGTGCTCGGGTCGATGTCGATGCCGAACTGCCCGCCGTTGAAGACCATGTCCGCCTTCGTGACGTCCTTGACGGGCTTGGCACCCCTCAGTTCACGCCGCAGGCCGAGGGTGGCCTTCAACGACTCCTTGAACACGCCCTGGCCGCTGACCGTGCTGTACGGGTCGGTGCCGGAGGGCGGGTTGAGGACCGTGTCCGAGACGAACGAGTAGGACAGCTGGGAGGCGAGGGCGTAGGCCAGGGCCGGGCGCAGGAACGTCGGTTGCGGCGTCGACACCGAACCGTTGGGGTCGCCCAGGTTGCCGAGCACCATGGCGCCGCCCTTGATGACCACCTCGGGCCGTACGGCGAAGAACCGCGGGTCCCACAGCACCAGGTCGGCCAGCTTGCCCACCGCCACCGAACCGACGTACTCGTCGATGCCGTGGGCGATGGCGGGGTTGATCGTGTACTTGGCCACGTAGCGCAGTGCACGGGCGTTGTCGCCGGCTCCCCGCTCGGTCCGGTAGAAGAAGTTCGCGTCCCGGAAGGTCTTGTGGCTCCACTCCTTCATCACGTGGGCGACCTGCCAGGTGCGGGTCACGACCTCACCGATGCGGCCCATGGCCTGGGCGTCGGAGGACGTGATGGACATCGCGCCCATGTCGTGCAGCACGTCCTCGGCGAACATGGTCGTGGAGCGGATGCGGGAGTCGGCGAACGCCTGGTCGTTCCTGTTGCCGAGGTCGAGGTGATGGGCGGAGGCCAGCATGTCGATGTGCTCGGCCACGGTGTTCCTGGTGTACGGCAGCGTCGGGTTCGTGGAGGCGGGCAGGACGTTCCCCTCGGCAGCCACCTTCAGGATGTCGGGAGCATGCCCGCCGCCGGCGCCCTCGGCGTGGAAGACGTGAACGCCGCGCCCACCGATGGCGTCGAGGGTGGTCTCGACGAAGCCGGCCTCGTTGAGGGAGTCGGCGTGCAGGGTGACCTGCACTCCCCACTCCTCTCCGGCCTTCAGTGCGGCGTCCAGCGCGGCCGGAGTGGCTCCCCAGTCCTCGTGGATCTTGAAACCGCCGGCGCCCGCCAGCGCCTGCTCGTCCAGGCCCTCCTTGCCGACGGTGTTGCCCTTGCCCAGCAGCATCACGTTGACCGGCAGGTCGTCGAAGCTGCGGTGCAGGTTCACCAGGTGCTGCGGGCCGGGGGTCACGGTGGTCGCCTTGGACCCCTCGGAGGGGCCCACACCGCCGCCGATCAGCGTGGTGGTCCCGGTGGCCACGGCCTCCATGACGGCCGAGGGCGAGATGTAGTGCACATGGGTGTCGACGGCACCGGCGGTGAGGATCTTGCCCTCGCCGGAGATCACGTCCGTGCAGGGACCGATCTCCAGCCCGGGCGTGACCCCGTCCATGACGTCGCTGTTTCCGGCCTTGCCGATGGCGACGACATGGCCGTCCTTGATTCCGACGTCGGCACGCACGACGGCATCGCCGCTTCCCCGCTCCCGGGCGGGAGCGACGTCCAGGATGATCACGTTGGTGATCACGGTGTCGGGGGCGCCCTGCGCACTGGTCGTAAGGCCCTGCAGCATCGACTCGCGGATGGTCTTGCCGCCGCCGAAGATCGCCTCGTCACCACCGAAGGTCAGGTCCTCGGTGATCTCGATCCAGAGGTTGGTGTCGCCCAGACGGACCTGGTCGCCCACGGTCGGGCCATAGGACTTCGCGTACTGCTCACGGGTGATGTTCGCCATTGCTCTCCTCCATCTGGGTTGACGAGGCGATGTCAGCCGAGATCGACGTCGCCGTCCTGCTTGTCCTTGCGCAGGCCCGGAACCTGTCGCCTCCCGCCGATCGGAACGACCTCGATCGCGTCACTGGGCGCGTTCTCGGGGCTGAACCGCAGGGAGTCCCCCGGGGCGATGTCAAGGCGGTAGCCCCAGGGCGCCACTCCCGGCGTCTTCGACCGCTGGTGCGCCAACTCGCGGGCCCCCGCGATCTGTTCGGGCCGCGCCCGCTCGGGGTCGGTCAGGACGGCCTCGGCAGCGGTGGCCGCCTCCAGGTCGGTGAAGAACAGCAGGTCCTCGTTGACGTCGGCCAGGTGGATGTGCGAACCGATCTGGATGTCGCGGTCACCGACATTGACCACGTAGACGGTGGCCTTGCCCTCCGCGAAGTTGAGGACGTGTTCCGCGGCCGGGTCCTTGACCCACACGCCGCCCACCTCGTACCGGGAGAAGTCGTGGGCCCGGCCCGGGTCCAGATCGGAGGGCGGCAGATGTTCGGGAGGAACGGCGCCGTCGGGCCGCGCGTCCGGACACACCATCGGCGCGGGCCTTGCTGCCGGCGGCTGGAAGTAGGGCATGGGTTCGTCCTCAGCGGATCGGAGCGGCCATCGGGGCGCTCTTCGGGGCACGGATCGGGTCGTGGAGGGTGACGAGCTTGCGGCCGTCGGGGAAGGTCGCCTCGATCTGCAGGATGTCGAGCATCTCGGCGACCCCCTCCATGACGTCGGCCGTGGTGAGGACGCTCTCCCCCTCACCCTGGGTGTCGCCCTTGCGCTGCTCCAGGGGAACGCCGGCGTCGCTCATCATCTGGTCGACGGTGTAGTTGCCCGCCCGGGCCTCCTCGATGACCCAACAGCTGATGTAGGCCACGGCCTCGGGGTAGTTCAGCTTGACGCCGCGCTCCTTTCGGTAGCTGGCGAGCATTCCCGCGACGCTCAGCAGCAGCTTCTCCTGCTCCGACGGGATCAGGTGCATCCGTGCTCCTCGGTAGTGGTGATGGTGACTTTGGCCCCCTGGTGAACCCGGTGCGAGGAAGGCGGCCGGGACGACTGCGGGCCGACGCCCGTAGGACGAGCGGGCACGCTGGTACGCGAGGAGTGAGATGCCTACCGCCCTTCCCGGATCCAGCGATGGGGAGTCCGCAGCGAGAGGCGGGACCACGGTCCACCGGCTGAGCCGCGCCGCGCCGTAGGTGATCATCCTGCGGCCGGCCGGGACGATGCCGCACAATCCGCCCCGGACCCCTCGAACGGATGCCGATGCGAGCGTGTGCACGAAGCGGGCGGCCATGAGAAGGGGCACCGAACGCGGCGGCGGTGCAGGCGTCGGCAGCCAGACAGCCGGCGCACGGTCCGTTCCACGAGCCGGCGGTGCCGGCCCCGTCGTCGGGACGACTCGGCGCCCTGGCGGGCGAGGCGGTGCCCGATGCCGCAGGTACGGCACAAGCCCGGAGCCCGGCGTCAGGCCCGACCTCGCCCGAAACAGTCGTCGCTCGCCCCGCCGAACGCTCCGGTGCGGCCTCGCGTGACCTTCGCGGCCACAAGGTCGATACTGCTCCCGTAGGGCTTGTGTCGCCACGCGGTCGACTCACCGGAGGGCATCTGACGCTGCGTCATGGAAGTCGGCATCGAGTCAGCATCGGTACCGCGGGAACCCGCTCACGGCCGTCATGGACCGCCAAGATCGATATCTGTCACCTACCTATTCTGACCAGCGCCGATGCAGGCCAATGCCCCACCTGCCAAAACCTTCCCAGGAGGTACCCATGAAGATGCTGATCAACGTCCCGGAGACCGTGGTCGCGGACGCGTTGCGCGGGATGGCGGCGGCCCATCCCGAGCTGGCGGTGGACGTGGAGAACCGGGTGATCGTGCGCAAGGACGCCCCGGTGGCCGGGAAGGTGGCCCTGGTGTCCGGCGGGGGGTCCGGGCACGAGCCGCTGCACGGCGGGTTCGTGGGGCCGGGGATGCTGTCGGCGGCCTGTCCCGGCGAGGTGTTCACCTCCCCCGTGCCCGACCAGATGGTGCGGGCCGCGGCGGCCGTGGACAGCGGGGCCGGGGTGCTGTTCATCGTGAAGAACTACACCGGTGACGTGCTCAACTTCGACATGGCCGCGGAACTGGCCGAGGACGAGGGCGTCCAGGTCGCGAAGGTGCTGGTCAACGACGACGTGGCGGTGACCGACAGCCTGTACACGGCCGGGCGGCGCGGCACCGGCGCGACCCTGTTCGTCGAGAAGATCGCGGGCGCGGCGGCGGAGGAGGGCATGCCGCTGGAGCGGGTGGAGGCCGTCGCCCGGCAGGTGAACGAGAACTCCCGCAGCTTCGGCGTCGCGTTGAGCGCCTGCACCACGCCGGCCAAGGGCAGCCCCACCTTCGACCTGCCGGCCGGCGAGCTGGAGCTGGGCATCGGCATCCACGGCGAGCCGGGCCGGGAGCGGCGGCCGATGATGACGTCCGGGGAGATCGCCGAGGTCGCCGTCGAGGCGATCCTGGAGGACCTCACCCCGCGCAACCCGGTCCTGGTCCTGGTCAACGGCATGGGCGCCACCCCGCTGCTGGAGCTGTACGGCTTCAACGCCGAGGTGCAGCGCGTGCTCGGCGAGCGGGGGGTGCCCGTGGCCCGCGTCCTCGTCGGCAACTACGTCACCTCCCTGGACATGGCCGGCGCCTCGGTCACCCTGTGCCAGATCGACGAGGAGCTGCTGCGGCTGTGGGACGCGCCGGTGCGTACGCCGGGGCTGCGCTGGGGCATGTGAAGGACGCCGGGGCCATGGTTCAGCAGTACCTACCACGCAAGGAGTTTCCGTGCTCGACGCCGACTTCTTCATCCGTTGGATGACGGTCACCGCCGCGTCCGTGGACCGCGAGGCGGAACGGCTCACCGCCCTCGACTCTCCGATCGGTGACGCCGATCACGGCACCAACCTCCAGCGCGGGTTCCGTGCCGTGCGGGACGCCCTGGAGAAGGAGCCGCCCGCCACGCCCGGAGCGGTGCTGACGCAGGCCGGGCGGCTGCTCATCTCGACGGTGGGCGGTGCCTCCGGCCCGCTGTACGGGACGCTGCTGCGCCGCACCGGCAAGGCGCTCGGTGACGCCGCCGAGGTGGACGAGCGGCAGCTCGCCGAGGCGCTGCGCGCCGGGGTGGACGCGGTGATGCAGCTCGGCGGGGCCGCGCCGGGCGACAAGACGATGATCGACGCGTTGGTGCCGGCGGTGGACGCGCTCGGTGACTCCTTCGCCGCGGCGCGCGCCGCGGCCGAGGAGGGCGCCGTGGCGACGACGCCGTTGCGGGCCCGCAAGGGCAGGGCCAGCTATCTGGGCGAACGCAGTGTCGGGCACCAGGATCCTGGGGCGACGTCGGCGGCGCTGCTGATCGCCGGGCTCGTCGATGCCTCGGCGGACGGGGAGGCCGGCAGTGAGTGACGGGAAGCTGGTGGGGATCGTGCTGGTCTCGCACAGCGCGACGGTGGCCGCGTCGGTGGCGGAGCTGGCGCAGGGCCTGGCGGGGGCCGGTACGGCGGTTCCCGTGGCTCCGGCGGGCGGCACCGAGAGCGGTGACTTCGGCACCAGCGCCGAGCTGATCGCCGCGGCGGCCGCGTCCGTCGACCGCGGGGCCGGGGTCGCCGTGCTGACCGACCTGGGCAGCGCGGTGCTCACCGTGAAGGCCCTGCTGGCCGAGGGCGACGAACTGCCGGAGCACACCCGGCTGGTGGACGCGCCGTTCGTGGAGGGCGCGGTGGCCGCGGTGGTCACGGCGTCCACGGGCGCGGACCTGGCCGCGGTGGAGGCGGCGGCCTCGGAGGCGTACGCGTACCGGAAGGTGTGACGACGGGGGCGTGGAGGGACCGCTTCCGCGCGAGGCCGTGGCGTCGGCGGCGGAGGTGGCGCGGCCCCGCTGCCGCTTGCGCACGGGGTTCCTGCGGTGGCCGGCCGGGCCTCCCCGCTGGCCGGTTCAGTCGTCGGTGTCGACGAACGCGCGGGCCAGCCGCTCGCCCGTGGTCACCGCGGCGTCGTGGTCCTCGATGGGGGTCACCCGGCTGTTCCTGAACACGATGTAGGTGACGTCCGAGGAGGTGCCGCCGCCCCGCGGGTCGGGGTCGATGCCGAGGGCCTCGGCCGCGGCGTAGGAGGCCTCGCCGATGATGTCGGCGGGGCCGACGTCGCCGACGACCGCGTACCGCACCCGGTCGCGGTGCACCATCGCCACGACCGACCCGCCCCGCACCCCGTGGGACCAGTAGTTCCATACGGCGCTGGGCGCGGGCACCACCACGTAGGGGAGTTCCTCGGAGCTCAGCGGGCGTCCGTCGGACTGGGCGAAGGCCGTGGCGGCGGAGAAGTAGGGGTCGGTGCGGGCGTTGCAGCGGGGACCGGGGCGGCCGTCGCAGTCGATGTCCATGTCGGCCTTCCAGAACACGGCGTCGCGGGTGCCGCACACCGGGACGGTGGCCCGGGAGCCGTGGTCCTTGCGGTAGTGACCGGCGGAGACGGGCGCGCAGGTGCGCACCTCGGCCAGCAGCTCGGCGGCGGAGACGGAGCCTGCACGCCGCGCCGCCGTTTCGGTACGGGGCTGGGGCGCGGGGGCGGAGAGTGTCGAGGGGGCCAGCAGGGCGACACCGGCCACGGCCAGGGTGAGTGACGGGACTCGGGACACGGTCAGGGGGCCTCTCGTCGGGAACACTGACGCGCACTTTGCCCCATTTCGTCACGATATGACGTTATGACAGCGCCGACAGGCCGGACGGGCACGATCGCACCAGCGGCCGGGAAAGGGTCCGCAACAGGGGGCCGGGGCCCGAGTCCGTGTCGACTCGGGCCGCCCGGCCACCCGCGCCGGCGCGGGATCTGCGACGACAGCGGTCCGCGCCACGAGCCCGAACTCACCTACTGCGAAAGGCGGTTCGGCCCGTTCGATTCCTCAGCATACGTAATGCCGGGCAGTGCCTCCCACTTCCGCCCTCTTGATGTGTTCGCATCATCCCGCCATATTGGTACGGACCATTGGTCGGAC